>JACNJF010000105.1:0-25255 GCA_014382695.1 Gammaproteobacteria bacterium | reverse complement strand
ATCGCTTTAGGTGAACAGGTTGGCGATGACGGCAGCTGGGCTATCCGGATTTATTTCAAGCCGTTTATACGCTGGATCTGGCTGGGAGCCCTGATCATGGCCTTCGGTGCATTCCTGGCTGGAACGGATAAACGCTACCGCAAAATGGTACGGCGCGAAAATGAACTGCCGGCGAATACTGCAGGGAGTGTTGCCTGATGCGCTTTATTATTCCACTCGGGATTTTCGGAATACTGGTCGTGCTGCTGGCGGTGGGCCTGACCATGGATCCGAAAAAAGTGCCATCACCATTAATTGGTAAGGTAGCACCGGCTTTTACTCTGCCGGTGCTACACCAGCAAAATACCAGTTTTTCGCCTGAAAATTTTAAAGGCAGGGTGTGGATACTGAATGTATGGGCCTCCTGGTGCGTGTCCTGCCGTGCAGAGCATAAGGTGATCACCCAGCTGGCCAATATGAAGCTGGTTGATATTGTGGGGCTGGATTACAAGGACGATCCTGCCGATGGCAAACGCTGGTTACAGCAGTTTGGTAATCCTTATACCCTGAGTGCGGTGGATATCGAAGGCCGTGCCGGTATTGACTGGGGCGTTTATGGCGTGCCGGAAACCTTTGTTATCGGTAAAGATGGTCTGATCAAGCATAAACATATCGGGCCGGTTACCGAGCAGGCGCTGTACGAAGAAATTTTGCCGCTACTCAAATCCCTCATCTAAACATTTTGCTTAAACAACTTCATGAAAACTCTCATCAGTATAGTTTTGTTTTTCAGTATGCTCTCGCCGCTACAGGCCGCTATTGAATTTCACCAGTTTAAAGATGCCGCGACGGAAGCGGAGTACAAGCAGCTCATCGAGGAACTGCGCTGCCTGGTCTGTCAGAACCAGAATCTGGCCGGCTCGGATGCCGATCTCGCGAAAGATCTGCGTCAGCAGACCTACGACATGCTGCAGCAGGGTAAAAGTCGTGAGGAAATCGTCGAGTACATGGTCAGCCGTTATGGTGATTTCGTCCTTTATCGTCCACCGGTCAAATCCAGTACCCTGTTGTTATGGGCGGGTCCGTTTGCCCTGCTTTTATTCGTGTTAATTGCCGTTATGTACAGAATTAAAAAAACCAGAAAGATAGAAGAACCTGAACTGAAAGACATGGCGCATGCGCATGACCTGTTGTCGGGTAAAGATTCAGCTGCAGGAGATACTAAATGATATTCGGAGCACTCGTTGTTGTACTGATTTTATTGAGTCTGGCATTTGTTATTATTCCCGTTTTACGCAAACCATCGATAGATCATTCGGTCGCGCGTGAACAGCAGAACATTACCATCGCGAAGGAAAAAAAGGCGTTGCTGGAAGAGCAACTGGCAGAAGCTCAGCTGTCGCAGCAGGAGTTCGATGCCGGTATGAAGGATCTTGAAACTTCACTGGCACTCGACCTGGAACGTCAACAGACGCTGGGCAGTAATCTGGAGTCCGGAAAATGGGCGATCTGGGTTTTCGTCGCTGTTATCCCTGTGCTGAGTGTCTTTATGTACTATCAGCTTGGCGAGTATCGGGTCATCGAAGATCCTTCTTTAGCCATGCCACGTAGCCAGGCAAATTCACCGCATGGAGCCGGCGGTGGAAAAGCACCTTCCATGAGTGAAATGCTGGATAAGCTGAAGGCACATCTACGTGATAATCCGGAAGATTTTCAGGGCTGGTTTGTGATGGGTCGAACGTTGATGTCATTGCAGCAATTTCCTGAAGCCGTTACGGCCCTGGAACGTGCACTCGATTTAAACAATCAGGATGCGAACGTGATGCTGGCGCTGGCGGATGCACTGGCGATGACCCAGGATGGTAAAATTACCGGCGAACCGGAACGACTGGTGCAGCAGGCGCTTAAAATTTCTCCGAATGAAATGACTGGCTTATGGCTGGCCGGACTGGCGGCCGAGCAGGGTGGTCGCTTACGCGAAGCCTATGATTATTTTGCCCGTCTGGTACCGATGCTGAGTAACGATCCGCAATCCATCGCCGAGTTAGAGTCACGCATGAGCGCACTCAGAGAACAGAAGCCCGATCTGCCGCCTGCAATCAACATGGCTGCTGCTGCGCCAGCGGTCGCACAGATTACACTGTCGATTTCACTCGATAGTAGTCTGGCGTCCAGAGCACAGCCTGACGATCTGGTGTTCGTTTACGCCAAGGCATCTTCCGGTCCACCGATGCCACTGGCCGCAAAACGATTGAAGGTTTCTGATCTGCCGCTGCAGGTTACCCTGTCTGACAACGATGCGATGATGCCGCAGATGAAAATCTCCAGTTTTGAACAGGTGATTGTGGGTGCACGGATATCCAAATCTGGTAATCCAATCGCCCAGGCCGGCGATCTGTTCGACGAGTCAGAGGCGATTCAGTGGAATGGTTTTGACGGTGTGGTTGAGATCAGGATTGATCAGGTAAAGTAGGGATAAAATATACAAAATCCGGGTTACAGTTCGGCACTCCTTTTGGTAACAGTTGAAGGGAGTGCCGGATCCGGTTCTGCATGCTGTAAATTGTATTTGAAGGTTCAAGTCGCTACGACCGTGTAGTTTTCTTCAACTTACTGCTTAATAGCGTTTAGTCCTGCACTAACTAGTTCAGCAAAACTGGCTATCCCCGTTTAAATATCCAGCTCATTGCTTGTCAAAGCACTCAATCATCCAACGAAATGACACGCTACCTTATGTTCGCCATGCACGTTTTTTAACGCTGGTTTCTGTTCAGCACAGATGGCCTGAGCCTGCGGGCAGCGGGTGCGGAAGACACAGCCCGAAGGTGGATTCATTGGTGACGGTAGCTCACCCTCCAGCAGCAAAATAGATTTCTTGCGCTGACGCTCCGGGTCGGGGACTGGCACCGCGGAAATCAGCGCTCGGGTGTAGGGGTGGAGCGGATTTTTATACAGCATATCGGTGTCCGCTATCTCTACCACATGCCCAAGGTACAATACCATCACGCGCTGGCTGATATGGCGTACCACACTCAGATCGTGTGCGATAAAGATCAGCGACATTCCCAGATCCTGCTGTAACTGCATCAACAGATTAATCACCTGTGCCTGTATCGATACATCCAGTGCGGAAACCGGTTCATCGCAGATGATCAGTTGCGGATGCAGGATCAGCGCACGTGCGATACCGATGCGCTGACACTGACCACCAGAAAACTCGTGCGGGTAGCGGTTGATCTGATTCGGCAGCAGACCGACAGTCTGCATGTTCTGCTTCACGCGTTGATTGATTTCTGATGTATCGGTTTTGGGGAAGTGCGTGGTTAGCGGTTCGGCGATGATCTGGCCGATGGTCATGCGCGGGTTGAGCGAGGCCAGCGGATCCTGATAGATCATCTGCAGCTCGCGCCGTAGTTGCTGTAGTGTTCTGGCATCCATTGACAGTAAATCCTGCTGACCCTTCCAAAAAGCGTTTCCGCCAGCCGCCGGTATCAGGCGCATGATGGCACGCGCCAGGGTCGATTTACCGCAGCCCGATTCACCCACGATGCCGAGGGTTTCGCCCTGATACAGATCGAAGCTGACGGAGTTTACTGCCTGAAGTTTCTGCGGGCGTGTCCAGGGCATGCCGCCTTTTGTATAAACCGGATAATTGACGCTGAGGTTCTCTACTCTGAGTAAAAGATCACGAGGACCGCTCATATGGATTTCTCCAGCGTGATATGGCAGGCACGCTGGCGCTGGTCCGGCTCAGCGCTTAACGGTGGCATCTGCTGCTGGCAGCGCTCGATAGCGTAAGTGCAGCGCGGCTGAAACGGACAGCCGGGTGGCAGATGCAGCATGTTGGGCGGATTGCCTGCAATTGTCATCAGTTGAGCGGATTGCTGATCCAGTCGTGGAATGGCCTGCAGTAAACCGATGGTGTATGGATGGGCGGGGCTGCGGAAAACCGGGCGCACCGGGCCGTATTCCATGACTCTGCCTCCATACATCACGAGCATGTCGTCACAGCTGCTCGCAATCACACCGAGATCGTGCGTGATGAGGATGATGGCAGTGGCGAATTCCTGTTGCAGCTCTGCCAGCAGGGTCATGATCTGCGCCTGTACCGTTACATCCAGTGCGGTGGTTGGCTCATCCGCAATCAGCAGTTTTGGGCGGCATAGCAGCGACATCGCAATGACTACGCGTTGGCGCATGCCACCGGAAAATTCATGCGGGTATAGATGGATGCGTGATCTGGCATCGGCAATGCGTACCGCGTCGAGCATGCGGATCGACTCCGCCAGTGCGTCCCGGCGCGTCATGCCTTTATGTACGGTTAGCACTTCCATCAACTGTTCACTGACTCGCATATAGGGGTTGAGTGAGGTCATCGGGTCCTGAAAGATCATCGCAATCTGTTGCGCGCGGATGCGATTGAGTTCGCTTTCGGTACGATTCAGAATGGACTCGCCATCAAACTCGACTGTACCGCTAGCCTGACCATTGCGCGCCAGCAGGCCCATGATGGCGAGTGCAGTCTGGCTCTTGCCGGAACCGGATTCACCGACGATGCCGAGTGTTTTAGCCGCTGCAAGCTCGAAGCTGACCCCGTTCACCGCATTCACGCTGCCATCCGGGGTAGAAAACTGAACCGATAGATCATTGATACTGAGAAGACTCATGATGGATGACCTGTCTTACTGATCTTTCGGGTCGAGTGCATCACGCAGGCCGTCCCCGATAAAGTAAAAGCTGAGCAGAGTGACGATAAAAAACGCCAGCGGGAACAGCAGTTGCCATAATGTACCGTTCTGGATCGAGCGTGCGCCTTCGTTGATCAGCGCGCCCCACGATGTCTGCGGTTCCTGCACGCCGAGCCCAAGAAAAGAAATAAATGACTCGGTCATGATCATGCCGGGTACCAGCAGGGTCGCATACACCACCACGATGCCGAGCACATTGGGAATAATATGGCGCGTAATGATGGTTAAAGGTCGCACCCCGATGGCTCTGGCCGCTTCGATGAATTCACGGTTCTTTAACGACAGGGTCTGGCCGCGGATGATGCGCGACATGTCGAGCCAGGACAGCAGGCCGATGCCGATGAAAATCATGTAAATCGAGCGCCCGAACATCACCATCAGTAGAATCAGCACGAACATAAACGGGATCGCGAGCAGAATATCGACACTACGCATCATCAGTGCGTCGATGCGTCCTCCCAGATAACCAGCTGTGGCCCCATAAAGTGTGCCGACCACGACCGCGATCAGGGAACCGATGAGGCCGACCATCAGCGAAATCTGGCTGCCCTGAATCACCCGCGCATACAGGTCGCGCCCCAGATCATCGGTGCCAAAGTAATGCCGGCTCTGAATCGATGGTGCGCCCAGCATCGGCACGTCGGCCATCGCATCCCAGTCGATCTGTTCATGATCCCACGGCGACAGGCTGCTGCCGACGATCGAAAAAATTACGATCAACAGGAGCGCGATCAGGCTAATCATCGCCGCCCGATTACGTGCAAAACGGGCTCTGGCTAATTGCCACAGCGAACGGCCTTTCAGCTCGCTGCTGTTCTCATCTGGAGGAAGGCTGGCCAGATTCTGCGCCAGTTGCTGTATTTTTTTCGGATTCAATAGCATCGCGAGGTAGCCGTCGATTCAATAGCGAATTCTGGGATCGATCCAGGCATACAGGATCTCCACCAGCAGGTTAAACAGGATGGTCAGGCTACCGACCAGAATGGTGACGCCCATGATCACCGAGTAATCGCGATTCAGCGCGGCGTTGACAAAATGCTGACCGATACCGCCGGTGCTGAAGTACTGATCGATCACCACCGAGCCGGTGATCATGCCGACAAAGGATAATCCGAGTGAGGTGAGTACCGGCAGCAATGCTGGCTTCAGCGCATGGCGCAGAATGATGTGGTGCGCCGGTAGACCTTTGGCACGTGCGCTACGGATAAAATTGGAGCCGAGTACCTCCAGCATGGAAGAGCGCGTAATGCGCGTGATGCCAGCCAGATAACTGGTCGCCAGTGCAATCACCGGCATGATAATGAACTGAATCTGACCGCCTTCCCAGCCGCCACCCGGCAGCCAGTTGAGGTAAACCGTAAACAGTAGCACGAGTAAAGGGGCCATCACAAAGTTGGGTAGTACCGAACCCAGGATAGCACTGCCGGTGGCCGCATAATCGAGCCAGCTATTATGTTTCAGGGCGGCGATTACGCCGAGCGAAATGCCGAGCACACTGGCGCATACAAACGACCAGAAGCCATACACCAGGGTCACCGGAAAACCGCTCGCGATCAGATCATTTACACTCTGGTTCTTGTATTTGAAGGAGGGGCCGAAATCAAACTCGGTGACGATGCCGGAGACATAGACGAAGATCTGCTGGTACAGCGGTTTATCCAGTCCGTAGCGCTGTTCGATATTCGCCAGCACTTCGGGCGGCAGGTTGCGTTCTGCACTGAACGGTCCGCCGGGTGCGGCATGCATCAGTACGAACGAGAGGGTGATGATCAGCAGAATGGTCGGAATCGCAATCGCCAGTCGTCGCAGAATGAAGCTTAGCATCGTGCTCTGTGTTTCCGTCCGTTAGTGCTCGGTGATATACATTTCACGCGAATACCAGTTGGCTTCAACATTCTGGTGTGGCCAACCCTTCACGTAAGGTTTTAGCAGCATCACACCGGTGTAGTGGTAGATCGGAATAATCGGCGCTTCAGTGGCGACGATCTGTTCGATTTGTGCGTAGTTCGGGTTAGGGTCGGCGAGGGTTTTGGCCTCGGCCAGCAACTGGTCGATGCGCGCATTTTTATAGCGCATATCGTTCTGGTCGGAACCGGAGCGCATCAGATCGAGAAAGGTGGACGCTTCGTTATAGTCGCCGCACCAGGCCCCGCGTGCAATTTCAAAGTCACCCGCGCCACGCGTGGAGAGAAAGGTTTTCCACTCCTGATTCTGTAACGTGACCTGAACTCCGAGACGTTGCTTCCACATCTGGCTGATCGCAATGGCAATTTTTTTATGCCCTTCCGAAGTGTTATAGAAGATGGTGGTCTTGAGCGGCCTGGACGGACCGAAACCTGCCTCGGCTAACAGGGCTTTGGCTGTTTTGATGCGATCATTGCGTGACATCGAAGCCAGCGCCACCTCCGGTACCGAAAAGTTAGCGGTCGAACCTGGGGTGAAGGTGTAGGCCGGAATCTGCCCAGCACCGAGGATATTATTGGTGATAATGTCGCGGTCTATCGCATAGCTCAGGGCCTGACGCACGCGCTGATCATCGAACGGTGCTTTGTCGAGGTTGAACATGTAATAGTAACTACACAGGCGCGGACTGGAAAAGGTTTCCGCCGGGCGTTCTTTTTGCAGACGTTTGAACTGTCCGGTCGGCACCTCGGTTTTATCCAGTTCATTCGCCTGATAGCGGTTGTAAGCCTGGCTTTCATCATCGATGATCAGGCCTATCACCTTATCCAGAATGGTGTTCTGATTATTCCAGTACAGCGGATTGCGCACGCGTACCATGCGTTCGTTGAGTACATGCTCGGTCAACACATAGGCACCGTTACCGACCAGATGATTGGGACGGGACCAGCTATCGCCGTACTGCTCGATCACTTTCTGTGGTGTGGGCATCGTGGTGGAATGCACCAGCATGGTCGGAAAGTAGGCGAGTGGCGCATCGAGCTCGGCCTGCAGGGTGTAATCATCGATGGCACTGACTCCGAGTGCCGTGGTCGGCATCTCGCCACGGATCACCGCAGACACATTCTTCAGCGTAGTCAATTCCAGATAACCGGCGTAGGGTGACGCCAGTTTAGGGTCGACCGCGCGCCGCCACGCATACACGAAATCATGCGCGGTTACCGGTTCGCCATTCGACCAGCGTGCATTTTTACGCAGATGAAAGGTGTAGATGGTTTTAGCCGGATTAAGCTCCCAGCGTTCGGCCACGCCGGGAGCCAGACTGCCATCCGCTTTCTGGGTCAACAGTCCCT
The DNA here is from genome assembly GCA_014382695.1 of Gammaproteobacteria bacterium. Classification (GTDB taxonomy): domain Bacteria; phylum Pseudomonadota; class Gammaproteobacteria; genus JACNJF01. Next base: position 17,274 of record JACNJF010000105.1, on the reverse strand, counting down.
CAAACAGATCGCGTGCCACCGCCGAGCCTTCCACATCTTCCACCAGCTGCGGGTCTATCGACGGAGGCTCTGCGCCCATGCGGTAGGTGAATACCTGCTGCGCAGCCAGCTTTTCACCGCTGCTGGGATGAGTGGCGACAGTGGCGCTGGACGGACAGGCTGTCGCTAGCAGTACGCTTGCCAGGAAAAGAAGTTTTAGCGAGGTGAATATTTTCATCGGATAAATGACGCTTGCTATCTGTTTTAAGAGTTAAAAGGCTGCCTAGTATGACCGATACGACCGGCAGAAACATCTATTCAGCGCTGCAAAATGGCATAAGCTGAGCTGGATATCAATGCCGAAATCGTTTTCGCCAGATTTCAGCGCTGAGCCAGAAAATCAGGCCGCAGCTAGATACTTGAAGTGGGCTCTGGTGTAGAATATGCGTCCATTTTATTTTGGTCAGTAACGTGCAGAATTCCACAACAGAACAATTCCAGCAGGCGTTAAAGCAACGTATTTTATTCCTCGATGGCGCGATGGGCACCATGATCCAGTCATATGAACTGGAAGAATCCGATTACCGTGGCGAACGCTTTGCCGACTGGGCGAGTTCGCTGAAGGGTAATAACGATCTGCTGTCACTGACCCAGCCTGACATTATCCGGGCGATCCATAAAGCCTATCTGGATGTCGGCGCGGATATCATCGAAACCAATACTTTCAACGCTAACCGCATCTCGATGGCGGATTATGCGATGGAGGATCTGGCCTACGAAATCAATAAGACCTCTGCCCAGATTGCGCGCTCGATCTGTGATGAAGTCAGCGCACTGTCGCCGGATAAATTACGTTTTGTAGCCGGCGTACTGGGGCCGACCAATCGCACCGCATCGCTATCACCGGATGTGAACGATCCCGGTTTCCGTAATATCAGTTTTCAGCAGCTGGTGGATATCTATAGCGAGGCGACCAATGGCCTGATGGATGGCGGTGCCGATCTGATCCTGATCGAAACCATCTTCGATACGCTGAATGCGAAAGCGGCGGTGTATGCGGTAAAGCAGGTGTTCGATCAGCGCGGTGCGGAACTGCCGATCATGATCTCCGGCACCATCACCGATGCTTCCGGCAGAACCTTATCCGGACAAACGACAGAAGCGTTCTGGAGCAGCCTGAAACATGCCGACCCGGTGTCGATCGGACTGAACTGTGCGCTGGGGCCGAAAGAACTGCGCCAGTACGTGGAAATTTTATCCGGCTGCGCCAATACCCATGTCTCTGCGCACCCGAATGCCGGTCTGCCGAATGAGTTTGGTGAATACGATGAGAGCGCGGCCGATGTATCGGGCGAGATTGCCGAATGGGCCTCACAGGGCTTTCTGAATATCGTCGGTGGTTGCTGTGGTACGACACCGGAGCATATCAGGGCGATTGTGGATGCGGTTTCAAAGTTCCCTCCCAGAGTGATTCCCGAATTACCGGTGCAGTGTCAGCTGGCCGGACTGGAGCCGTTTAATATCGGTGCCGACAGCCTGTTTATCAATGTTGGTGAACGGACCAATGTGACCGGTTCGGCGCTGTTCAAGCGCCTGATTATGCAGGGTGATTTTGAAACCGCGCTGGACATCGCACGTCAGCAGGTCGAAAACGGAGCGCAGATCATCGACATCAACATGGATGAAGGCCTGCTCGAATCGGAACAGGCGATGGTGCGTTTTCTGCACCTGATCGCGGGTGAACCGGATATCTCACGCGTACCGATCATGATCGATTCCTCCAAATGGGAAATCATCGAGGCCGGCCTGCAATGTATCCAGGGTAAGGGTATCGTCAACTCGATCAGCCTCAAGGAAGGGGAGCAGAAGTTCATCGAACAGGCGATCAAGGTTCGTCGCTACGGCGCGGCCGCGATCGTGATGGCGTTCGATGAGCAGGGCCAGGCCGATACGACTGCGCGCAAAAAAGAAATCTGTCAGCGTGCCTACGATATTCTGACCCGCGAGGTCGGTTTTCCACCCGAAGACATCATCTTCGATCCGAATATCTTTGCCATCGCGACCGGCATCGAAGAACACAATAACTACGCCGTCGATTTTATCGAAGCGGTGCGTTTTATTAAAGCCAGCCTGCCGCATGCGATGGTGAGTGGCGGTGTGTCGAACGTATCGTTTTCGTTCCGGGGCAATAACCCGGTACGCGAAGCGATTCATGCGGTGTTCCTGTACCACGCGATCAAGGCCGGTATGGACATGGGCATCGTGAATGCCGGACAGCTGGCGATCTATTCCGATATCCCGGCTGAGCTGAAACAGCGGGTCGAAGACGTGGTGCTTAATCGCCATCCCGGGGCCACCGAAGCGCTGCTCGAAATCGCAGAAAAGTATCGTGGCGATGGTAAAACCATCGACACCAAAACCGATCAGGAATGGCGCAGCTATAGCGTCAATAAACGGCTGGAACATGCGCTGGTGAAAGGTATCACCGAGTTTATCGAGCAGGATACCGAGGAAGCCCGGCAGCAATATGCGGCTTCGCTGGAAGTCATCGAAGGTCCGCTGATGGATGGCATGAACGTGGTCGGTGACCTGTTCGGTGATGGCAAGATGTTTCTGCCGCAGGTGGTCAAGTCAGCGCGCGTGATGAAGCAGGCGGTGGCCTATCTGATGCCTTATCTGGAAGCCGAAAAAAGTGGCGAAATGCGCACCAACGGCAAAATCCTGATGGCGACTGTTAAAGGCGATGTACATGATATCGGCAAGAATATTGTAGGTGTGGTATTACAATGTAATAACTACGAAATCATCGATCTGGGGGTGATGGTGGCGGCCGAAACCATCCTCAAAACAGCACGCGAGCAGAAGGTCGATATCATCGGCCTGTCGGGTCTGATTACCCCGTCGCTGGATGAAATGGTGCATGTGGCTAAAGAGATGCAGCGGCAGAATTTTAATATCCCGTTGATGATCGGTGGTGCCACCACGTCGCGCGTACATACCGCGGTCAAGATCGAACCGCATTACAAGAATGAATGCGTGATCTATGTGAAGGATGCCTCGCGCGCGGTCGGTGTTGCGTCGAACCTGTTAAGTGAGGCACAGGGTGTGCAGTTCCGTAAGGATATCCTCACAGAGTACGTTGGCGTACGTGAACTGCATGCTGGCAAGCAATCGCGCAAGAAGTTTCTGTCGCTGGAACAGGCCAGAGCGAATCGCACTCCGATCGACTGGAGTGATTATCAGCCGCCACAGCCGAAACACACTGGTCTTAGTGTTATCGATAATATCCCGCTAAACGAGCTGGTGGATTACATCGACTGGACGCCTTTCTTTCAGGCCTGGGAACTGGCCGGACGGTTTCCGCGTATTCTGCAGGATGAAGTGGTGGGCGAAGAAGCGACTAAACTGTTCAAGGATGCCACAGATCTGCTGCAGCAGATCGTCTCTCAGAAGCAGTTACGCGCCAGGGCCGTATACGGTTTATATCCGGCCAATAGCCGCGATGAAGATATTGTGCTGTACACCAGCGATGCTCGCGACGAGGATTTGATGGTGCTGCATCATCTGCGCCAGCAGAATGAAAAACCGCCGGGTAAGCCGAATCAGTGTCTGGCTGATTTTATCGCGCCGCAGTCGAGCGGCTTAGCGGATTATCTGGGTGCCTTTGCGGTGACGGCCGGTATCGGTCTGGATCAGATCGTGGAAAAATTTGAGCGACAGCTGGATGACTACTCGGCGATTATGGCGAAAGCACTGGCCGACCGTCTGGCCGAAGCGGCTGCCGAATGGCTGCATCGAAAAGTGCGACGCGAAGACTGGGGCTATGGCGCAGACGAACAGCTCGATAACGACGGCCTGATCCGTGAAAGCTATCGTGGCATCCGTCCCGCACCGGGTTATCCAGCCTGCCCGGATCACACCGAAAAAGCACTGTTATGGCAGTTGATCGACCCGACTGTTAACGCGGGTATCAGCCTGACTGAATCGTATGCGATGCTGCCGATGGCAGCGGTCTCGGGTTTTTATTATTCGCATCCCGAGGCACGTTATTTCGGTGTTGGTAACATCGAGCGGGATCAGGTGGCGGATTATTCCCGGCGCAAAAATGAAACTCAGGCTTATATAGAACGCTGGCTAGCCCCTGTGTTAAATTATGACGCCTGATCAAAACCGTGTTCCCTGAATTAACCGGCTGTTTAAACGTAAAACTGATGAATAATCACTCGCAACCAAAGATTTTATTTAACTATCCATGAGCTCCAGAAAACCAGTCACATGGATGCTGGTTTTTACAGGAGGTTGCTTTCTACTGAGTCTGCTATTGAGTTTCAATGCCAGTGTGGAATCGATGGAAACCGGTTTTTATCAGCAGTTGCTGGCGTTGACACCACGTTTCAATCTGCCTCAGGAACAAACCCTGTTTGACCTGCCGAATGGTCTGCAGGAACTGGTTTTACTACTCACGTTCACGCTGCTAATGGCTTATCAGTATTTTCTAAAGCGTCCAGCCCCGAGCATGGTGTTTGTGATACTGGTCATTTTCAGCCTGCTGATGCTGCAATTACTGCTGGCTGTGATCTATCAGCTATGGGTTCCCACAGTCTGGACTATACTCACATTCTGTTTTACTGCTTTATTGCTCACTGCCATGACCAGGCTCCAACAGTTCAGAAATAAAAGACCGCTGTCCGTTCAGCAGCAGATCACTGCGATTCAGCAGCAGATCGAAAAGAAAAACTATGAAACCGCTGTGCTGATGCTGAAAAATGGTGAATTTTCCGATGATCTGTTTGAGATTGCCTACGACCTCGGGGTTGAACTGGAGGCGAATGAAAACTGGATACTGGCGCGCTACCTGTATGTCTGGCTGGTGCAGTTTGATCCCGGTCTGGAAGATTTTGTTACGCGCATGGATTATCGTATCCATCCGGATCGTGACGAAGACCTGTCAACCACCGAAATTACCCAGAACAAGGATATGATCGGGCACTATCAACTGGTGGGTAAAAAAGCGCAGGGAGCAACCGCCACCGTGTATGAAGCCTATGATCTACACACCCATAAACGGATAGCGCTGAAAATGCTGAATCAACCGGTGGATGACAGTACCGCAGCCGGAGATGTGCTGAGCTTTCTGCGCGAAGCCCTGACCGTATCGCGCCTCGATCATCCGAATATTGTCAAGATCCATGATGCCGATATCCACAACGATCGAGCCTATATCGCGATGGATTATATAGCCGGCTACCCGATGTCGGAACGTCTGCGGCGTAAGCGATTCCTGACTGCCGCAGAAACACTGCGCATCATGAAATCGGTGCTACAGGCGCTGGTCGTTGCGCATCAGAAAAACATCGTACATGGGGATATCAAGCCTGCCAACATCATGTATGACCAACATAGAAAGCTGTATATTCTGACCGATTTTGGCGCAGCGAATAAAAGCAATCAGTTGCTGGATAGCGATAAACGTATCGTTGGTACGCCGGCCTATATGTCGCCGGAACAGTTATCCGGTAACCGTATGGATGGGCGCAGCGATCTGTTTTCACTGGCGGTCACCATCTATCACCTGTTATCCGGTATTCAGCCTTTCGCCACGGAAAAGCTAAGCGAACTGAAGAAAAATGTATTAACCCTGGAAGTCGATGTTGGGTTGCTGAGTATTCCTGACATGATCAAACAGCTGTTGAATAAAGCGCTGCAGAAAAAAACCTATCTGCGCTTTGCGGATGCCAGCCAGATGTTACAGGCGGTCATCTACTGCGAGCAAAAACTGAAGCAGGCACGTGCGCGTGCGACCCAACAGGACGATACCGAATGAAAAAACGCTGTAGCTGGGTGAGTAATGATCCACTGTATCAGGATTACCATGATCATGAATGGGGGATCCCTGTGTATGATGACCAGAAGCTGTTTGAGATGCTCTGTCTGGAAGGCGCGCAGGCTGGCTTAAGCTGGATCACTGTACTCAAGAAAAGGCAGCATTATCGCCAGGTGTTCGATCAGTTCGATGCCGCAAAAATAACACAGTATGATGAACAGAAACGAGTAGAGCTACTGGCTGATCCCGGCATCATCCGCAATAAACTCAAGGTGAATGCCTTTATCGTCAATGCGGGGCTCTATCTGAAGATCCGCCAGACCCAGAGTTTCAGCGATTATCTGTGGCAGTTTGTCGATGGCAGTCCGTTGCAGAATCAGCGCCACAGCCTGGGCGATATACCCGCCACTACCGCAGAGTCGGATGCGATGGCAAAACAGTTAAAAAAGGATGGCTTCAAGTTTGTCGGTAGCACTATCTGCTACGCGTTTATGCAGGCGACCGGCATGGTGAATGATCATACCAGTGATTGTTTTTGTTTTAACAGGCGGGGTTGAAGTTCCTGAAGTTTCAACTTCTGAGTTAGCAAAGGGGTTGTTGGGAACAACCTTTGTCCATATTCTGGAATGGCTGATTTTGAAGTTTTGTACTGTTAGTTTTAAGTTTAGCGGATAGCTTTTTACAGATACCTGCCGGCACCGCGGGGCGTAACTAATAACTCCAGCTACTACCGGCGTCATCCCGTCTATGGACTCCACCATTTTTGCTACAACAAGTTTCTATCAATGTAAGATGCATGCGTATATGCGCTTTCCTGTAAGCAACGCTGTTGTGTGTGAAGCACTATGGTAGCCCCTGGTTTAGCATGCTCCTGTGCGCGCTCACTGCCGTGATGGCCACGTTTTATGCTGCAGGGCATGAGCCACAAATATAGTAATGTATTAGCATGTATTATCTTCAGGGGGGCTGTCGCTTCACATATTGTTTCTTTAAATATAGCGACACCCCTTGTAGAGTTCTAATAGAACAGGATAGATGAGTGACAGGCAATAACAGTCAAATATTGAGGGATTCAACATGGGGCAAATACCAGGTTACACAGCGTATTGCAAAGAGTTTAGAGAAGGCTGTCCGATTATCAGTTTGTGCCAGTATAGGCCGATGAGTCGGTCGTGTTATTTCTGAATGGCGACAGCGGCCGGTCAAACAATGACAAAGACCTATAAAACGATCTGCAAAAAAATATCGGAATTATCAGACGAAAATCGCGTACAGATAGTCGATCTTTACCTGAGATATTATATGGGTAGTGCATCTACTAAAGTGGAAGACGATCTGAATAGTAAATCTGAAATTATTCTGTTGGAATATGACGGCCATGTCGTTGGATTTACCACGCTTGAATTTTTTGAAAGAGAATGGCATTCATCATCAATCAAAGTGGTTTTTTCCGGAGATACCATCGTTGACAGAGAACACTGGGGGCAGCAATCGCTGACATTCGCCTGTATTTCGCGAATGGGTGTTTACAAAAGACAGCATCCCGACATTCCCGTTTACTGGTTCCTGATTGTTAAGGGCCACAGAACATACAAGTATATGCCGGTTTTTGTGAAGTCCTTTTTTCCTCATTGGTCCTATGAATCAAACCGCTTAAAAGAGCTGGCCGAATTTCTCGCGATAGACAAATACGGGGACTATTACAATGCAGAGACGGGTGTATTGGAGTTTCCCAGTTCATACGGGCATCTGAAAGACGAATATGCTCACCCGGGTTTGAATGAAAAAAACAAAGCTGCTGTCCGCTATTTTCTGGAAAAAAACCCAAACTACCTTAACGGGCATGAACTGGTCTGTTTATGCGAACTGGATGAAGCGAATTTAAAACCATTGGCACTTCGGGTTTTTCAGAAAAAACTGTACATGGAGTAGGCTGGTCATTGTGGATAATAGAAGTCAGCCTTATGCAGCGTTATATCAGACGCAATTTAAATGGCTGCGGGATTGCCTCGACAGAAATAAAAGCTGTGTTTACGGGATGCAACAGGGTTTTGCAGAACTCAGTACGATTGATGACTATCAACGTCGAGTACCACTGAACGATTACGAAGCATTCAGATCCAAAATTCTGCAGATTGAAACTGGATCAACCAGTATCCTGTTTTCACAGGATGTCGTTGCCTTCGAAAAAACCAGTGGTACGTCGGCTGGTAATAAATGGATTCCATATACTGAAAGCAGTTTGATTGATTTTCGAAGGGCTATAGTGCCCTGGCTGAAAAGAGTTTGCGATCAATACGAACTTGCCCATGGATATGTCTACTGGCCGCTCAGTCCCGCAACCAGGAAGCAGCAATATACTACAGGAAAAGTACCGGTAGGGCTTCAGGATGCGGAGTATCTGGGGTCGGAAATCCATTCATTTTTTACCTTGATGCCTGCCGTGCCAGACTGGGTTGGGCGGATTAAATCGCTTGGCAAGTGGCAGCTGTATACGCTGTACTGGCTGATTCGACGGCATGATCTAAAATTGATATCGGTATGGAGCCCAACCTTCTTTAACGTGTTGCTGGAAGCGATTGATACGCATGCTGATCAGATTTTAGCGTTGTATCGTGATGGAGGCGCCCATAAAAAGCACCGGCTGTCGAGCGATGCTAAAGCATACGAGCGACTCCAGTTATTTCTTAAAGAAAAAAATACAGCCCTGTTATGGCCTCAGTTGAAACTGGTGAGTTGCTGGGGGGATAGTACTTCAAGGCCGTTTTTTCAGCAGTTGAAAAATCGCTTAGCACATGCACATTTTGAACCTAAAGGTTTACTGCTGACGGAAGCGATCATTACTGTTCCTGATAAAGATGGTCTACCGCTATTGGCGTCGGATAGTGGTTTTTTTGAATTTATTTGCGCGGGGGTCACCTATCTGGCGAATGAATTACAGGCTAACACGGCTTACCAGGTGGTGGTTACAACGTCAGGAGGGCTATACCGTTATTGCACGCAGGATATGGTTCGCTGTGAAGGCTACGCAGATGGGCTCCCGGTACTCCGGTTTATTGGCAGAAGTGGCATACAGTCCGATCTGGTCGGTGAGAAGCTTTCGGATGCGAGTGTGGCCAGCTGCCTGAATGCATTACCGGGTTTCCATCTATTGTCGCCATGGTTGGATGGAGTTCCTCGATATCTTCTGGTTGTAGACGCCACCAATGTTGAGGATGATTTAAAACTTCAGCAAAAACTTGAACAATGCCTGATGCAGAACGTACAGTATCAATATGCGACCAAAATGGGGCAGTTGGGCAGGCTGGAGGTTTATCGTCTGAACCATGCGCTGGAAAAATATATCGAGTGCATGCTGCAGCAGGGTTTACAGTTTGGGGATATCAAAATGCCTGCTTTAACCACCAATGAAAACTGGATGAATCTAATCAAACGACATAAAAAATGAAAATAGTGCTTATTTCACCAAAAGGACCTTTATATCGAAGCAAGGGGGGTATTTTCAAAAAGTCTTTAAGATATCAGCCGCTGACATTAACCACTTTGGCCAGCCTTGTGCCTGCAAGCCTGAATGCAGAAATCGTATTAATCGATGAAGGTATCGAGGATGTTCCTGCCAATATTGACGCCGATATTATCGGCATGACGGTGATCACCGGCACTGCAAAGCGGGCTTATGAACTGGCGAAGAAGTTTCGCGAACAGGGCCGGATAGTCGTTCTCGGAGGGCCACACGTAACCCTGCTTCCCGAAGAGGCGGCGCAGCATGCCGACTCGATTGTGACAGGTTATGCCGAAGACACCTGGCCTGAATTATTAAATGACTTCGTATCCGGGCACTTGAAACCGATTTACCGGCAAGCGCCTGATTTGTCGTTAAAGGACAGACCCTTTCCCGCCAGAGAGCTGTTTGACGGGAAAAATTTTCTGACTCAGGCGGTATTCGAAGCAACCCGGTCCTGTGCGCATGACTGTGAATTTTGTGTTGCGCCAACAGCATGGGGCAGAAATCAATATCAACGACCTGTGGACTGGGTGATCGAGGATATTAAACAGGTCGGGCAGAAGAAAATTATTTTCATCGATTTGAACCTGATCTCCGACAAGCGCTATGCAAAACAACTGTTTCAACAACTGATCCCTCTGAATGTACAGTGGTATGGCCTGTCCACTGTCTTGATCGCGCACGATGAAGAACTCATTGAACTGATCGCGCGCAGTGGCTGTAAAGGATTATTGCTCGGTCTGGAAACGGTGAGTCAGGACAATTTGAAAGATGCTAACAAGAGGTTTAATGCATCGGTTAAATATAAGGATGTGATTGGTGAATTGCATCGACTCGGCGTGGCGATACAGGGGTGCTTTGTGTTTGGGCTCGATCATGATACGCCAGATGTATTTGATACCACTGTTGAGTTTGCTATTGAAACCGGAATCGATTTGCCTCGCTTTGCAGTGCTGACCCCTTTTCCCGGTACGCCGTTGTATCAACGGCTGTCAAAAGAAAACAGAATTCTCAATCGGAACTGGGAATTGTACGATGGCCAGCATGTGGTTTTTCAGCCACGCAATATGAGCATAGAGGAGTTGGCGCAAGGCCATGAGCGTGCCTGGAAAAAAGTATATCGATGGAGTTCTATTGGCAAACGATTATGGCGTGCGAAAAATTTTTCTACGCTGGCATTGAGTGCCAATTTTGGCTACCGGTTTTATGCACACAATCTACACCGCTTCTATAATTGCGACTGGCAGATCGATCCACTATTCCCGAATCCATTTTCACAATACATCGTGGATAGCGAAGCAGCGAGAAAACCTGATGACGATGAAAATAGAATAATATGCGGATAACCATTATACACCCAGCGATTGGTCATAGGCGTGGGGAAAAGTACATCCGGTCATGGCAAATGGAACCTCTTCCGGCGGCACTTATTGCAGGGTTGACTCCAAAAGACATCGAAGTGAAATTTTATGATGATCGTATGGAACTCATCCCCTTTGACGAACCAACGGATGCCGTCGTTATGTCGCTGGAAACCTACACAGCGAAGCGTGCTTATCAAATTGCCAGCATGTATCGCTTGCGTAATATCCCTGTTATTGTCGGTGGCTTCCACGCCAGCCTGGTGCCGGATGAAGCTGCAAGGTATGCGGAATCGGTCGTAATTGGAGAAGCGGAAAATATCTGGCAGGAGGTCATCGATGACTTGAAGCATGGCACATTAAAACAGCGGTATCAGGGAGGGAGACCTGCGTTAACCGGTACGCCTGTCGACCGCACAATCTTTGCAAATAAACGTTATCTGCCAATAAAGCTCATTGAAACCGGTCGTGGCTGTAAGTTCCCCTGCGAGTTCTGCTCCATTCAGTCTTTTTTTGAGCGTACTCATAGAATGTTCGCAGTAGACAGCATTGTAAATGAAATTAACAGTCTCAAAGATAGAACCAGAATATTCTTCTTCATTGATGATAATTTTGCCGGAAATATCCAGCAGGCAAAAATAATTTTGAAGGCGTTAATTCCTTTGAAAATTCGCTGGGTCACCCAGATGAGTATCAATGCACTGCATGATGAAGAGTTTCTCGATTTATTGAAAAAAAGTGGCTGTAAAGGTGTTTTGATTGGGTTCGAAAGTTTAGATGATAAGAACCTGAAGCAGATGAAAAAAAGTTTCAACACAATGAAGGGTGGCTATCAAATTGCGCTGGATAATTTGAGGAAATTTAACATCATGGTCTATGGTACCTTTGTATTCGGGTTTGAGCATGATGATGCCGATGCGTTTGATAAGGCAGTGGACTTTGCGATTGATCAGGGTTTTTATATATCAGCGTTCAATCATTTAACACCGTTTCCAGGAACGCCAATCTACCACCGATTAAAACAGGAAGGGCGCCTGCGCTATGAACACTGGTGGCTGGATGACCGGTATCATTACAATGAATCCCCATTTACGCCCTATAAGCTGACGCATACCGAGTTGACCCAATTGTGCGTCAATGCCAGGAAACGGTTTTATTCTTATGGCAGCATCATGAAGCGTGGGTTGAGTAAAGAGAACCGCGCGGATGGCTTTATGTTTCGTAACTTTTTACCCATCAACCTGATGCATAGAAAAGATGTATCCGGCAGGAATGGCCATCCGCTGGGTGACCAGGACTGGCAAGGGAAATTGATTGAGGTCAGTTGAATGGGGTCAGGGTTGGCGCAATATAAGAGTATTGTTTTCAGGCTTGCCGGTCAGGTAGACAATGAGAACCTGAACGCTATTTTGCGTGAAAATGAAATGGATTCATGGGTGATGCTTTCTTTAGAGAGAGAGCCTTCCTTCTTTGCGGGTGAGGCTTTAATGGGCGAGTCGCATACGGTGATTGCGTTTGAGCAGAATGATCCTATGCAAAAAATAGGGATGTATAGTTGCTCATATTTTCAGCTCAGAATTAATGGGCGAACCGAGCAGGTTGGTTATCTGGGAGGGTTGCGTATATTAAAGAAATACAGGAATCGCATTCGCTATGTTAGAAATGGATATGATTCGATCAGAAAAATCGTGCCTGAAGCGGATGTTATCAAACACTGGTTTAGCAGTATTGCGAGCGAAAATAGCAGCGCCAGAAAGCTTCTTGAGTCAGGATTAAAAGGGCTACCCCGATATGCCCCGATCGGTGAAGTGAATACGATTGCAATCTCTGTTGCTGCAGCAAAAAGTTGCGCTATTCTGGAGAGGGTTACAGAGCAGACAGTGGGAGAGTTTGTTTCTTTTTTCAATAGCCAGACAGGCGCTTATCAGTATGCGCCGGTACTGAATGATGACTGGATTATCAGCCAGGATAAACAGAAAGGTTTGTCCATCGATGATTTTTATCTGATTAGACAAAATTTGGAAGTGGTGGGTTGTCTTGCTGTGTGGGATCAACGTGCATTCAAACAAACGGTGGTGCGAGGTTACAGGTTTCCTCTAAACAGGTTCAGGAAGATACACAATGCATGGTCTGTGGTCACAAAACGAATCAGCCTGCCAGCGCCAGGCAATAGCCTTGAACATGTGTATATTTCGTTTATGGCGTTTAGCAAAGGGAGTGAGCATCTGGTTGTACCCGCCATCAGGGAGGCCTTGGCTATAATCAAACAAATGTCCGGCACCTTTGCGGTGACTGGCCTGTCAGAAAAAAATCCGCTAACCCCTTTTCTACTGAAACATTTCAAAACGCTTGTTTACCGAAGCTGTATTGAGGCAGTGTCATGGGACAGCCTGAATGATAAAAATGAGCAGGAATCTGCGGTGCAGCCAGAGATAGCTTTACTGTGAAAACCTCAGTCGAAACAGACTATCCCAGATCCTGGTACCCCATATCCAGTTCGAACAGTTTGCGCAAAGGGAAAATGATGGCGCTCCGGGCGTTTGGATTAGAGTGGCTGGTGTTTCGTGATAACAAAAACACAGTAGCGTTTGTTGGTCGGTATTGTTGCCATATGGGGGCCGACCTGTCCAGAGGTAAGATAGTGGATGGTTGTATCGAATGCCCGTTACATGCCTGGAAGTTCGACAGTGATGGTGTATGCACCGGTATACCCGCACTGGATGGCAGCAGAGAACAGTTGCTGCAAAATAAAAAACTGGCTAGCCTGCCGGTTAAAGAGGCTTATGGATTGATTTTTGTTTTCTATGGCGAGAATCCTGACTTCGATATTTCACAACCGCGCAATATGAGCCAACTCCGGTACGGCACGAGCAGTCGTTTTGTATTGCCTGCGGATTCCCATGTGCCCTGCCTGAATACCTTTGATTTGCAGCATTATAAACACATACATCAGCGCGAATTTTTAAAGACTCCCGAAATCATCAGTAACAATCCGTTTCATCTCGGCATTGAAATGGATGTTCGGGTAGTACCGAATAATCTATTCAACCGTTTTATGTTTTGGCTGGTGGGTGGTGAAGCCACTATTTGCATAGATTGCTGGGGCGCCAGTCTGCTGCTCATGACTAATCATAAAACAGGATTTGGGGCCATTATCGGGTTACTTCCTGTGCAGAAGAACCTTTCTTCTGTATTTGTATTGCCTATAAAAAACGGAGGTCAAAGTGCCAATCCAGTGAGCAAAATAATCGATACCTTCACGCTCGGGATAGCGGGGTATTTAATCAGGGGATTTCTACGACCCGATCTGAATGTTTTAAGTGGTATGAAACCATTCGAAGGAAAGCTCGTCGATGGACTGGATGATACGGCAAAGAGATATTGGGATTATTATCGAAGTTTGCCCAGCCATAGTGTGGACTTCAGTGAAAAATAAACGGGATTCCACCGGGATGAAATTATTTCGCAAACCAATATTTGTAGAAGCTATCGGTGATGAAGTGTTGCTTGCACAAAAAGCCAGACGGCAGATTGAAACTACACCAGGGTTGCTGGATAAAAAAACGCTGTTAAAACTAACCAGAGAGCAGGGTATCGATTTTGCCGCACGCTGTTTCTACGAGAGTTTGATGAGAAGTGAGCATGGACGATTTAAAAGGGCTATCGACTCATTGGAACTAAATAAGGCTTCAGCTGGAAATAGAGATCAGGCGGGGAAAATAAAGCTGATTATTATTCCCGGTATGTTTTATATAGAACATCCCGAGGTTGGTGCCGATGGTAAATTGATTCTGTCGATAGCGAAACAATGTGGTTTTAACGCAGAGTTATTAGCGGTTGAAAGTAAGGGTAGTATGGCCGCTAACGTAAAAATTATAGAACACTATCTGCAACAGGATAAAGCAGTCGCTATCTGGATATTATCCCTGAGTAAGGGCAGTGCAGAAGTGCAGCGCTATCTACAGTCCTGTGATGTGCCGGAATCAGTGAAAGGCTGGTTGAATATAGCCGGGATCAATCAGGGGAGTCCTCATGCAGCCAGAAAAATATCCAGCTCGATGAGGAAAGTCATCTACAAATTATTGTGCCGCATGTTTGGTGTCGATTATGCTGTTTTAGTCGAACTGGATCCTGCTCATGATCACTGGAACTGTGACAGATTTCCGCATTCTATAGAGTGCATACATGTTGTTCCGATCCCGCTACAGGCTCATCTACAGTCCATGTTGATGAGTCGCTATAGAAAGTTGAAGCAATATGGTCCGAATGATGGAATAGTCCCGATTGTCGATGTCTGTGCTTTGCCTGGTTCTATATATCCAGTATGGGGTGTAGACCATTTTATGCGAACTCCTGACCTGAGTGTTTTACTCTATAAATTTTTAACCTATATACGCAACCAGAATAAATCAGAATAAACAAAAAAGGAGAAACAATATGACAACAGTAATTCGAGTAATCATGCTAGCTTGTATGCTATGGGTTTCGGTAGCCGTTGCTGAAGATCCACTTGATAAGGAGCGATCTGCACTAAAAGGTTTATTGGGACAGATTGAATCTGCTATCAATAACAGGGATATAGATCAATTAACTGGCGCCATGCACAAGGATGTAATGGTGACATTTCTGAATGGCGAAGTGGTTCGTGGAATCCCCGCAGTGCGTGATTATTTCGACAGGATGTTAGGTTCCGATAGCGCCATTCTAAAACAGTATCGTACCAGAGCGAAGGAAGCGCAGCCGGCAACCATTATAGGTCATGTCGCGCTAGCAGATGGCGAATCAAAAGATGAGTTTGTCTTTGCAGACGGTTCAGTGATGAAATTCGATACACTCTGGTCCACTTCCCTCGTGCAGGAAGATGGTCAATGGCGGGTCAGGCAATTACACTTTTCAGCAAACGTATTTGATAACCCAATTTTGGCTGCGGTAGAAAAAAGTATTATCTTCTCCAGTATTATTGCATTAATCATAGGCCTTGGACTTGGCGCACTGTTAACCCGCAAGTTCTGGAAGTAGGCAGTTCAGTGGAACCGAACAGACAGAATCTGATCATTGTAGCCGCGATCCAGCTTATCTCTATCGGATCTCTATGGCTTGCGAGTCAGGTAACTGGCTGGCAACTTGCTGCGATTGCCTTTATTTTTGCATTTGTCGGCTTGTCCAACTATGCCATTATCCATGAAGCCTGCCATGGCAACCTGCATACCAGCAGATCCGCAAATGCCGCTTTAGGCAGCCTCGCAAGCCTGTTGTTTCCAGTTTCCTTTACCTTTATGGCGATAGCGCACCGGGTTCATCACAATAGTAATCGGACCGATAATGAAATGTTCGATTACTACTACCCTGAGGATAATAAACTCATTAAATTTGCCCAATGGTACAGCATCCTGATCGGAATCTATCCACCCATTATTCCCCTCGGTTCAGTGATCATGGCACTATGCCCATGGGTGTTCTGGTTGAAGCCCTGGCAGGAGGCAAAGTCTTCTTCCATCATATTTAATCGATCCCTGTTTGGCGCTGCTGTGCTCAAAAAAATCAGGATAGAAGTGTTTTCTGGATTAGTGTACTGGACGGTTCTTTTTTATTTTTTACAGCTGAACTGGGTTTCAGTGGCCGTACTGTATGCCGCTTTCTGGTTTAACTGGTCAACACGTCAATACGTTACCCATGCTTTTTCAAAGCGAGACGTGATGAATGGCGCACACAATCTCAGCGTCAGTCCACTCATGGAAAAGATTTTCCTGAATGGACAGTGGGATCTGGTTCACCATCAACACCCTGAAGCTCGGTGGCAGGATTTACCGCAACTAGGTCGTGACAGCAGAGTGCCAATCCCCTACTGGAGTCAGTACTTCAAGCAATGGTTAGGTCCAAGACCCAACAAGGAAGCAGCACCCGTTGCCCTGAATGATGTTTATTGATGCCATAGGGTTCAAAAGTTTTGCCAAGGACGAGTTGAAAGTACTGCTGTTTTACGCACTGGCCTTCCTGATTTGTTTCTATTTTTTTTATGGTCTGTCCAGTCTCGTCTATAACGACGATACGGTTGGAATGGAGGTGGCTTTTGCATGGGAAAAGAATATTCCGTTTATTCCTGAATTCGCCTGGATCTACAATTCATTGGCTTTGTTACTTTCATGTTCCCTTTTTATTATTCGGAAAAGGGACCGAGTGCATGGATATTTCATCGTGCTTTGTGCTCAGGTCATCATCGCCAGCATCATCTTTTTATGGCTACCCATAGAAAAAACCTTCCCGCCCAGGTATGGCGCTGAAACCTTGCCATGGATTTTTATACTAGCCGATACCGTTAATCTGGATCACAACGACTTTCCATCATTGCACGTATGCCTGGCCTTCACAGCATCCCTCATCAGCGCTCGATATGTCCGACCACTCTACGCATTATTACTGATTGCCTGGGCCGTACTGATAGCGCTTTCGACGATGTTAATTCATGAGCATCATTTCATTGATGTTGCTGGAGGGTTGGTTCTTTCACTGATCGGTGCAGTGGCTTATGCTCAAAGGTCAGTAAGGCTGTCGGTAAGCGTCTAGCCAACTGCACCTTTTGTAATTAACTTTACGGACTAGACTGG
>JACNJF010000004.1 GCA_014382695.1 Gammaproteobacteria bacterium | reverse complement strand
GCACCCATTCCGCACTAGCCTTTTTTGCGAGAGATTTAAAACATTGCTCCCCTGCGTCGGCTGTTGAGCGTTGTGGTCTGAACCCGTAAGAGTTCGGATCGGCTGTGGTTTCCGCAATGGGTTCCAGCGCCAGCAAATATAATGCTTGCATGGCGCGACACTTCATCGCAGGTATACCGAGTGGCCTGGTCTTGCCATTTTTCTTCGGAATTAACACTCTCCGAAGCGGAAGAGGCGAATAACCCCGCCTCTTCAACGACGCTATCGCGTTGGTCTTTGCCCTCGGTGTTTTCCACGTAACTTTATCCACACCGGGGGTGTTTTTACCTTTATTTTCAGTCACCCGCTTGACGGCTAATGCTTTGCCGCTGAACGAGTGGGTCAGCAACCATTGCAGAGCTTTCGCCTTGTTATGTTTGCCGTTCTGAGTAGCCTTCACAATACGCGCTTGCAGCCGTCTTACCTGACGCTGGACGGTAGCCCAAGGGATATCGTTCCATGTCACGCCAGAAGGTGCACACGCAAGTGTTGCAGCGTTCATTTGCTTTCCTCCCATTATGAGGGTTCTGTAAACTCTCTTGTGAAGAGAGACCATGAAGATGTCTGCCCGCTTTCGCGTGAGGTGATGTTTCAACCCCTATTCACCCCATTACAGGGCGACATTCGCTTTTTCCTCGTTCCTGTTCCCGCACTACCATAGGCAGACTTTGCAGTCCGCTGTCCCCGAAGGGGGTAATACAGGGTTTCCACGTTCCACTTGAAGAAGTACGTCGGGTTAGGTGCCTGCTATTGACCGGGAGGGGTATAGGTCACGAAAGCGCAAAAATGAGACGCTGTTCCAACCTCCATTGCCGTTTGGCTCAAGCGTAAAAGCCACTTCCGCTCGTTCCAATTTACGATCTTTATCGCAGATTCAGATATCTTCACCATACCGACTATCTAGCACTTCACCGGTGTATGGCTACCAGAAGGACACCTTTCTCACGATGGGTATCCCACACCTTACGGTGCTTCGTTACATTGTCAGAGCCGCTCTTTATTCAGACTCCTAGATTCACCAGGTGACACTGGTGGTTCCCTCCTTTTGAAGTGGGAACAACTTCTACAAGCGACTTCGTGTCGCACCATTTCATATTGGACAAGCAGCAATTCCCGCTCAAATAGAAAAACGATCTATACCTAGCTCTTAGAGTCTTTTAAAATAAAGTTTTCGTAAACTTTTTCTCGTGATTTCAATATACTACAGTTCAAACTTAATGTTTGAGGTGAAGATAGATGTCAAAACAGGGTTTTCGCCAGTCTGTTAGTATCCCCGGATTGCTCAAAACGACAAGACAGGTATTTGAGCAAATACCGGACAGTAAATCGAGCAATTCCATTTCTCTGACTGACCATCTAATGTCAGGCTTAGCTATTTTTGGGCTCAAGTACCCATCACTGTTACAGTTTGACCAAGATAGGAATATGGATCTCACTCGATCCAACCTGAAAAGCCTGTACGGTATTAAAAAAGCACCGTCGGATACTTATCTCAGAGAAAGGCTTGATGAAGTAGATCCTGCCAGTTTACGTAAAAACTACACGCAGTTACTACAGGTATTGCAAAGAGGTAAAGGACTGGAAGGTTTTGCTTATCTGGATAATCACTATCTATTATCACTCGATGGAACGGGCTATTTTTCATCTAATGAGATTCATTGTGATCAATGTGGTGAAAAACATCATCGTGATGGACGAGTGAGTTACTACCATCAGCTACTGGGAGCTGTGCTGGTTCATCCTGACCATAAAGAAGTCTTTCCACTGGCACCGGAACCCATCTTAAAACAGGATGGTTCTACTAAAAATGATTGTGAACGCAATGCCGCTAAACGGTTTCTCAATGATACCCGGCGTGAACATCCTCACATGAAGTTTATTGTGATTGAGGATGCCCTAGCATCCAATGCGCCTCACATCAAACTGCTTCAGGCATTAAACTATCGTTATCTGCTGGGTGCTAAACAAGCAGATCATAAATTTCTCTTTGACTGGGTTGATAATACATCGACGACAGTTATCCATGAACTGATTGATGAGAAAGGGGTTATACACCGTTTTCGGTATCTGAATAATGCCCCGTTGAATGATGCCAATTTTGAACTGGAAATCAACTTTCTGGAATATTGGGAGATCAAACCTAATGGCAAAACAACTCATTTTTCCTGGGTCACGGATATACTGATCACTCAGGAAAACCTGGTGCCGTTAATGCGCGGAGCAAGAGCGCGTTGGAAAGTCGAAAATGAAACCTTTAACACCCTGAAAAACCACGGCTATCACTTCGAACATAATTTTGGTCATGGTTACCACCACTTATCCACGGTGATGGTTCACTTAATGATGCTGGCCTTTCTGATTGATCAGATACAGCAGCGTTGTTGTGGGCTGTTTAATCGCGCACTGGATAAAGCACAAAGTAAGATTCGTTTCTGGCAAAAGATACGCAACCTGTTTCAAAGCTTTTTAATCCCGCATTGGGAAGCTATGTACCTGGGTATAGCCAATGAACTCAAGCCGACAGTGATTCCATACAATACTTCGTAACCTACTGACTATGACTGAGTTGTTTGACGTGAGGTTTTCAGGGTAAAACCAGGCCGAATAACAAAGACAGGTAATGACCGGTACGGCTTTCTGCCCCCTGAATGTTTTCTAATTTGCATAGCAGGGAGCTTTAGGGCGAAAAATATTTTTAGCGGGAGCTGCTG
>JACNJF010000164.1 GCA_014382695.1 Gammaproteobacteria bacterium | reverse complement strand
GTTTATTTATTTCAGCCGCTGCGACTGGCAGATCAGGCAGAATACGCTGATAACCTGCCGGAACTTTAAAGCGGGTATTATCAATGCGCTGATGCGTGACCGA
This sequence comes from Gammaproteobacteria bacterium, assembly GCA_014382695.1. Classification (GTDB taxonomy): domain Bacteria; phylum Pseudomonadota; class Gammaproteobacteria; genus JACNJF01. The sequence goes on along the minus strand of JACNJF010000164.1, from coordinate 13,588 downwards.
CTTGAACTGCTGAGTTGTTCCGCTGACGTGCTGACTGTTGATCGAAACCTGACGCTCATCCGCCGTCGCTACTCCAGGCCAGCTTAAACCCAGGCGGCGCGCTGACATAAACAGGCGTGACAGGGTAATCATTTCACGTGCATTCAACCCCAGCATGGCACCTGCGGTCATACAATGATTTGCTATGCTCTCCGTTGCGCTGGTCATTTCCTGTACCGGCTGACAACGGATACCGCTGACCGCTTCCTTTTTCGCAAGCGGTTTGAAAACAGGTGCCGTCAACGCATTCGATGGCCAGTAAAGCCGTCCCATGCGTGTGATCTGAAAATTTTTCGCCTGATCATCGATCTCAAACATCAGCATACGACCCATATCCATCACCGTATAGCGGGCCTGTCTGGCCGGATCAGTATCCAGCCTCAACCAGCGCCCACTGATAGCGATGGTATGCTGAATGCGCGCTCCATCTTTGCTGTTTAATTCATACACCAGAGTGGAATCTGCCTGCACCAGTGGAGTAAAGGTTAATGATGCGAATAGCGACCCCAGTAAATATTTTTTATATCTCATTTATATTCCTTACATTTTTTTGAGCTGATAATGACTGTTCTTTTATGCTAAAGATTCAGACCGTTTTTTGACCTTTTATTTTAATATAAAACTGCATTCCAGGGATCCGCTGATTCGACCATTTAGATAAAATATATCGAACATAATTGATCTGTATTATTATCCAGCATATTAAATACCCTTTATAATTTTTATCCAAAAAAATAGCTTGCTCTGCTCGATAAATAACAATACCAACATCGTCACTTATGGCCCTTTAAAACAGTAATAGAATCCGTTTTACTCGACCAAATAATGTTGTTACTATCAATCGTAAATCTGCTTTCCAGTTTCGGTTTCAAAGCTCATTAAGCGACTGAATTTCCGCTTTACAAACGAGCAGCCTAAAACACCATAACAATTTATGCCTATTGAGGATCTCATGAGAATTCTGACTATTTTATTATGTGCAGGAAATCTGCTTGGCAGCAGTTTTGCGGCCGATAAAACCGATCTACTAAGCGATGACCATGCAAAACTAAATTACAGTGTCGGTTATCAGATCGGTAGCGATTTCAGACAACAAAATTTCGAACTGAGAACGGAAGCTGTACTACAGGGAATACAGGATGCCATGTCCGGTTCTGAACAGCAGATGACTGCCGAAGAAATGCGCAATGCGATGGCGGAGATGGGCAAGCAGGTAGCTGAGCTGAAGAAACAGAAAAGAGAGCAAATCGGACAGTATCAGCAGGCTAACGAACAGTTCCTGCTGGACAATGCTAAAAAGTCCGGCGTCACGGTTACCGAATCAGGCCTGCAGTTTAGAGTGATTGAACAGGGCGGCGGCATTCAACCAAAATCGACCGATAGAGTGCTGGTCAACTATCGCGGCAGACTGATCGATGGCACCGAGTTCGACAGTTCACACAAACGCAACAAGCCCTCCAGTTTCCGCGTGGATCAGGTCATCAAGGGCTGGAGCGAAGCATTGCAACTGATGCAGCGCGGTTCCCACTGGCAGCTGGTGATCCCTGCACATCTAGGCTATGGCGAGCGCGGTATGGGCAACAACATTCCGCCCAATAGCACACTGATTTTTGATGTGGAGTTGCTCTCCGTCCAGTAACTCAACGGCGTTAATTTTAGCGCTATCGAGTGATAGCGCTGAATCAGGATTAAACCTGCGTTATCAGACAGCCATACTGCACATTGAAACGGAATCATGAAAAATAAACTGCAAATTAAATCGGGCTGGCTAGCGGGCTTTATCGCCAGCATGTTTTTTGTGCCCGCAGGCTATGCACAGATGGCCATGGACATGAATCAGGCAGAGCCACCGGCACAGCAACAAAGAGCACGACAGGACCGGCGTTTCAAAAAACATACCCACATACCCAGCGCGATGGATCAAGAGATGCTGACCGATAAGGATGTGGTAGAGCCTGCACCCGAAGCTGAATCTGAGGCTACACGATACTGGGAAACGGCGGACCATCACACAGCCATAGCAGAGCAGCCAATCATTCCAGCCTCTACCCACTTCAGCCCGGACTCCGCGCGTATGTCGATGCACTCTACGCCTGCCATGCCCGGCATGATGGCGCAGCCTTTACCCGCTATCGATCACGATCACGAGAATAAAGAGAGTGATGCCGGCAGTACTTATATCTGCCCCATGCACCCGCATATCGTGCAACATGAACCCGGTGGCAGCTGCCCGATCTGCGGCATGGATCTGGTCGCCCGAACCACGCCCAGTTCACACCCACATACATCAACTGAAATGCCGAAGGTTTTTGTTTCCGCCAGTGTGATACAGAGCATGGGCGTGCGCAGCGCAAAAGTCGAATCACGCGTACTGGATAAAAAAATTCACACCCAGGGCCTGGTTACTGCGGATAATGATCGTCTGCTATCGATCCATCCCAGAACCGGAGGCTGGATCGAAGTGCTGCATCTGCTCACCGAAGGCGACCGGGTGGAACGTAAGGAAGTACTGGTCGATTTTTATTCACCATGGATTAATCAGGTACAGCTTGATTTTATCGGTGCGCTGGAAGAGTATGACCTGACCTCTTTTGATCCCACTAAAAAAATCGAAATAGCCGCCAAAGTCGAATCCCTGCGCAATGCATTACGTCTGCTGAATGTGTCAGAGATGGATATCATGCGCATCAAAAATAGCCGCAAGGTACAGAATACGATCCAGCTGATGGCTCCACAGGGCGGCATTATCACTCGCCTGAATGTGAATGAAGGCAGCTATGTAGAACCCTATCAATCCATGTTTACTATCGTTGATCTGAGTCAGGTATGGATCATGGTTGATATTTATGAACATCAGGCGCCCTGGGTAAGGAAAGGGGACAGTGTTGAAATCAGCGTACCGGCCATTCCAGAACGCAGCTGGCAGGGTAACGTAGACTTCATCTATCCGCAGGTGGATCGCAAAACCCGCACTCTGCGCGCACGGATCACCATCGCCAACCCGGACGAAGCACTGCTGCTGAACATGTTCGTCAAGGTCGATATTACTGCGCATGCCAGTACACGAGCGGTACTCAGCGTTCCACGCGAAGCCGTGATTATGACCGGCGAGCGCGAGTCGGTGATCAGGTCACTCGGCAACGGTCACTTTCAGCCGGTCGAAATCACCACCGGTAAACGCGCGGCGGGCCACGTCGAGATTCTGTCCGGACTGCAGGCGGGTGATGACATTGTGGTTTCCGGACAGTTCCTGATCGACTCTGAATCCAGCCTGCAGGCCAGCTTTTTACGCATGTCGGAGTAAGCACAAATGCCGCTCAGAATTATTCAGTGGTCATTAAAAAATCGTCTGCTGGTGCTGTTAACCTCGCTGTTGATTTCAGTCTGGGGCTGGATCTCGATACAGCAGACATCGCTCGATGCGATACCCGATCTGTCCGACGTGCAGGTCATCATCAAGACCAGCTATCCCGGTCAGTCACCGGACGTCATCGAGCAACAGGTCACCTACCCCATCACCACCACCATGATGTCGGTACCGGGTACCCGCGTGGTGCGTGGATACTCCTTTTTCGGTGACTCCTATGTGTATGTGATATTCGATGAACATACCGACCTGTACTGGGCACGTTCACGCGTACTGGAATACCTGAATCAGGCTTCCTCCAGTCTACCGCCGGGCGTGATACCTCGACTCGGACCGGATGCCTCCGGAGTCGGCTGGATCTATAGCTATGCGCTGGTCGATCGTAGCGGCAGCCTTGATCTGGCACAATTACGTAGCCTGCAGGACTGGTTCCTGAAATACGAGTTACAGGGTGTACAGGGCGTGGCCGAAGTAGCCACCGTGGGCGGCATGGTAAAACAGTATCAGGTGGTACTCGACCCGGATAAGTTGCGTGCGTTTGGCATACCAATCAAGACAATATCCAGCGCGATTCGAGATGCCAATCGTGAAGTCGGTGGCTCGGTCATCGAAATGGCCGAATCGGAATACATGGTCCGTACGCGCGGATATCTCGGCTCATTACAGGATATCGAACAGATCCCGATCGATGTTTCAGAAGATGGAATTCCGATCCTGTTACAGGATATTGCACATGTTCAGATCGGCCCTGAAATGCGGCGTGCGGTGGCGGAACTGGATGGCGAAGGTGAGGTAACCGGTGGCATCGTGGTGATGCGTTATGGTGAAAATGCGCTCAGCACCATCGCCGCAGTGAAGCAAAAACTGGATAGCCTGAAATCCGGCTTACCCGCTGGCGTAGAGCTAATCGAAACCTACGATCGTTCCGGACTGATCATCCGATCGGTCGACAATCTGAAGCAAAAGCTGATCCAGGAACTGATTGTCATCGCACTGGTATGCCTGCTGTTTCTGTTCCACATCCGCTCTTCGCTGGTCGCTATCGTGACCCTGCCGCTGGGCATACTGATTGCGTTTATCATTATGCGTCAGCAGGGCATCAACGCCAATATCATGTCACTTGGCGGGATTGCGATCACCATCGGCGCGATGGTCGATGCAGCGATCGTGATGATCGAAAATGTACATAAACATCTGGAGCGTGCAGGCCCATCCCTGAGCAATCAGCAGCACTGGAACCTTATTGCTAAAGCCACAGCAGAAGTCGGCCCTGCACTGTTTTTTTCACTACTCATCATTACCCTCAGCTTTCTCCCGGTGTTTGCGCTGGAAGCCCAGGAGGGAAAACTTTTTAGCCCGCTGGTATTCACCAAAACCTTTGCCATGGCGGCCTCTGCCGGGCTTGCCGTAACCCTGGTGCCGGTACTGATGGGTTATTTTATTCGCGGTCCGGTTCCGGCCGAAGCCAGAAATCCGCTGATTAAACTGCTGATTGCAAGCTATCGACCACTGCTCAATGTCACCCTCAGAAAACCACGCCTGACACTGTTTTTATCGCTGCTTATTCTAGTCAGCACTACTCTGCCACTTTTTGGTATCAAGGGCTTGCTTGAATCGCTCGAATGGCCACTTTCGCTGGTACAGCCGCTCAACACTGAAGATGCCAACGCAAAGCAGCAACAGCTGGAACGTTACGAAAACGAGCTGGTGAATGGCTGGCGCAAACAATTCGCATCGATCCCGTGGATTGCACGCCTTGGCCATGGCCTCGGCTCCGAGTTTATGCCGGAATTGTTTGAAGGCGATCTGATGTATATGCCAACCACACTACCCGGCCTGTCCATCGGTAAGGCGCGTGAATTGCTACAACAGACCGACCGACTAATCCGCCAGACCCCCGAAGTCGAGCATGTATTCGGCAAGATTGGACGTGCCGAAACGGCCACCGACCCGGCCCCGCTGACCATGATCGAAACCCTGATCAAACTTAAACCGCGTGATCAGTGGCGCGCAGGACTCACCCTGCAGCAACTCAAACATGAACTCGATCAACGGGTCAAATTCCCCGGCCTCACCAACGCCTGGGTGATGCCGATCAAGACCCGTATCGACATGCTATCGACCGGCATCAAAACCCCGGTCGGGGTCAAGGTTGCCGGTAGCGACATAAAAGTCATCGAACAGATCGGTGTACAGATTGAGCAGATCCTGCTGCAGTTACCCGGCACCTCATCGGTGTATTCCGAACGTGTAGCCGGCGGGCGCTACATCGAAATCAGCCCCAAACGACTGGACGCCGCCAGACTCGGACTGAGCATCGAAGATATCAATGAAATCGTCAGTGTCGCGGTGGGTGGAATCAATATTACCCAGACCGTTGAAGGGCTTGAACGCTACCCGGTTAACCTGCGCTTTCCGCGTGAGCAGCGAGACGATGTACAAAAGCTGAAAGAACTGCCGCTGGTGACCCGCAGCGGCGCACAGATTCCACTGTCGCAGGTCGCCGATGTCAAGGTTGTCGATGGGCCTCCAATGCTGAAAAGTGAAAACGGCCGACTGAATGGCTGGACCTTTGTCGATATCGATCATATCGACCTGGGCAGCTATGTGGCCGAAGCCAAAGAAGCCGTGCAGCAGCAGATTAAACTGCCACCAGGCTATTCGATTGCCTGGTCGGGACAGTATGAATACCTGCTGCGCGCACAGGACAAGCTGCTCAAGGTGGTGCCTATGACCCTGCTGATTATCTTTATCCTGCTGTATCTAATCTTTCGCCGGACCATACAGGCCGCCATCATTTTATTCTCGCTGCCGTTCGCGCTGGTGGGTGGATTCTGGCTGCTTCTATTACTCGACTACAACCTGTCGGTAGCGGTTAACGTCGGCTTTATCGCACTCGCCGGGGTTGCCGCAGAGTTCGGCGTGATCATGCTGATCTATCTCGACAATGCACTCGAAAAGCGCCAGCAGGAAGGCCGCCTGAGCAATCGGCGCCAACTTAAAGCGGCGATTATGGAAGGCGCGGTGTTAAGGGTTCGCCCCAAAGCCATGACAGTTTCCATCATCATCGCTGGTCTGCTGCCGATCATGCTCAGCGATGGCACCGGTTCCGAAGTGATGCAAAAGATTGCTGCACCGATGATCGGCGGCATGATTACCGCACCGTTGTTATCAATGTTTGTGATCCCGGCCCTGTACCTGCTGTGGAAACAGCGCGAGCTACGCCTCAGCCATTAAGCCGTCCTCCGCTTTCTACAGGTCAATAAATTTATTGTTTTGCACATATTTCTTTCCCTTGCCGGAGGTATACAATGAATTCTTGATCTGGCACAGGGATTTCCAGCCATTACCACCCTATCCTGCTGCGCAGACTCTTTGGGAGAATAAGACATGCAAATCTGGCAGCCGTTTTTTACTGTCCTGACGCTGATCGTGGTGTTTATTTCCGGCTGCAGTGGAGGTGGTGGCGGAAGTACGCAACCCGACCCCCTGCTGTATAGCGGTAATACCAGCATGGCTAGCGTTTCCAGCACCAATGCAGGCGCCCTGTTCGATGCCGCTATCGCCGGTAGCTTGCTCGGCACCAGCCTTAACGCTGCGGACGATGTGGCAGTGGCCTCTGGTGACAACAACGCGTTCAGGCTCCTTGCCAGCCGACTGCAGCAGCGCTTACGCCCGGCGTTAAAAAATGAAATTTCAGGTCGCGATAACAGCGCCGAGATTGCTGCTATTCAGGTAAATGATACCTTCCCCTGTTCCGGTAGCGGCTCGACCCGTTTCTTCGGCATCTTGAATGACAACGGAACCGGCACCCTGAATATCGACTTTAGCAATTGCCGCGAAGATGGCGATACGATCGATGGCCTGATCAGCTTCCAGATCAATACCTTCGATCTGAACTACCTCGAAATCACCGATGGCATCATGAGTTTCGCCAGGATCACGCTTTCCGATTCAGACAGCAACCTGTCGATGTCCGGTTCGTTACACATCCAGATGAATATTCCCGCTAATAGTGAACGGCTCACGATTAATATGGTAGCCAAAGACAATGTCAGTAACGCCATGATGAAACTGGAGAATATGCGGCTGGCGCTAAGCTACGATGACCTGTTCCAACCCACCGCCTATAGCATGACGCAGACCGGGCGCGTATATGATTCTACACACGGTTATGCGGATGTTACAACGACTTCCCCGCTGCTGTTCAGTAATGTAGCAAGCGAGTTCCCCGATCAGGGTGGCCAGCTGCTGATCAGTGGTGCGGCAGGATCCAGCGCAAAGTTGATCGTCGCATCTGCGCAGAAACTACGCATCGAGACGGATGCCGATGGCGACAACAACTTTGAACAGTTTATGCTGTATTTCTGGAACGATATCGGCGGAGCGCTGGCGTCGAATGAGGCACCACTGGTGTCCAGCATACGCATACTGCCACAGACACCCTACACCAGTGACCTACTGACGGCGGACACTTCACTGGTCAAAGACCCCGATGCCGATCCCCTCAGTTACACTTATCAGTGGTATAAGAATAGCCTCGCGATGGCCACCCAAACAGCTGCTACACTCCCGGCCGATCAGCATCACAAGGGCGATGTCATCAGCGTCGAAGTCAGCGTCTCCGACGCCAGCCTCTCTGCTACCAAAGCTGACTCTGCCACCATTTTAAATTCTCTACCGGTGGTGGATGCAGGCCTGGATCGGACTCCCACCTTTGGCGATACGCTGAACCTGAATAGCAGTGTGCAGGATGCGGATAATGATGCACTCAGCTACAGCTGGACGATCACCTCGCAACCGTTCGATGGTAACGCCGTGTTTTCCGATAATAGCATCCCCTCCCCACTGTTAAGCTATAGCGGTCAGGATGAATATCTGCTCAAGCTCAGCGTCAGCGATGGTGAAGCCAGTGTCAGCGACAGCCTGACTATTACGGTACAGCCGATGGCGCTGTTCAAGCCCCTGGTTAAAATTGAGATGCCATCGAGAACAGAATCTGCCGCGATTGGTGATCTGAATGGAGATGGCCTGAACGATGTGGTTGTCACCACGAGCTTTTATTTCGATGAGATCAATGATACCCGAGTCTTTGTACTGCTGCAGGATGCCTCCGGTAATCTGGCTGCACCGGTTAACTATTTTGCCGGGATGCAACCAACCCAGGATCAGATCAGATCCGTTGCCATCGCCGACGCTAACAACGATGGCCTCAGCGATGTGGTAATCAGCCATGAAACCGGTATCGGCGTACTCCTGCAGAATGCTCAGGGCACACTCGATCCAGTAACGGTATATAACTCGAACCATCCCAGCTTCAACAACAGTTACAAACTGGTCGCCGCCGATTTTAATAACGATGGGCTGTCCGATGTCGCTAGTATCCATTTTGGAGCTAACTCTCAACAGGTTGACGTTTTCCTGCAAAATGGCGCAGGCAGCTTGAATCTGCCCGCCAGCTATCTGGCTTCCCACTCTGGATTTGACGACCTTGCCTACGGCGATGTGAATGGCGATGGCCTGCTGGATATCGTGGTGACGAGCGGACAGAGCTATACCAATAACCTGTCCATTCTGCTGCAACAGCCCGATCAAAGCTTTGCCAGCGTGGTCAATTACGAACTCGGTCTAACGGAACTATCCCATGCCGTCGGGGTGGGCGATATCAACGGTGATGCCCGCGATGATGTGGTCATGGCCTATGGCGGCAATAAGCCCTCCTCACAGCTGGCTATTTACCTGCAAAACTCTGCCGGCACTCTGGACCCCTATATCAGTCTGCCGTCCTATGACCTGCCTGACGCAGTCGTCGTTACTGATATTAATAACGATGGCAGGAAAGACATCATCGTTGATCATTCCGGCTGGTCAGCGACCGGGGTTTATCTACAGAAGGCCGATGGCAGTTTAATGGGTGAGCAGCGCTACCCGTCAGAATACTCAACCAGCGCTACCCATCGACTGGCGGTTGGTGATATCAATGCCGATGGCAAGCCCGATATTGTGAATGCTTACGGCTCAGGCATTGTGATCCTTTACCAGTAACAAAAGGACTCTGGCTCTGTGCCTGGATCTTCGGCTGGCAACGAGCGCCGCTACCGCTTGTATGGCATTTCTGCGTCAATCGATTACTATTCGTTACTCGGCATATGCCAGCATTCGATTCATAACATTAAACACAGGGAGTCACCGTATGATTATTACCAACCTCGAAACAGTACCCGGAAAATCCATCACCAGACATTACGGTCTGGTTCAGGGCAACACCATCCGCGCCAAACATGTCGGGCGTGATTTGATGGCAGGGCTTAAAAATATATTCGGTGGTGAACTGAAGGGTTACACCGAATTGCTATCCGAGTCGCGTCAGGAGGCCACCGATAGAATGATTCAACAGGCGCACTCGTTGGGTGCGAATGCGGTCTTGAATGTGCGCTACAGCACTTCATCGATCACCCAGGGCGCCGCCGAGCTGTATGCCTACGGTACCGCCGTAACGGTGGAATAGGATGTACGAATTACTCATCTTCCTGACTCTGTTAATACTGGGTTACAGCTTTGGACAGATCTCAGAACGACGTCATTATCGTTCCATTATCGAACGTGAAAAACAGACCCTGTGGATGCCGGTGATGACCTTAAAAACCGTGCCGCCGCAGATAACCCGCTGCCATACGCAGCTGGTCAGCGGCAACGTGGTGATCTCGATCGATTTTTTCAAAAAATTTGTTGCTGGCTTGCGTAGTTTATTTGGCGGTCGTCTGCAATCATATGAATCCCTGCTTGATCGTGCGCGCCGTGAGGCTATTCTGCGCATGAAAGAATCGGCCCTTGAAATCGGTGCCAAGGTCATCATCAATGTGCGCATTGAAACCGCTTCCATCAGTAAAAGCAGCAGTCGTAATAATGGCATTGGCTCGGTCGAGGTCGTCGCCTATGGGACTGCCCTTTCGGTCTGATATGAAGTTTGTTGCAAAACAGATTCCAGAGGGTATCAATACCTCCCCCGATCATCCACTCAAAGAGCTGTTACTGTTACTCACCGGTGCCAGTCTGCTACTGGCAGTGGTGTTTATCATCCTGATGCTGCTGTCAGACCTGCTGGTGCGCTACATTCCTGAAGAAACCGAGAGACAATGGTTTAGTGCAGCACGCTTGTCTTTTCTGCAGCAGGAATCACCTGCTGAAGGCATGATTGCGGTTGAACACGACCTGGCTCGACTGGTTAAGCAACTCAACCCGCCAGAAACCGACCCCGCGCGTTATTCGATTCGTTTGATACAAAGCGATACACCCAATGCCTTTATCACCCCGGGCGGCCATATCTTTGTGACCACAGAATTGTTGCAACTGGTCAACAGTGAAAATGCGCTATCGATGGTAATCGCACACGAAATGGCGCACCAGATTCATCGCCACCCCATCCGCAGCATGGGTCGAGGCGTGGTAATCGCGGTGGCACTCATGATGTTCACCGGCGTGGATGGGAGTGAATGGGTTAGCGACATACTTGCAAATTCTATCCAGCTTGGCCTGCTGGCCTACAGCCGGGATCAGGAACGCGAAGCCGATAAAACCGGATTGAAACTGTTAACCGATTATTATGGACATGCCTCCGCTAGCAGTGATTTTTTTGCGCAGATAAGCCAGCACGAAAAATTCAGCCAAAGCGGTCTAAGCGAATACCTGAGTACCCATCCGAATACCGATGAACGCCTGCTTTTTCTGCAGCAGTACGAATCAGGGGAGCCGGGAGAACTAATACCGTTACCGGATTCAATTACAAGTTTTCTGGATGCAACAGCACAGGCTAAATCAGAAACAGCCACAGATTGAAAAGAAAATTGTGTACTAATTGAGCAGCATTTTCAGTCCGGGATAAAGGCCTGAAAACAGCTCATGTCGATCTTCGTTAATACTTTTCGAATAGCCACTTGTTCACAAAAACTCAGACCGCACTGGATAGCCACTCATGCCGGCCTGTTTTGATCATGCTGTAAATGAGCGTAAGGCGGCATGTCTGAAGTTTCGATTGAAGTCACCTTCGCATCGCTAAAGGTGACTTCTATCCGGGTACCGAAACCGGGTTCTGATTTTACCTTTATCGGCCAGTTAAAGCGCTCGGATAAACGTTTAACAATGGTTAAGCCGACCCCGAATCCTGAAGCATTGGTATTTGAGCCGCGATGATAGGGTTTAAACATATTCTCGACCTGTTGCTCGGACATGCCTTCACCGCTATCTTTTATGGTGACGGTATTGCTGTTGATGATGATTTCTATGCTGCCTGCATCCGTATACAGAATCGCATTTCTGATCAGGTTGCCGAGTAAAACGCTCAATACCATATCCGACCCCATCAGCCTGACCTGATGATGCTGTATCAGCCTGATATCGACCGATTTATTACGATGGACAATTTTTGCCCGATCGATCTGTTGATCAATAATCTCACCCAGATCGACAGACTTCATCACCAGCGCCTTATCGTCTTCCCGCGCCAGCATTAGAAAAACTTCGGTGAGCTGCTCCATATCGGCAATGGCTCTTTTAATTCTTGCCAGCGATTTCAGGGTGGAGTCGGATAACGCGTCTTCCGCCAGGATCAGATCGGTGGCAATATTAATCACGGTGAGCGGGCTGCGTAATTCATGACTGGCATCGCGCGTAAAATCACGTTCCCGCGCAATATAGGAATTTAACTTTTCACCTAGTCGGGTAATCGCATCGGACAGGATCTGTATTTCATCATTGGTATCAAACGGAGACTGCTCGATAGAAACCGTAAGCTCCCTGTTTTCAAAATCGACCTGATTGATCTGGTGTGCGAGCCAGATCAGCGGTGACACCGTTTTGCGATTAAAGCGATAGGTTAACCACAACGACAGATACAGAATGACTAACACCGTCAGCAGAGGAAACAGGCCGTAATATAAAACCAGAGCGTCGACCTGGCCGCGATAATAAATCAGGTACAGAGTCTTATCCGCGTACTCCGATACCTGTAATACCTGGCGGTCATTCTTGCGGTTATATTCATACATACCGGGAGCAAGTGGTAAATCCTGTTGAATAAATTCAGGTAACTGACTGGCGCTAAAGTAACCGGTCAGGTTTTTTGTATGGGGTAACGGAAAGCTCGGATCTGCATCATATTTATTCCAGAAAAAATCCTGTTCCTGTTGAATTGCATTTTTTACCAGAATTTCTTCGATCACTATTTTGGCAAAGAAAACGCCCAGAATTGCAGCAACCGCAATCAGAGCGCCCTGAAATAAAAAGGCGCGGTTTAACTTATGCAGTATGCCATCAGAGTCAGGCATTATTTTTACTTTCTATAATTTTATAACCCCTGCCCTGAATCGTATGCAGCAAGGCCTGTTCAAACGGTTTATCAATCACCTTGCGTAGACTGTATAAATGGCTTTTCAGAGCATCACTATCGGGCAGCACATCGCCCCAGACCTTGCGCTCCAGATCAGTACGACTGACCACCGCCGGTGAAGCACGCATCAGCACGGTTAGAATCTTTAACGCAATAGGGGTCAGTGTGAGATCCTGACCTGAGCGCATAACACTCAGGGTTGCGGTATCGACGGTTAAATCTCCGACACTCAAAATTTCCTGCGTCAGCTCTCCCCTGTTACGCCTGATCAGTGCATGCAATCGTGCTTCCAGTTCCTTGATCGCGAACGGCTTGACCAGATAGTCATCGGCACCGGTGGCAAGTCCAGCCAGTTTATCATCCAGCGTATCGCGCGCAGTAAGCATGATAACCGGTATTTTGTTACGTGCTTCTTCACGCAACTTCTGACATAGTTTGATGCCATCCATACCCGGCAACATCAGATCCAGTACAATCGCATCATAATCATTGGTAACTGCGAGATGCAGACCGGTGACGCCATCCGCTGCGTAATCAGCGGTAAACCCCCTGCTTTCCAGATAATCGATCACCATCTCGGCAATATCGGCATGATCTTCTACGATTAAAATGGTGGACTCAGCTTTTAATGGCATAACGTTTGATAACTAGAGTTTAGAGCGTAGTAGGCCATTCAACCTGTTTTCCTCAGGTTGATTTTCATTCCAACTGCTCTCACTTTTCGTTACTTTATGCTGCTTTAAGCGTATTTGACTCAGCATGCTCACTTCCTCTCCAGTTTGGTGGTTCGAATTTTT
>JACNJF010000157.1 GCA_014382695.1 Gammaproteobacteria bacterium | reverse complement strand
GTTTTATCTACTGGATAATCTATGTCCGCATAAGGCCGCCGATTTGTGTGATGGCGAATTACAGGGTGCTGAGATTAGCTGTCCCTGGCATAAGGCTCGTTTTGATATTAAAACCGGCAAGGGACTTTCACCTCTGGCGGGTAAAGGTGTCAGAAGCTGGCCTCTGACGATAAAAAATGGGCAGTTACTGGTTGAAATAGAGTAAGAACTAGAGCCACCTAATATTATTTTTTTGATTTATTTCAGAAGTGTTGAGATGAATGACAATGTTGGCAGTATTCATAAGCTGATCAGGATTGTGCTTAGTATGGCGGTACTGGGTACCGGTTTTTATTATATGCCCAACGTGTGGGATAGTCTGACTTAATCCCTTTATTTATTGCTCTGGGGAGCTTATATCCGGTGTATTCCCTGTTTGGAATTTCGACCTGTTATGCCAACGACTTTGACTTCCGATTGCGCGTCCTGAATAATTCTCTCGGCGTATAACTGACATTAATGATAAATGGTTACTGCTGCACTCAGAGCTGAATTCGAAAAGCTTTTCCCCTTTATAAAACAGTCTTCTGCCGAGTTTGTAAAACTGTTTTATGCTGAGGCCCAGTATGTCCAGATTCCGGCCGGACAGTCTATCTACTATGAAGGGCAGCAATGCTCCCATCTGGTGATGGTGCTGGAGGGCGTCGGGCGGGTTTATAAGCTATCCTCGTCCGGTCGTGAAGTCACCCTGTACCGGGTCTATGGCGGTGAAAGCTGTGTGTTAACCGCTTCCTGTATCATGAATCAGGGGACTTTTCCGGCCATGGCTGCGACCGAGTCAGCAGTTAGAGGGTTGATGATTTCCCCCCAAAATGTACTCGACTGGTTCTGTCTTGAGCCGCACTGGCAGAGCTTTATCTTTGGACTACTTTCCTACCGTCTGGCGAATATTATTTCTGTGGTTGAAGAAGTGGCGTTTAAGCGGATCGATGTTCGACTGGCCGAACAGTTTGCACGTGAGCTGGAGAAGGGTGAAGTTATGATGCAGAAAACGCATGCAGATCTGGCGGCGGATGTGGGCAGCTCAAGAGAGGTGGTGAGCCGTATTTTACGAGATCTGACGCAGCGTGGAATGATCAGCTCTACCCGGGGTAATATCGAGTTCATCGATAAAAAAGCGATCGTCACGCTCTCCCTGCAATAACAGTAATCGGTAACTCTCTGTTCTTATTCCAGAATTGCTTTAAGGTTTATTTTTATTTATATTTTTTGTTGGTGACAATGTCACCGACAGGCAGAGAAATAAGCCCTACAATGGATTCATACTTAACTTAACTGGAGCTTTAAATTATGAAAAAGAATGTTGGTTCAATCGATCGCGCTATTCGTACTATCGCTGGAATCGCGGCAATCGCCGCTTATGCAATGGGCATGCTGGCCGGTACTATGGGTATAGTCGCTCTGGTCGCTGGTGTGGTATTACTGGGAACGGCTGCGATGGGCTGGTGTCCTCCTTATGCCATTTTTGGTATCAGCACCTGCAAAGTTAAAAGTTAATTTTGCGATAAATATTTTTTTGGCAGTACCCATCCTCGCGGTACTGCCAATCTCCTGCCTTTAATTACGTATTAAAAACACCCCGAGTAGGCTAAGCTGCGATTTTTTTAAACAAATCGACAATGAAGCAATCCGTTGACTGGCATAGCTATTGGGTAAGAGAAAAACCGGGTTTTCACGAAGGTAAGGTGAATGCCTATCTGCAACAGTATCTATCCCTGTTCCAATTAGTCCCTGGCGACACCATTTTTATGCCGTTATGTGGTAAGGCGGTCGATATTTTGTGGCTTGCCCAGCAGGGTTTTCAGGTTATCGGGGTAGAGCTTTCTGGCGTAGCCATTGAGTCCTTCTTTGCCGAATCTCAACTGACTTATGAAAAGTCCAGTATCCCGCATTTCAGCTGTTATCAAAGCCCAAATATCACCCTGTATCAGGGGGATTTGATGGATTTGCAGCCCTCGCAACTGGCCCGCTGCAAGCTGATCTATGATCGTGCTTCCATCGTCGCGATTGAGTCGTTTAATCGTGCTGCCTATGTGCAGCAACTACTTCGCATAAACCCTGCAGCGGTGCCGATACTGTTAATCACGCTGGATTACGATCAGAATGTGATGCAGGGGCCACCTTTTTCGGTGCCGGTGAGTGAGATTACTAGCCTGTATGAGCCGCTTTACCGGATTGAATTACTGCAAAGCTGTGAACAGATCGAAGAGCGCCCCAACTGGCGCGCCAAAGGTCTGAACTCGCTACTTGAATCTGCGCTAAGGCTTGAAGCGCACTAATGCATAGCGGCCCACTCCATAAAATGAAGGTGGTACTGGATAATCCGGTACAGTATCGGCTGCAGTTTGCTGATTCAACGCTGAATATGCATGAGCTGCTGGGGAAGAAAATACGCCTGAGCTGGCAGCAAACGATTCATTGCATCCATTGTGGACGTGAAACGCGTAAAAGCTTTAATCAGGGTTACTGCTATCCCTGTTTTAAGTCGCTGGCGCAATGTGATATCTGTATCGTATCGCCGGAAAAATGCCATTACGATAAGGGAACCTGCCGCGAGCCTGAATGGGGTCGACAGCATTGCCTGCAGGATCATTACATCTACCTGTCGAATACATCGGGTGTGAAGGTGGGTATTACCCGTCATACACAGATTCCCACGCGCTGGATCGATCAGGGCGCGGTACAGGCGCTGGCGGTGCTGAAGGTGTCTTCGCGCTATTATTCCGGCCTGGTCGAAACCGCGTTCAAGACTTATCTGAATGATAAAACCAACTGGCGCAGTATGCTGAAAAATGATGTCAGTCAGCAGGATTTACTGCAGGTGTTTCACTCTATCTGGCCGCAGCTAAGCCTTCAGCTGGATGCAGAGGTATTGCGTGATGTCACGGTGGTCGCCGAAGTTGAAGATTCGATCGATATCCATTATCCGGCATTGTCTTACCCGGACAAAATAAGCAGTTTTAATCTGGATAAAAATCCCGTGATCGAAGACACCTTAATCGCTATCAAGGGTCAGTATCTGATCTTTCAGCAGGCGGTCATTAATATCCGTAAATACGCAGGTTATGACGTCAGTCTGGAAATTTTATGAATCAGCAGGCGAAAACGACTATTCACCCTACCCATATTGCGCTGCATCAGAAATCCCGCCTGCTCGAGATACATTTTAGTGATGGTTCGGAGTTTCATCTGCCGTTTGAATACCTGCGGGTTTTTTCGCCTTCGGCAGATGTCCGGGTGGCAAAAAAGCGCGGTGAACTGATTCTGGGTAAAGAGCAGGTCAACATCAGCAAGGTGGAACCGATGGGGTCTTACGCGATTCGAATTCTATTCGACGATGGGCATCATGGCGGGGTGTATTCGTGGTCAACATTGAAAGATCTGGGTGGCCACTATGCTGAAAACTGGACCCGTTTTCAGCAGCAGCGTGATGCTTTATGAATGATCTGGTTATTTTCAGAAGCGACATACTGCTCCAGCAGGAAACGTAGATCCTGTTCATTCTGAAAGCACAACAGGGTTTTCACCACTTTTCACTTAACCCGCAGCTTCAGCGTCGTAACGCTGGTGGTCACGTAGTCATGGCTCAGTTTGTGATTGTCATCGGTATTGATGTTCACCAGCAGGAATGATCCGGCATCGTTTTTATCCAGTTTTTCCAGCACCAGTTGCTGAAGGTTGGAGGCATCGGTATCGAAGCTAAAATCGCTCACCACAAACTCCATTCGGGGCATGGATTTAGTGCAGCTTGATGCTGGGTTTGTGCAGGAAGTATTGCTCGATCACCTTGCGTACATTCGGCGGATAGTCGAGTGTGTCCATTTCCTGCATGCCTTCGCTAAAAAAGCTGGCCGCATCCTGTGGCAGGTACAGAATCATTTCATCGAATACCTTTTTCATGATGTCGGTGTCATGCGTGCGCGTCGCTACGATGCTACGATTGATGTGCAGCAGTCGCCACGGACGGTAGAGGTTGTGACTTTCCAGATCGTGTTTAATCTCATCCGCACTGGCGTCAACCACCATACCCATCAGTTCGACCAGAGCCAACAGTGATTTCTTGTCTTTCATGCTGTTGGCGGAATGCGCAAATGCATTCACGATGGGCTCGATATGTCTCAGCTGGCCCTGATAGTTAATGATCCAGCGCGCAAAGATGAGTGAGATCTGTTCGATTTCCATACGCTTGTGCGGCAGGTCGAGCTTTTCCATCAGGTCAATCGTCTTGAGTAACAGGATGAAACCGTGTTCGCCGATTTCGGTCGCTTCGGTACGGCTGATGACATGATTTTCAGCCGCCTGCTGGTTGACACTGGCCGTCACATCAAAGAATTGATCGAGTGCCAGCATCAGTTGATCGAAGGCTTTCTGGTAAGCTTCGTCGAAATAGACCTCGAGCTGCTGAGGTAGTTTCTTGAAGTATTGATGAGCGTCTTTTAATGAGGCCAGGGTGGTCATTTAGCTGATTCCCAGATGCTGGGCTTCCTGTTCTGAAAGCAGGCGCTCCTGTGTCACCCGCCATTGCCCATCGGTTTCTTTACTGAGCACGATTTCTATCGGATGGGTATCGGTGGTGCCATCGGTAGCCAGTATCGATTCACTGGTTAAAAACATGATCTGGTTATTGTTACTCTGGCGAATTTTAATGCCTGCATAACTGGCTTTTTCGATCAGTTTTTCGCGAAACTCGTATTCGCACTGGGAAAACCAGTCTGCGTAGCCGATGACATCGAAACCGGGGATGCCATATACCTGCACCTGTTCGGAAATCAGGTTCATATGGGCCTTATGGTCGTATTGCTGGATAGTCTGACAACAGTTATCCATCCAGTTCTGTGCGATTTGTTCTTCATTCATGTTTAATATTCGGTACAGGTAAGTGTGGGAGTCAGCAAGCGATGCACTTATTTGCATCATCGCTTTTACTGTAGCATAAAGCGCTAAAGCGTAACCACTAGGGCTTGATGGATTTAGTGATTTTCCCGATCAAACCAGGGCCCCTGAAAATGAGCGCACTGTAGATCTGGATCAGGCTGGCTCCCAGGTCGAGCCGTAACTGGGCTTCCTCCGCCGAGGCGATACCACCGGCAGAAATAATCGGAATCTGTTGCTGCAATTGTTGCTCGAACAGGTACAGGATACGGCGCGATTTTTCAGTCAGGGCTTCTCCACTTAATCCGCCGGCTTCGGCTGCCAGTGGATGACCCCGAAGCGCTGATTTATCGATCGTGGTATTGGTCGCGATCAGCGCATCGATCTGGTATTTGATTAATAAGTCGGCAATCGGCGCAATCGCATGATCATCCAGATCCGGTGCAACCTTAAGTGCAATCGGGCGGTTTATCTGGTGTTCGTCCTGTAAGGCTTTACGGGTTTCATGGATGCCTTTGAGCAGCTCTTCAAGGGCTTTTTCTGACTGCAGGTTGCGCAGGCCGGGCGTATTCGGTGATGAGATGTTAACGGTGATGTAATCCGCCGAGGTATACACCTGCTGCATCGCCAGTCGGTAATCGCTCAGCGCATTCTCTACCGGGGTGGTCAGGTTTTTGCCGATATTGATGCCAAGGATATAACGGTGTGCTGGCAACTGGCGGATATTGTTGAGCAGGTAATCGACGCCCTTGTTGTTAAACCCCATACGATTGATGATGCTGTTATGCTGCCGTACGCGGAACAGGCGTGGACGCGGATTGCCTGGTTGCGGGCGAGGCGTCACGGTGCCGACTTCGATAAAGCCAAATCCAAGTCGGCTCAGACCGGGCAGATAATCGGCATTTTTATCCATTCCTGCGGCCAGCCCGAGCGGGTTCAGAAATTCCAGTCCCATCACCCTGACCGGTTTTTGCACCAGTCGGTCGGGTATCAGATAGCGCATTGTATTGAGCAGCTCAAGACTGTTTTCGTGTGCGGTTTCCGCGTCCTGAGTGAAAATAAAAGGTTTAAGCAGGGAATAGAACATGGGTAACTCAGGTTTATTTGGGGAGGTATTGTTTCAGTTCGGCATAGTGTTGTAAATCATCCGCTGTATCTATATCGCGTAATGGATTAAGCAGTGCGGTGTTGATGCCGCAGCGCATCGCGGCTTCCAGCGTCTGGATCAGTACCTGTGCGCTACCCCAGTCGATACCTTCGAACAGCCGGCAGTCGATGCTATGTCGCGCAGCAACCAGCACATAGCCACCATCCAGCGCCGGGATGAAAACCAGATCGTGTTGATCCAGTTTAGCGCAAACGCGTTGCAGTATCGCAGGTGATAGTTCGAGGCAGTCTGAACCGATCAGTATGACCTTCTGGTATCCATTTTGAAGCGCATCGGCGAGTGCGTAGTACATTCGCTGACCGAGGTGTTTGCCCTGTTGAATCGATATTGGCTGATGGTTAAAAATAGTATCGGAAGATGGATCGGTCAACCAGATCTGGACATCGAAGTCAGTCTGCTGGACTAGCTGTAGATTATGTTGCAGGCAGTGACGATAGATCGCGGTTGCGGACTGCACACCGACGTCGGGTATCAGTCGGGTTTTAACCCTGCCGGCAAGTGGAGGTCTGGCAAACAGCTGGATCAGGGTTGGAAACATGTCAGGAGTAATACAGACGATGCAGTCGGTCCGGCTTGATACCGGCCCAGTACGCCAGGCGCAGCAGCCACATCAGCAGCACGGTTTTGAGTATACCGTTGTGTTCCCAGCGTCTGCTGGAGGTGATGACCTGTTGTGACAGGCAGGCAGGCGCGGCAAGTCGTCGGGCCTTTTTGCTGATCGCAATATCCTCCATTAATGGAATTTCTGCAAAGCCATCCAGCTGCTGGAAAAAATCACGCCGGAAAAACAGTACCTGATCACCGGTGGCAACGGCAGTTCGGCGTGAGCGCTGGTTGATTGCTTTTTCGATGATACGAAACAGCCAGTGCTGTCCGCTCAGGCGCAGATCAAAGCGTCCCCAGGGCTGGTTGCAGGACGCGATGGCGCTCATCCAGAGTGGCGGTAATCGGGTATCGCTATGCAAAAACAACAGCCACTCGCCACTCGCCTGGCGTGCCCCAGTGTTCATCTGACGTGCTCTGCCAGGCGGGCTGCTTAACAGCGTCAGCGGGAATTGCTGGGCTAACTGTTGCGTGTCGTCACGGCTACCGCCATCACACACGATGATTTCTACCGATTGACTCGGGTCGATGGTGTTGAGTAGTTGTTGCAGGGCCTGAGTGATGGTCGGGGCTTCATTCAGGGTCGGGATGATGATGCTGAATCGCACTTACTCCAGTGCCCCGCCGCAGCTGCTACCCTGTCCGGCAGTGCAGCCGAAACAGTGATCCGCCACGATAATATCCATCTCGGCCATATTGAGACTGGCCAGATCGGAGATATGAATTCTTTTACCATGCTTCGGATGCAACAGGTTTAACCCCAGCATCTGATTGAAGTCACAGTCATACACAAAGCCCTGCCAGTCGATACTGAGCTGATTTTTGCACATCACGCCATGCATATTGGCCAGGTTCATCGAGTCCTTGAGCAGGTTCATATACTCTTCAAACAGGCCTTTGGAAATCAGACTGCTACCGAAGCGCGCGATCGGCATATTGGTGATAGTAAAAAGTTGATTGAACTCGATTTCATAATGCTGCCTGAGGTAAGCCTTGTAATCGCGCTCAAGCTGTTGCTGTCCGGGCGGCAGGTAAGGGCCGGTCGGGTTGTACACCAGATTCAGGGTTAATCCGCTATCCACCATGCCGTAGCCCGCCTGATTCAGCATCCTCAATCCATCGATACTCTTTTGATAAACCCCCTTGCCACGCTGTCCATCGACATTTTCTTCCAGATAACAGGGCAGTGATGCGACGACTTCGACCTGATGGCTGGCTAAAAATGCGGTGGTATCCAGGTAACCTTCTTCTGACAGTATACTCAGATTGCAGCGGTCGATGACCTTCACGCCGAGCGCTCTGGCTTTGCGTACCAGGGTGCGAAACAGCGGGTTCATTTCGGGGGCTCCGCCGGTTAAATCGAGGGTGTGAGCCTGTGACTCCCTGAGTATGGATAAGACTTCGTCGATGGTTTGAGCGCTCATCAGTTCAGTCCGGTTCGGGCCGGCATTGACATGACAATGCAGACAGCTCTGATTGCACAGATAGCCCAGGTTAACCTGCAGGACTTCCAGAGATTTACGCTCAATATCAGGAAATTGAGAGTTTTTAAGCAGCGGCCAGGTATCAAGCATATGGAATTATTGTCGGGACAGTGATTAACTATGTGGACTATGAAATATATCATAGAGTTCCCATGTCACCCATGGGAAGTCCGTATTATAAATACATTGAGAGGAAAATTATGAAATTAATCAAACAGTGCTGCGCCATCCTGATGCTTTCACTTGTCTGCAGTGGCTATGCCTACGCCGAAAAACAGAAGCTGGTGATTCAGGTCAGCACAGCCGACCCTGAGGTGCAGCAAATTGCGCTGAATAATGCGGTCAATGTGCAGACTTCACTCGGTATCGATAACGTAGACGTCGAAATTGTAGCGTATGGTCCCGGACTGGGGATGCTGACCGATAAAAGTGGTCAGGCCGAGCGTGTAACCAGCCTGGCGATGCAGGATATCAAGTTTAGTGCCTGTGCCAATACCATGGCCAAGATGGAGAAAAAGTCAGGCAAGAAACCGATATTGCTGGAAGGCGTTGAGGTAGTTCCGGCTGGTGTGTTGCGCATTATGGAGTTACAGCAGCAGGGTTATGCCTATATCCGTCCTTAACAACGGTTCGCTTAACCGGCCCGGGTTGATACCGGTCGCCGGTTAATGTTTAGCAGTTGATGAGTACTATAGGGAAAGGTTTTGGCTGCAAAAAGCCACAGCCTGGCGTGGCTGTCGTGATCCGGCATGATCAGAAGATACTGCTGGGTCGGCGCATCAAGCCGCCTATGACGGGGAGCTGGCAATTGCCGGGTGGCTGGATACATCTGGGAGAAAGCCCGGAGCAGGCAGTATTACGTCTGTTAACAGAGTTTAACGGGGGGCGCTTTACGCCAGCACAATTCATTACCTATACAAATAACCTGTTTGATCAAAATACGCATTCTTTAACCCTGTATTTTGTGACAGAATGTATCGATGGTGATCAGCTCGATTTAATGCAGTCTTCTCGATGCAGTGACTGGTTCTGGGCAGACTGGTCAAGCCTGCCCCAACCCCTGTTTCTTCCACTGGAACTGTTACGGCAGACAGGGTTTAGGCCGTAGCGTTACACAAAAATGGCAAATGTCCATGGAGCAGAGATAATCCCGCAGACTCTACCTATTTATTCGTGAGTACTCGGAGGCTGGAGGCACGGATTAAATCAGCGCTTCCCTAGAAATTACTTTAACTAGCATCTATGATTACGTTTAGCCAAATGAAAAAGAAGAATGTATGAATGTAGTTTTTGACATAGCCAGTGATCAGATTGATGGTGCCCGGGATTATCAGGAAGATGCCTTTATGGTTTCCCTGCTGGGCGATAATGATGATGGCAAGTCCTGCGCGCTAATGGTAATGGCTGATGGAATGGGCGGGCACGCGGCCGGTAATGTCGCCAGTAATATGGTCGTGGCTACCTTCATCAAATCTTTTCAGAGTGAGTTTAATGGTCGTAATGTTCCAGAGTCATTAACTTCTGCATTGAATCGGGCTAATCAGCAGATTCATGATTCGATTGCAGAAACTCCAGCGCTGCGTGGCATGGGCTGCACCATGGTGGCGACCTATCTGGAGGATAACCGGCTGTTCTGGATCAGTGTTGGTGACAGTCACCTCTATCTGATCAGAAATCGCGAGCTGATCAAACAGAATGCCGATCATAGCTATGGCGCCTATATCGACATGATGAAAGAGCAGGGCATGGAGATCGATGAACAGTCGGGCATGTCACGCAATATGCTAATGAGCGCGATGACCGGGGATGAAATCAGCAGTATCGACTGTCCGGATAGTGCGATTAAATTAAAACCGGGTGATCGTTTGGTGATCGCCAGTGACGGCCTTGACACTTTGGGTGCCGGGGCGATCATTCAATATTCCTCCTGGTCCAGTACCGCACGTGAATGCGTGTATGCCTTACTCAAGGCGGTCGAAGAAGCGAATAAAATCAATCAGGATAACACCACCATTATCGTGGTGGATATCAAGGAAAAACCGGCTGCCCAGCGTGAGGCACCCGTTACCAATAAGGAATCACTTTCAAAAAGTATACCGGCCGAGCCTGTGCCCGAGCGTTATTTTAAGCCGGAACAAAAGAAGTCCAGCAAAGGACTGGTCGTCAGTCTTGTTTTATTGTTGCTGGCTGGTGGGGGCTATTTTGCCTGGCAACAGGGTATGCTGAATGATGTGATCGGTCAGTTAAGCGGGCAGCTGGAGCAGTTGAAGAGTGCAGAACCCGGTCAATCGGAAGCTGTGGATCAGGGCCGTCCACCGGAAATTAAACCTCCCCCTCAGCGTGAACTGGTCAGGCAGCCGGAAATAGCACAGCCGGAACCGCTGGTACAGGAAAAATATGTTGATCGACCGGATCCATTTACCGATCGCCTCAAAATCGGTGGCCGCGGGCCGGTCATGATAAAAATCCCTGGCGATGATTTCCGTATGGGAAATTCGTCCGGTCTGATTTCAGCGGATGAAACCCCACGCCACCTGGTCACAGTGCCTGACTTTGCGATGTCGGTAAACGAGCTGACTTACGCAGAATATGATTTGTTTGCAAACTCGACTGAACGTAGTTTACCGGATAGCGGTAACTGGGATCGTAACACCCACCCGGTGAATAATGTATCGTGGGATGACGCTCTGGCCTATACCCGCTGGTTGAGTGTGCAAACGGGTGCAAAGTATCGTCTGCCATCAGAGGCTGAGTGGGAGTTTGCGGCGCGTGGTGGGCAACGTACGACTTACTGGTGGGGCTCTGAAAAGGGCAGTGGCAACGCACATTGCTTCGACTGTGGCAGCGATTTTAACGTCAATAAACCGGCTAAAGTAGGTTCCTATAAGCCTAATCAATTCGGTCTTTATGATACCGCTGGAAATTTATACGAATGGGTGCATGACTGTTATCACCGGAACTATCAGAATGCCCCGATAGACGGATCGGTATGGGAAGGCGGTGACTGTAGCGTAAGGATTGTACGCGGTGGCTCCTATCGCAGTCCATCCTCATCCATGCGGGTCGAGAATCGTGAAACCTTTCCCAGCAATAAAGGGCAGTACAACGTGGGTATACGCCTGGTTCGAGAAATGTAATAAAGTATGTTTATAGAATACCGACTTAATGGCTCGATCAAATAATAATCCTTAAAATCAAAATCTAACTATAAATCATGACGGAAACTATACGCATACTGGTGGTAGATGATCATCCTCTGTTAAGGGAAGGTGTTAGCAGTACGCTTGATGCTGAGGCCGATTTTGAAGTAGTCGGCGAAGGTGGAAACTATGCCGATGCCATGAGAATGGCGAAAGCGCTGATGCCCGATACCGTGTTACTGGATATCAGTATGCCGGGCGGAGGTGTGGAGACCGCCAGGGATCTGCATCTTGCGATGCCGTCGATCAAGATGATTATGCTGACGGCTTCTGAGGATGAGAAGGATGTCATGTCGGCTTTGCAGGCGGGAGCCAGCGGCTATATCCTGAAAGGGATTGGTGGTAAAGATCTGGTTAAAATTGTACGCAGGGTATCGCTGGGCGATACCTTTATTACCCCCAGCCTGGCAACCAATATTCTGGTCCACTCCTACAATCAGGGAAGTTCTCCGAAACAGACCTTGCTGGAAAAATTAAACCGCAGAGAGAGTGAAATTTTAAAGGCACTGGAACGGGGGTTAACTAATAAACAGATCGCCGACGAACTGTTTTTAAGTGAAAAAACCATTAAGCATTATATGACCAGTATTCTGCAGAAGCTGCAGGTGAAGAACCGGGTAGAAGCGGCGCTGATGTCACAAAAGCTACACAATGGGGAATAGCAGCCTTGCGCATTACGGAATAAGGTCATGAAGATTCCTGCCATCATTCAGCGTTGGGGACTGATCAGAACCTTCGCCTACACCAGCTTTGTTTCTATCATCACTTTCAGTGTTGTTTCGGGCTTTATCTTCTATTCGTTCATGAGGAATAACCTGTTACATCGTGAAATGATTATCAGTTCCGAGTTTATCCAGAGCATTGCACTGATCAATGACCCGGACACTTATTTCAGTGGTAGTCCGGATAGCCGGGATAAACTGAATCTGCAAGCCTTTGTGAATCAGGTGATTGGTCTTCCGGATGTCTACCGGGCCACCATTTACGATGATGATTTTAAAATCATCTGGTCGGATGACAAACAGATGATAGGCCGGGCATTCACCGACAACGATGAGCTGGTACGGGCTTATGCCGGCATTAATACCTATAAGGAAGGGCATGTAAATGACCGGGCCAAGGAAGAGCATAGTTTTTTGCCGGATGGGATGAAAAATTTTATCGAAAGTTATATCCCGGTATGGAATCCGAGTCACCAAAAAGTAGTGGGCGTGATTGAAATCTATAAATCGCCACGTGCCCTGTACGAGACATTCAATGTCGCGCGTACTCTGGTGATTGCGGTATGTCTTTTCGGCGGCATCGTACTCTACTGGTTTTTATACTGGATTGTGCGAACCGCACATCAACTGATTGAGAACCAGCGTGAACGTATTCGCCATGCGAGCGGTCGTACGGTCGAGTTAAACGAACAGAATCTGAGGCGGATTGGTTCAGAATTGCATGATGGACCGGCACAGCAGATCGGGTTTGCGCTGTTGCGTATGGACTCTATTATGGACGATAGCAATGAACAGCAGGTGAAGGTCAATACCGAAGTGATTGCCCGTATCCAGTCTGCTCTTAAGGATGCGCTGCAGGAAATAAGAAACCTGTCTTCCGGACTGGTGATACCGGACTTGAAGGATTTATCGGCTCAGGACGCTATTTTAAAGGTGATAGAAAAACATCAGAAAAGGACGTCAACAAAAGTCAGTCATAAACTGAATAAAATACCCGATAGCCTGAAACTGTCGTCCAAGATCTGTATTTACCGGCTGGTGCAGGAAGGCTTAAATAATGCCTACCGGCATGGTAAGGGGATCGATCAAAAAGTCAGGGCAACGATTAAAGACCGGCATCTTATCGTGATTGTGAGTGATGGTGGTCAGGGCTTCCAGAAGCATGATCTGGATAAAATAAACGATAGCGATCATCTCGGTTTGCGTGGTCTACGAGAGCGGGTCGAAAGCCTGGGCGGAAGTTTTAAGATTAGTAGTGAAGATAATATGCCGGGATGCAAGCTGATTGCCTCACTCCCTCTTTACGACTAAAGGCCGTATTGATTTAATAACACCCATGTATATAGTTTAGTAGTCACTCTCGCGTTACCATCCTCCGCGCCGCACTTTAGTCTGAAAAAGATTGGACTTTAGTCTGAATAAAATACCGACCTTAGTCCGTAGTTAACCTTCCAAAAGTTCTTCAAACTTAAGTTATGGGAATAAAAGCCCAAATAACTTATTAAATACTGGAGAATCAACCCCCATGTTAGAAGCACTCACATCGCAAAGTGCAACCGAAGCCGCAAGTCTGGCAACGTTGCTGCTGGTCGTCATTCTGTCCTTTGTGCTCTCAACTACACTGGCATGGGTATATCAGAAAACCTTCCGCGGTTTGTCTTATTCACGTAATTA
>JACNJF010000207.1 GCA_014382695.1 Gammaproteobacteria bacterium | reverse complement strand
CACCACCAGCGCCATGGCAACCAATACAGCCCTTTGCAGCAAAAGCTGATTGGCCTGCTGCTGCATCACCAGCCAGAGCTGAACCGGAAAAAGCTACTGCAGAAGCCAGGATGATTGTCGATAACAGTTTCATAAAAATTCTCCAAAATGAGTGAGTAGTGTCTAAAATAAATTTATAGCTTGCTAAATCAGCGCGGCATTGTTACAAACCCGCCTAATTTTGTAAAGTCTACATTTTGTAACTTAACACCAGCTTAACCATCGGTCATCCCTGCATGAAAGACTTCCAGCTCTACAACCAGCAGATTCGTCAGGACTTGACTCTGCAAACTATTCAACAGGGACATAGCCTCACTTTTAAAACGACCTGGGGATTATTCTCACCCAGAGCCATCGATGCAGGCTCCCAGCTATTACTGGACTTTCTCGAGATCAACGAGAATGACAATTGCCTTGATCTGGGTTGCGGCTATGGAATCCTGGGATTAAGCATGGCGGTGCTAGCACCAAAAGGCAGAACTGTACTGGTCGACAAGGACTTCGTTGCGGTCAACTATTCTGAAAAAAACCGACTCATCAATCATATCCAGAATGCTGAATGTTATCTGAGTAATGGCTTTGACCAGGTACCGAAGCAGCAGTTCGATATCATCGTGTCGAATATTCCGGCCAAGGTCGGTAAGGAAATGCTCTATATCTACCTGTTTGACGCACTCAAATACCTGAAACCCGGCGGTTCTTTTTATATTGTCACGATCACCGGTCTGAGACTATTTTTCAAACGTGGCTTCAATGAAGTCTTCGGACATTATGAAAAAATAAAGCAGGGCAAGGTCTATACCGTAGCCAGAGGTATAAAACCATCCGCTAAAATCAGGCCTTAATCCCGGCAACAACGCAGGCATAAAAAAACCAGTCGTGAAACACGACTGGTTTAGTTTATAACTCCATCAAATAGTGTACTGACGGAGCACAGACAAAGCCCGTTAGCTTATTTTGCTGGCGCGGGAGCTGGCGCAGGCATAGGAGCCGGTGCATAGCCTCCACCATAATATGGATTACCACCCCAACGATTGTAGTTACCACCCCAACCGCGATTATTGTTGTTGCCAGAATATCGGCCATCATAATTACCACGACCATCCATATTGCCGTAGTAGTTACCACTACCGGAGCCATCGCCTCTCCAGTCTGAGTTACCACTCCAGTCTGTATCAGCGTCCATATTGCCCTTACCACGACCTTTCATGCTGAAGTCAAAAGAGCCTTCTCCGTCACCGGTTCCACGACCCTGACCGCGACCCTGACCACGACCTGAACCGCGACCCGAACCATCATAATTACCGTAGCCGCTGCCGTAACCATCCCAGTTACCGCTGCCTCTTCCGCTACCATCTCCCCAATTATTGTTATTACCCCAGCCACTGTTATTACCCCACGGGTTATTACCCCATTGAGCGCTAGCAGTGGACATAATACCTACTGTGGCAGCAATCACTGTTGCTAATACCATTTTTTTCATTTCTCGATCTCCTAATGTGATGGTCACACCATCTTTTATAATAAAGGCTTTTTCTATGCAGATTCACACAGCCTTATGACTGCATCGAAATCTCTTCGAAAAGCCATCCTACAGCGCCTTTTATATCTCAAACGTCTTTAATTAGCAAAATAAAGTATGACCGTAAACGCTCAAAATGTATTAATACTGACACGGATCAATCTCAACATAAGATTAGGAAGCAGAGCCTAAAGTAGCTCGGCCCAGATCCAGACGATCTATCGCCTGCCCCAGATCATCGCCCAGAAAGTTGATATGACCCATTTTTCGCCCGGCTCGGGGCTGTTTTTTACCGTATAGATGCAGACAGGCTTTATCCAGCTGCAAAATTTCATCCCAGGCCGGCTCACCCTTCGCAGGCCAGTTATCACCCAGCAAATTAAGCATCGCAACTGCGGTATGCTGCTCACAATTCGCAGAAGGCAATCCGCAAATCATTCGCACCTGTTGCTCAAACTGCGAGCTGTAACAGGCATCCAGGGTGTAATGTCCCGAGTTATGCGGCCTAGGGGCGATTTCGTTAACCAGCAATTCGCCATCCGTAGAAATAAAGAATTCGACTGCCAGCACCCCACAATAATCCAGCCCATCAGCAATCTGCCGAGCCGCCTCTAGCGCCTTTGCCTGAAGCTCCTCAGAAATGCGCGCGGGCGCCATGCTGACATCCAGAATACCGTTCACATGTTCATTTTCCACCACCGGAAAACTGTAACACCGCCCCTGCTGATCCCTCGATAAGACGACCGAAATTTCTTTTTCCAGCGCTATTTTTTGCTCCAGCACACAGTCTACCCGCATCTGTTTATAGGCCGCTTCCACCTCGTTAGCATTCTCGCAGACCACCTGCCCCTTACCGTCATAGCCCAGAGTTGCAGTCTTTAAAATAGCCGGAAAACTTACATTCTGTAGCCGTTTTAAGTCACTTTCTGACTGAATCGGAATAAATTTTGAAGTCATTAAACCCAATGACTGAATAAATATTTTTTCCCTTATCCGGTTCTGCGTCGTGGCCAGTGACGGCGCGGATGGAAACACCGGCACATGACCGGAGAGATATTCCAGTGCAAAGACCGGGATATTTTCAAACTCTGTCGTCACTGCAGCACAATTTTGGGACAGATACTCCAGTGCCGAAACATCATTGTAATCGGTATTAAGGTGCTCGGTCGCCAGACTGCCTGCCGGGCTTAACGAATCCGGATCCAGCACAATCACT
>JACNJF010000162.1 GCA_014382695.1 Gammaproteobacteria bacterium | reverse complement strand
AATGGGTTTAAGGGGTGTGGTTCGTTGGGCTGGGCTCCAGATCGAGTCTGGAGTGACGATGTTTTTGGTTTGCGTTTTTGTCGTCATACCAGCGCACGACTGCAGGGATGCAGGAGGTAGAGCGAAGCAGGATGCCAGAGCCGAGGCTGGTATCCAGAATCGTAGCCGTGGTGTCTCAGGGGCGGGCTAGTCGTTGCACTGGATTCCATCCTTCGGGTCCGTTAATGGTGCTATTCGTTGTACTGGATTCCATCCTCAGGTCCGTTAACGGCACAATCCCTGTGCCACTCCTCCAGATCAAGTCTGGAATGACGAGAGATGTGCCACTCCTCCAGATTAAGTCTGGAATGACGATGTTTTTGGGGTTTGTCGTTTTGTCGCCATACCGGCGAAATCCGGTATGACGATTTAAACTAAGAACGGTTGAGACTTCTCAGCTCAACAACGGATAATCGGTGTAGCCTTTTTCATCACCACCATAGAATGTGGCCTGATCCGGGCTGTTCAGCTCGGCTCCGGTTTTCAGGCGCTCGACCAGATCGGGGTTGGCCAGATACGGTACGCCGATGGCGATCAGGTCGGCATCTTTCTGGTCGATTGACTGCTCCGCACGCTCCTTGTTGTAACCCTGATTCGCCATGTAAACGCCTTTATACCGATCACGCAGGGCGCGGTAATCGAGGGTTCTTTTCTGGGTCATCATGTCGCCTTCCAGGATGTGCATATAACACAGCTTGCGTTGATTCAGCTGGCTGATGAAATAGCTGAAATGCTTGACCGGGTCCGAGTCGGACATCGAGTTGAAACTGTTTTCCGGGGTCAGGCGTACGCCAACACGATTGGCCGGCCATTCTTCACACACCGCATCCAGCACTTCGTTGAGCAGGCGCATGCGGTTTTCCACACTGCCACCGTACTGGTCAGAGCGCTTGTTGCTGCCATCGCGTAAAAACTGATCGATCAGATAACCGTTCGCGGCATGGACTTCGATGCCATCAAATCCAGCCGCTTTGGCCTGTTTGGCTGCCTGCCGATACTGCTCGACGATGCCGGGTATTTCGTCGGTTTCCAGCGCACGCGGTTCGACGAAGGCCTGCATGCCCTGCATGGTCACCGCTTCGCCTTCGGGACGGATAGCAGAGGGCGCAACCGGTGTTTTTCCTTCCAGCAGACTGGGATGCGAGATACGGCCGCAATACCACAGTTGCACAAAGATATGTCCACCCGCGCCATGTACTGCATCGTTCACCTGACGCCAACCCTTGACCTGCTCGTCACTATGGATGCCGGGTGTAGCCGGATAACCGATACCATCCGCTGAAACCTGTGTGGCTTCGGTAATGATCAGTCCTGCGGTGGCGCGCTGACGATAGTATTCGGCATTCATCGCGGTTGGTACGTTACCTGCTGCGGCCCGGTTGCGTGTCATCGGTGCCATCACCACACGGTTTGGCAGCTTAAGGTCGGCCAGACTGAATGGTGCATAGAGTTTGTGGGTCATAAATCTTTCTCCTGTTTATGTTGCTGGACGTTTGTCCCTGTAATGGGTTTAAAAGTTAATGCGCAAGAACCCCATAGTCAATCTATATGGTGTCCGGTTCCAGATAAACAATGAAACAGTTTGTTGCCGTTAGCATGGGCCTGCGCTGAAAACGCGCAGCGTGATCAGGTTGCGGGTGCGCCGGGAGCCGGTGTTGCAATTTGCAGAGAGTGTCGCATTTTGAAACAGCTGGTTCCGAAGATGAAAGTAGAGCTGGATCCTAATGCTCTGATTTATAGAGGTATTTTTATCTGGCATGGAATCTGCTTTTTACATTCTATTAACTCTCCATGGTTGAGAACGACTGAGAGAGCAATATTAAATTTTTAGTGGTGTATTGAACCCTGCTTAAAATAAAAAAACGTTCTAATCAACCTCCGCAGCAAATCTCATGGGATTTTTGGCGGATAGCTTATTAAATTAAATGAGGTATTTATGAATCGAAGAGCATTATTAAAATCCACATTGGGCGCCAGTGTGATTACGGTGGCTGCGGCTGCCGGTCTGCTGCTGCCAGGCAGAGTTCTGGCGGCTTATCCGAAAGAGGCGTTTAGTGCCAAAGATGTCAGCTCTGCAGTTTCGGGTGCATTAGGTGCGGCTAATCCTCAGCAATCTGATCAAATCGAGATCAAGGCGCCGGATATTGCGGAAAATGGTTCCGTAGTGCCGGTGACGATTTCTACTGAACTGTCGAATGTCGAATCTATTTCCATCTTTGCGGAATCAAATGGTACCCCGCTGGTTGCAGTCTTTAACCTGTCATCGGCCGATGCCTTCGTGTCGACGCGGATTAAAATGGGTAAGACCGGTAATGTTGTCGCCGTGGTGAAATCCGGCGGTAAACTGTATTCGAATAGCAAAGAAGTCAAGGTCACCATTGGTGGTTGCGGCGGTTAATGAGGAGATAATGATGGCAAATTCAATTAAGTTAAGAGCAAAAGCAAGCAAGGGTAGCGTCACGGTGAAGGCGTTGATTAATCATCCGATGGAAACTGGTCTGCGTAAGGATCAGAAAACCGGCAAGCTGATTCCGGCGCATCACATTCAGGAAGTCGTTGCCAAAGTGGGCGACAAGACGGTGATGGAAGCGGTCTGGGGTGGTGCTATTTCTACTAACCCCTACCTGTCGTTTATGTTCTCTGGCGCAAAAGGGGACACTCTGACCCTGTCCTGGGTCGATAATACCGGTGCGTCTGATTCGGATAGCGTTGAGGTCAGTTGATCGAGTTGCAGGCATTCCCATGCAGGCGCGTGGGGGTGCAGGCAGCACCACCATAGCCGGTAGTATAAAGCCGGTTTTAATTGTGCAGATTGGCGAGTAATCGCGATCTATAGAATGAAAGTTGAGGAGTCAATTTTAATGAAGCTATCACGTCGTCAGTTCATCCAGTTAATCAGTGCAGCCAGCGCAGCAGGCCTGTTTCCCGAATTCGCGCAGGCAGCTGCGGTGACTTTGCCACGTCTGTATGATGCACCGATGCAGGGTAATGTGCGTCTGCTGCATTTTACCGATGCACATGGTCAGATCGAGCCGGTCTATTTCCGCGAGCCGAACGTAAATCTGGGTGTTGGCGATGCCTTTGGCAGAGCGCCGCATCTGGTCGGAGAGTCTTTTCTGAAAGAGATGGGGTTTAAGGAAGGCTCGGTTGAAGCCTATGCCTATACCTATCTGGATTTCGACAATCTGGCCAAAAAATACGGCCCGACCGGTGGTTTTGCGCACATGAAAACCCTGCTGGATGCCTTAATCACGCAGGCCGGTGGACGCGACAAGGCATTGATTCTGGATGGCGGCGACAGCTGGCAGGGCTCTGGCACCTCTTTATGGACGCGCGGTGCGGACATGGTTGAGATCTCTAATATTCTGGGCGTCGATGTAATGGTTGGGCACTGGGAATTTACCTATAGCCAGCAACAACTGCTGACCAATATTGCGCTGTTTAAGGGCGATTTCGTGGGGCAGAATGTGCGCGTCAAGGAGTCTTCCCTGTTCGGCGGCGAGTATCTGGATATGGTGGAAAAGTTTGATGGACTGGGGCTGTATAACGAAGATAGCGGGCATGCCTTTATGCCGTATACGATGAAAACGGTGAATGGTCAGCGTATTGCGGTGATCGGCCAGGCATTCCCACGCATGGCGAATGCCAATCCGCAGGAATTCTTTCCAGATCTGTCCTTCGGTCTGCGCGAGGATGATCTGAAAACGCTGGTGGCGAAGATATGGGAAGAGGAAAAACCGGCGGCGGTGGTGCTGTTGTCGCACAACGGCATGGATGTGGATATCAAGATGGCGAACCGGATTCCGGGCCTGAATGCTATTTTCGGCGGGCATACGCATGATGGCGTGCCGAAGCCGGTCGTGGTCAAGAATGAAGGGCGTGAATGCTGGGTTACCAACGCGGGTAGCAGTGCCAAGTTTGTTGGTATTCTGGATATGAATATCGAGAACAACGAGCTGAAGGGGATGCACTATTCGCAGAAACCGGTGATCTCCAGCATGATACCGGCAGACAAGAAAACAGAAGCCTATATCCGCCATATGCGCAGCAAGATATACGACAAAGAAATTGTCGAGAGCCGGGTGCCGGCACTGTTTGCTAACAAACAACGCATGGGCAAGTCCTTCGATGAAATCCTGACTGAAAAGCTCGCGATTGCCGACCGTACCCTGTATCGCCGGGGTAATTTTATGGGCACCTGGGATCAGGTACTGTGTAATGCATTGAAGGATCACTATAAGGCGGATGTGGCGCTTTCAGCCGGTGTGCGCTGGGGTGTGACTACACCAAAAGGCGAATGGATCACGATGGATCAGGTGATGAGTCAGTGCTCCATGACCTATGCAGAAACCTATGTTTCAGAGATGACCGGCAAGCAGTTGCTGGATATCCTCGAAGGCGTTGCCGATAACCTGCTCGACCCTGACCCTTATCTACAGTCGGGTGGTGACATGGTGCGTGTCGGCGGGCTCGATTACACCATATTACCGATGAAAAAGCTGGGTGAGCGGATACAGCATGCACGCCTCGATAACGGTGACATGATTGATCCGGATAGCGTGTATAAGGTCGCCGGCTGGGCTCAGGTCAATCGCACTCCTGAAGGTCCACTGTTATGGGATCTGACACGTGAGTGGATTCTCAAAAATCGGGATGCGAAGACCCATGTGCTGAAGCTGGACAAGGTGAATCATCCGAAACTGGTCGGGGTGAATGATAATCCGGGGCTGGCTGCGTATGCGGGTGAAATCGGCTGATCGCTGATCATGACCCTGCGTCGGTCTGCTATGGAACCTTATGTGGGCTCAGGCACTTTGTGGCTGAGTCCGGGTAAGGTTCTGTATATGTTGAAAGTTGGGCTCTTCCTTTTGCTGTGGCTGCCGGCTACGGTTCAGGCCGATGTGGTTAAACCCACGATGATCGATATCTCGGTGCATGCGAATGGCCGGGTAGAGCTGGAGCTGCACCTGAGTATTGAGGCGCTGCTGACGGGGATCAATAATCGTTATCGTAATACCAAAAGTGCGCCGCAGTCCGAACAGTATGACGCGCTGCGGGCATTGCCACCGGAGCAGCTGGCGAGTCAGTTTGAGCCTTTTATAGCGAAGCTGTTAGACGCGGCTGCGCTGCGCTTTGATGATCACAAAATTGAGCTCAAGGTGAGCCGGGTCGATATTCCGGAAGCCGGATACCAGAAGGTGCCGCGCGCGAGCGTGCTGTATCTGGAGGGAATGGTGCCGCGTGGCAGTCAGACTTTAACCTGGTACTTTCCGCAGCAGTTCAGTGACAACGCGGTACGGGTTAAACAGGTCGATGATGAACGTGAAAAGTGGCTGTGGTCGGACTGGGTGTGGCTGACGGATGATCAGGTCAGTGAGCCTTTTCCGGTCGATCAGGCGTTTGTGAAAAAGCCACTGGGCGAGGTCGTTGCTTCCTATATTCATCTGGGCTTTGTACATATTGTACCCTACGGGCTGGATCATATTCTGTTCGTGCTGGGTATCTTTCTGCTCACGATACGGCTGCGCCCGTTGCTGGCGCAGGTGACCATGTTTACCCTGGCCCATTCGATTACGCTGGCACTGGCGGCTTACGGGGTGTTTGAGTTGCCGGCGCGGGTAGTGGAACCGCTGATCGCGCTGTCGATTGCCTATATCGGGATCGAAAACATCTTCAGCCGGCTGGTGAAAAGGCGTCGTCTGCTACTGGTGTTCGGCTTCGGCCTGCTGCATGGCCTGGGATTTGCCGGGGTGTTGAAAGAGTTCGGTATGCCACCGGGCGATTATGCCACCGCATTGATCAGTTTTAATGTGGGGGTGGAAGCCGGGCAGATTGCTATCGTCGCGCTGGCGTTTCTGATCTTCGCCGGCTGGCAGGCGCATAAACAGTGGTATCGCATGCTGGTGGTGATGCCGGTATCCGGCATCATCTCCGTGCTGGGTCTGATCTGGACCTATGACCGCATTGTGTTCTGATGCGTCTGGCGTCGTAGTTAAGTTGCCGCGCTATTGTTTAATCTTCCGAAAACCTTATTACACCCGTTGAGCCGGTCACGCTATAATCGGCGCTTTCCTTCCGCAAGGTAATCAGCGTCATGCCCAGTAATCTCATCTCCATCTCCTGCACGGCTTCTAACGGGGCGACTTTGCCATGTTAGCGGCTCAGATCGAACTCAAGAAGGGACGCGATAAAAATGTGCGTGCGCATCATCCCTGGGTCTTTTCCGGGGCGGTGCAAAACGTCAAAGGCAAACCGCTTTCGGGTGACAGTGTTGAAGTGCGAACTGCCGCTGGTGAATTGCTTGGCATCGGTGCCTGGTCGCCGGAATCGCAGATTCAGGTTCGCCTGTGGACGTTTATCGATGAGCCGATTGATCGAGATTTTTTCCAGCAGCGTATTCAGCAGGCGCTGGACTATCGCCGTCAGCTCGCGATTCCCGAACGTAATTCCGCGTATCGTCTGATCAATGCCGAGTCCGATGGACTGCCCGGTTTTGTGGTTGATGTATTCGGTGAGTGGCTGGTGCTGCAGGCGCTGACGGCCGGCGCCGAGCGCTGGAAACACATCCTGGCGCAGGTATTGCTGGAGGTTTTTCCGGCACGCGGTGTGTACGAGCGTTCGGATGTGGATGTGCGCAAAAAAGAAGGCCTGGAACCCAGCGCCGGTCTGCTGCTGGGTGAGTTGCCACCCGCGCATATCGACATCGTTGAAGAAGGCCGTCACTATCGGGTGGATGTGGTGAACGGGCACAAGACCGGTTTCTATCTTGACCAGCGCGATAACCGCAGTGTGTTGCAGCAGTATGCGCAGGGTAAAACCGTGCTCAACTGCTTTTCCTACACCGGTGGTTTTTCGATCGCCGCGCTGCACGGTGGCGCAGCGCACACCTGTAATATTGATTCCTCCCAGCCTGCACTGGATCTGGCTACGCAATCGGCGGCGCTGAATGGGTTCCAGCCGCAGCAGATGGAAAACGTGTGTGGTGATGTGTTCAAACTGCTGCGTGAATATCGCAACGAAGAGCGTCAGTTCGATATCGTGGTGCTCGATCCGCCCAAGTTTGCAGACAACCGTAAGCAGCTGGAAAAAGCCGCGCGTGGCTACAAGGATATCAATCTGCTCGCTTTCAGGCTGCTGAAGCCGGGTGGACTGCTGTTTACCTTTTCCTGTTCCGGGTTGATGGAAAGCAGTCTGTTCCAGAAGATTGTGGCGGATGCGGCGATTGATGCCGGCTGTGACGGGCGTATCCTGCGCAAGCTGGATCAGGCCACCGATCATCCGACCCGACTGGCCTTTCCCGAAGGCTATTACCTGAAAGGTCTGCTCTGTCAGAAATAACCCCCCGGCGAGCGGCCCGGCTGTGGTCGCCTGTACTCTGGGTATCCCTGTTGTCCTCTAAACCTGCCTGCCGGGCGCACTGTTGCTAATCGCAACAGTGCTGCTGCTAATCGCATCAGGCACTGTCTGTATGACTGAGCCCCGTGCTTAAATTCTTTCTGAGTCAGCTGTATCGGCGTTAAATATCATGTTTGGCACTAAATGTGCAACCACCACTGTGTAGCCCCGTTGCTGGATGCATCCCTGCGGGTGAATGGACGATTGATAGCACCCGCAGATGATTTTTGTGGTCCCACAACCCAGGGGAACTTTCGCCATGCAGTGATGTTTTTATCCTTATTCTTTCATCCTGCATGGTGTTTTTTTAACTCAGCACGTGAAGCAGTAATGCAGTGCGACTTAACAATTTTAAATCGGGAGAAATTTATGTTAAAAGCTTTATCCATCATGCTACTGGGCAGTTTTATGTTGCAGGGCAGCGCCAGTGCCGAAGAAATGATCACTCTGCCCGACAGTTGTGAAGATATCTCACTGAATATGATCAAGTGTCCACTGGATGACGGTATTACGATGGATGATGCGGCGGTCTCCATGAAGCTGCGCGCGAATATGCTTAATTTTAAACTGGTGTCTCATTTACCCTTATCCGAGCAGGTCAAGTCGATGGGCGGCGAATCACCACGGATGGAAATCTATCAGTTCTGTGATGCGATGATTGCGGCTAAGATGGTGGATAAGGATCTGGCCTTCGCCGGGTTTCTGCCATGCCGTATCGCGATGGTGGCCGACAGAGAGGGTAAGTCCTGGCTGGTGACCCTGAATATGGATAAAACCCTGGGCAGTGCTAATCTGCCGGATGAACTAAGATCGCTGGGTCTGTCGGTGCGCAATAATATTTACAATATCCTGGGCGCTGGAGTGATCGGGGATCTGTAACCTGGCCGCTGGTGTATGCTTTGTATTTATCTGAAGTGCCTGTTTGGACCATCCAGCGTGGTGCAAAGGGGGTGTCTTCCCCCAGCGTATGACTGCCTGCCGCGACTGGAGTATGCTGATAATAACGCGCTAGCGGAGCTTAAACGGTTTTAGCCGGGAATGTTTGCGCTAGCCAGGGTATCCAACCACTTTACACCGGAACATTATCGATGATCAGTAGTCTTCAGACTCGCTATATAACCGCTTCTATCAGCCTGCTGGTGGCTGTGGTGGTGTGTTTTGTGTGGGCCAGCTGGTTTGTCGATCGCTCCAATGCCCTGAGCGTGAGCCGCATGCAAGGAAGTGTCTACGACAGAAGTTTAAGTCTGGCGATTCGGGATCTGGTATGGCGCGCCGACTTTTCGCTGAATGCCTATTTGCTGGAGCCGACCGATATTTTAAAGAGTGAAGTACTGGAAAGTCTGGATAACGCGTTTAAACAGGCGAAGATCCTGAGTAACAGTAAACTACTCAGCCAGCTGCCATTAGAGCATGAAATCTCCCGACTGAGCGGCGATGTCGGGCATCTACGTGAAGAGGCGATGGCACTGATGGCGGTGCGTATCAACCATCAAAAACGCTTCCCTGCCTTCATTCGACTGACAGAATCTCTGTATCCGGCAAACCTGGAGTTTTTGACGGCAACCAGTCTGGCGATTGGGCCCAATGAGTCGGTGGTTGATGATTCCGTGGAGCAACGTCTATTTTCTGAGAGCCGCCGCATCTGGAGCCGGATGATTTCGAGTTTTCGCCTGTTTCTGGCCTATCGCACCGGGATTATGGGCAGCTCTGAACAGGAGATGGAAGTACACGCACAGAATATTGATGTGTACTATGCCGGCATCAGCAAGGTGATTGCCCAGTTGCAGGATCTGGAAAGTAAAAATCAACTCAGTTTTCAGGGCGAAGAATCCCTCGCGGCGATGCGCAAGATTGCCATGAACTGGTATAGCAGTTTCCAGGACGTGCTCAAAATTCAGACCTCGAAAGACTGGAAGCTGGATGAACAGATCATCAGTGGAACCCTAAAACCACTCTCCGCATCGATTAACAAAACCATGAATCTGATCGATGATCATCTGGCGAACTCTCAGAAAATGGAACTGTCTGCGCTGACCCTGACCGCCAACCGGGTGATTGAAAGTTTCTGGCTGATTGCGTTTTTTGTGATGACGGTGGTCCTGCTCGGCTACGCCTACATAAAGCGTGAAGTGATTGATCCGATTGCCTCTGTGGCAAGCGCGATGAAACAGAAAGCATCCAGCGATCAGGTAGCGATGCTGGACAGCGTCAGCACCCGGGAAATACAAAATTTGATCCAGGCATTCAACGCTTTGAGCACCTCGCTGCAACAGGCCGGACAGGACCGCGACAGGGCGGAAAAGAAGGCCAGACAGGCGGCCAAAATGTCAGTGATCGGTGAAATGGCAGCCTGCATCGGGCATGAAATCAATAATCCGCTGAATAATATGATGCGCCTGTCCGAGTTAATGGGGTCGGAAATCGCTGAGCTGAAATGTCAGGGTAATCTGGCGGATGACATTCACACCCTGCAATCCGAGCAACAGCGTTGTGCTGATATCGTGCAGGAGTTACTGAATGTCGGCAGACCCAGTTTACCGGCCATAAAACGCACCGACCTGATGCTGCTGATCAGCGAAACGGCTAAACTGCTGACCCCGCTGGCCGCCGCCAAAGGGATTAAACTCTGTGTGCTGGAGGGTGCCGAGTTTCCGCTGGTGCATATCGACCGTGGACAGATCAAACAGGTGCTGGTGAATCTGGTGCTGAATGCGATTGAAGCCAGTGAGTCCGGTGCTGAGGTTGTGGTCCGGCTTAAAAATGATGAGGCCGGGTTAAGTTGTATCGTGTCTGACCGGGGCTGTGGCATTGACCCGGATCTACTGAATAAAATATTTGAACCATTTTTTACCACCAAGCAGAATGAAAAAGGTCTGGGCCTGGGGCTCGCCATCTGTAATTCGATCATTCAGAATCATGGTGGTGTGATGGGGGCATCGATTAGAACAGGCGGTGGATTGTCGATCTGGTTCAGTATTCCTGAACACAGTGAACGGATGCTGCTGGAGAAGGGTAATGAAAGCAAATATTGAAACCACCGGTGATGCAAAAATCATGGTGTATTTTATCGACGATGAGCCGGTAGCGACCAGGCTTTTTGAAAGAACCTGCCGCCAGATAGGGCTTGACTGTGAGACCTTTCTGAACGGCGAAAAATTTTTAAACCGTTTGCAACAAAAACTGCCGGATATGGTGTTGACCGATCTGAATATGCCGAAAATGGATGGCTTTGAAATCATTCAAACCGTAGTGAATGAGTGGCCATCGATTCCAGTGATTGCGATAACCGGTCAGAGTACGGTAGAGCGTGCGGTCAAGGCAATGAAACTGGGGGCGAGTGATTTCCTCAAAAAGCCCTACAAAATTCCGGAACTGGAAACGGCAATTCAGCGTTGTCTGAAATTTTCCCAGGCCTGTGAAGCAGGGGATTGTTTAACCAGCAAGGAAGACGTGAGTAGCGATACCTTCGGTATGGTTGGCCAATCGGCCGAGATGTGGCGTGTGTTTAAGGATATACAGCGACTCGCCAAGGTAGACTGCTCTGTGATAATTCAGGGTGAGTCCGGCACCGGCAAGGAGCTGGCTGCGAAAGCGATTCATAATTGCGGTGAACGTAGTGGTGAACCTTTTATTGCTATTGACTGTGGCTCCTTAACCGATACCCTGCTCGAAAGTGAACTGTTCGGACATAAAAAAGGTGCCTTTACTGGAGCCAGTGCTGATCGCACAGGGCTGTTTGAAGCGGCCGGCCAGGGCACTATCTTTCTGGATGAGATTGGTAATATCTCCGATTCGATGCAGGCAAAGTTATTACGCGTGTGTCAGGAAAAGGAGATACTACCGGTTGGCACGAACCAGACCGTGCCGATCGATGCACGCTTTATTGTCGCCTCCAATCAGAATCTGGATGCGCTGGTGAAACAGGGCAAGTTCAGACACGATCTGTATTACCGACTGAATGTGATTACCATCTGTATGCCTGCCCTGAGTCAGCGCCGAGAGGATATTCCGCTGCTGGTTGAGCACTTCGTCAAAAAATATTCACAGCAATACAAACGTCCGTTACTCAAATTTTCTCAGCCCATCCTGAACCAGTTACAGGCGCACTACTGGAGAGGCAATATCCGTGAGCTGGCAAACTTTATTGAACGTTGTATTGTGATGATGGACGATGACAATCTTAACGACTGTATCGAACGCTTTCTACCGCAGGATGCGTTAACCACAAGCGTAGTGGAGAAGAGTCAATCTGCCGACCTGCAACCCGCCACGCTGGAACAAATGGAGATGCAGCATATCAATAAGGTACTCGAGTCGGTAGGTGGTAATCAGGTTAAGGCCGCGAAGATTCTGGGGATTAATCGCAGTACCCTGTGGCGCAAACTTGGATCGGATCAGGGCAGTTCTGACTGAATCAGAACAGCCGGATCTGCTCTTTAATTTTTTCCCGGAGAAAACTCAATGCTGAAGACGCTGAAAAATCTATGGTTCCGTGATCCGGCAGATGCAACACCCTATATCAATGATGTCAGCGTACGCATACGCGCGGGCATTCTACTGCTTATCCCGTTGTTTATGGGCCTGACCTTATACGATGTGATCTATTCATCCAAATGGATCGTTGATGGCAATACCATCGTCGATACCTACGACACCGACTGGGATGGCAATATTATCTACGCGGTGCAGGCCACCAAACGTACCTTTGATTACACCATCCAGACCTGGGTGTTGCTGTATGCTCTGTTTGAAATGATATGTGGCATGTTTGTATTCACTTCACGCCTGTCACCGACCATTCTCATCAGCAGTTTCCTGGGGCGCTCCAAACCGGCAGTATGGAAGCCGTTGGTACCCAAGCGCTTTGCCTGGGTAATAGGGGCCAGTCTGGTGTCGCTGTGTCTGGTGTTTTTTAATCCGGATACCTTCGCAGGCTGGGTTAACACGCTATTCAGCGCAGAATTGCTGCCGACTACGGTGAATTTTCTACCCTACTGGATTCCTCTAATCCTGGTCTGGGTCTGTCTCGGCCTGATGTGGCTGGAAGCGGTGCTAGGCTATTGTCTGGGCTGTCAGATTCATTCGCTGCTGGTCAGGTTCGGACTGATCGAAGAGGCCTGTGATGCCTGTAATAATATCAACTGGGACAATCCTTCAAAAGAATCGAAAGGCTAGTGCGCGCAAATTTTTTGAAGAATCAATGCGTCATTGCCTCCATCGACTGCGACAAAATCATCCTGGCAACGTCACATGGGCTTATTGCTATGATGATTTATCGTGGTCTTTTTTGGGTTTGATTAGTGAGGCTCTGAATCATTCATACGTGAACTCTCAGCGCACGGGATTTGAAAAATGTGATTTTCGAGTTCCTTATAACATCAATGACTGGTAGTCATCAATTTTAGCGGCACATCCTTGTGCCGCAGCAAGCTCTGAATGGATCAGAGGTTCCTTAGCTATTAAGTGTAATATTTTTCTGCGCGCCAGAATATTCCAGACCCAGATATTGTGCGGATGTTTTCAGAAACTGCTCAACGTGCCAGCGCTGAGTAGCGGCTTGAGAGCGGGGATATTGCCGGTCGCTGGAACGAATTGATGTAGATTGAGATTGTTGCAATGTACACCTCCATTCAAGTAGATAAGAAAATTCAGTTATGACTCAACAATAAACCGGGTTACGGCTCTGCAGTCGTAACCCGGTAATGGTTATGCAGCCTGAGATTGCTGGTGCTCGGCTTTATGTTCGATCGCTGCAGAGTCTGACTGGATTGAGATTTTCCTCGGCTTCATCGCTTCCGGAATCTCTTTCAGTAGATGTATGGTCAGCAGGCCGTTGTTTAATTTTGCATCAGTCACTTCGATGTAGTCGGCCAGATTAAACTTGCTTTCAAACGCTCTTTCCGCGATACCCTGATAGAGAAATTTACGTTTATTTTCGCTGGCTTTTTTGCCACGAACGGTTAACACCCCTTTTTCTACATCGATGTCGATTTCGTTCTGCTCAAAACCTGCGACGGCAATGCTGATGGCATAGCGGTCCTGCTCCAGCATTTCAATATTGTAGGGCGGATAGCTACTCGATGTCGCATCGCTACGCATGGCATTATCGATCAGAGATGCCAGGCGGTCAAAGCCGATGCTGTTACGATAGAGCGGTGTAAAATCGATTGAGTTCATCATATATCCTCCATAAGAAGCAATATTAAGGTTAAGGATTAAATGCAACATAACGGGATTAATTCTGCTGCAGTATAAAAAATAAAATCGACTGAAAAGATTTCAAGGGTAAAACTTAAAAAAATTTTAATTTATTTTTACCAAATCATCATTCGAAAACATGCGTGATTTTTT
>JACNJF010000066.1 GCA_014382695.1 Gammaproteobacteria bacterium | reverse complement strand
CCTTCACACATTGACTTTCACGTTCATTTTGAAACAAAAACTGGCAATATAATATATTTTCCAATTAGAGGAAAAAATCTACTACAATTCTAAAAATTTATACTCTATTCAGTATTCAGGAGCACCTTTAAGTGGATATAGCAAGTCTGGTCGGTATTCTCGCGGCTTTCGGTATCATTGGTTCAGCGATCATGATAGGTGGCCCTTTCATCATTTTCGTTAATGTACCCTCCATCCTGGTAGTGGTCGGAGGCACCTTTGGTGTCACCCTGATGCGTATCACCCTGGCTGACTTCCTTGGCTCCTTTAAAGTCGGCCTAAAGGGCTTCCTGTATAAAATGGACAACCCGTCAAAGCTGATTGAAGAAGCGGTAGAGATGGCCAATATTGCTCGAAAGGAAGGATTACTGGCACTCGAGGGACGCGAGATCAGTAACGAATTTCTACAAAAAGGTATCGGACTGTGCATCGATGGTCACTCTCCAGAAATCGTCAACAACCTGCTCTCCAAAGACATCAATCTGGCCATTGAACGCCATACCAAAGGTGCTGACATGTTTAAAGCCATGGCCGTTTATGCACCGGCAATGGGGATGATCGGTACACTGATCGGTCTGGTACAGATGCTTTCCAACATGAGCGACCCTGCCGCAATCGGTCCAGCCATGGC
Organism: Gammaproteobacteria bacterium; assembly: GCA_014382695.1. Taxonomy (GTDB): domain Bacteria; phylum Pseudomonadota; class Gammaproteobacteria; genus JACNJF01. Next base: position 13,328 of record JACNJF010000066.1, on the reverse strand, counting down.
TGTTGCGCTGTTAACCACCCTGTATGGTGCGGTCATTGCAAACGCGTTTGCATCACCTCTGGCGGAAAAACTGATTTTGATTTCTAACGCCGAAAAACTTAACAAGGCGCTCATTCTCGAATCCATCTCCGCTATCCAGGATGGCACCAATCCACGTGTCATGCAGCAGCTGTTGAACGCTTATCTGCCTGAAAACAAACGCCCGCAAGATGATTAAGCAGAGCTTTTCTCATGAGTGAAGAAAAAGACTGCCCAGTCTGCGAAGAAGGCCTCCCTCCCTGGCTGGCCACTTTTGCCGACCTGATGTCGTTATTGATGTGCTTTTTCGTATTACTGCTTTCTTTTGCCGAAATGGATGTACTCAAATACAAGCAGGTCGCCGGCGCGATGAAAATGGCCTTTGGTGTGCAACGTGACGTCAAAGCAACAGAAATACCAAAAGGTACCAGCGTAATCGCTCAACAGTACAGTCCGGGTAAACCGACTGAAGTCACTCCGCTCGAAATCATGCGTGAAAAAACTACCGATGATACCAAGGTTAATCTGGACTTTAGCGACTCTAACAGTCCCAATGAACCGTCACTGATGGATGCCACGGCACTAGCCGCCCAGCATGCTGAAAAGATGGCGAAGGAAGAAGCCGAAGAGTTGAAAAAAGAGCTGGCCGAGGCAATCGGTGATGGACTGCTTGAAATAGAAGCCTTCAATGACCGAGTGCTTATCCGAATCCGCGAGAAAGGCTCATTCGGTTCTGGCAAGTCTGACCTGAAACCTGAGTTTGCACCTATTCTGGAACAGATTGCCAGAGTTCTGAAACAACGCGACGGACAGTTTATCATTTCAGGCCATACCGATGACATTCCGATCGAAACCAAACAGTTCAGATCCAACTGGGACCTGTCGGCAAAGCGTGCGGCCACTGTGGTTCACTTTTTTATCCAGCACGGTGATATTGATCCGGAGCGCATGGAAATTCGTGCTCACTCGGATAACCTGCCGCTGGTTCCTAACGACAGCTGGGAAAACCGGGCCCAAAACCGGCGCGTCGAAATCAGTGTTTTACATGGCAATAAAGAGGCTATTACGATGGAATCACCCGCTACTAACGTCGACTTTGTAAAGGATAAATAAAACATGCCAGAGGAACGCCGCCGTTTTTTTCGCATCGATGACATTGTCGGCGTTAATTCAGAAGTAGTTGAGAAACATCAGCTGGATAAACGGCTGGAAAGCTTCTGGAATGATCAGCACAAGTTTTCAATCCGCAATGAATTTAACTACAAACTGGAACAGCATCAGGCCGATTTAAATCACATCAAAGGAAAAATGCCTGAACTTGGGCGCTACCTGTCGGTACTTCAGGAGCAAATCGATTTATTGACCGAGCGCATGCTTGAGACCGATAAAAGCATCCCAAGTGAGGAGAAACCCGTCAACCTTAGTGCGCAGGGCATCTCCTTTTTCGCGGATGAACGGGTCGCCATCGGCGACATTATCGAACTCAATCTTAAGCTATTACCCGGACAGCAGGAAATCGTCACTTTTGCCAAAGTCATCAACTGCAGCCCGGCACGCAGTAGCGAACAAAAAAAATTCAAGATATCACTCGACTTTGAACACATCCACGAGGCCGACCGGGAGTTACTGGTAAAACATGTACATGGTAAACAGTTAAAGTCGTTAGGTGCCACTCGCTTCGAAGAGAATGACTGAGTTCACAGGACAATAATCGGTTCATGGCAATAACAGAAGCCCAGCAATGGCTAAAAAAACACTCTTTCATGGTTCCTGCACTTGAATGCAATATTCGGCAGATACTGGCATTGCTGAAAGAAGAAAACAAATCCCCTGTCATCGTACAATATGCGGAAAACGACCCGGGACTGACACTTGCACTGCTTAAAAGGGTCAATGGTAACCGTGGTGGCCAGAACTCTGAATACGATATCGTAGACTCCACTAAAGCCGCGATTTCGCTGCTTGGGCAGCCGGTCAGTTTTTCATTATTTAAACGATTTGAAGTCGCCGAAGCCAGCATTAACGATCCGCAGCAACTGTTTTTGTTCCAGCAGATCATTAATCGTGGGTTCCATAATGCTTTTCAGATAACCGCCTGGGCGAAAGAGCTGGGACATCATCAGATCGAACAGTTGAAATTATCTGCAATGCTTTTTTATACCGGTGAAACTCTGTGCTGCCTGCACGACTTTCCAACGTATCTGGAGTATATCGATAACGGCAGTCAGCCACAGAGCGAGGAGCAATTTTTTGGCTTCTTATTCTCTGAACTGACCGAAGTGGTGGCTAAAAAACTGCATCTACCAGAAACCCTGATTCGCTCACAACCGCATAACGATGATAAAGACCATCGCATAAAAATGTTACGCCTGGTGTCCAGCATCTGCCATCTTTGTGAACTGGGCTGGTACCATGAGCGCATCCAGACCTTGCTGGAAACTTTTGCCGACTACCAGCAGCATGCTGCGGAAAAAGTGATCACAAAATTCCATCTATTTTCGATCGCTGCCGCCCATCAAACCTGCCTGCCCGATGCCTGGCAACCCGCAGCCAGACTGATGCTGACAGATGATGGTGCCTGGTCATCCAGAAAAACGGTAGCGCCCGCAGCGCTTAAAATGGAACCGACGCTCGCGCCCGTACAACCACCTCAGCTGCAAGCTAGTTTAGATGCAGAAAAACCCGCCGCGCATAGTCCCGAACAGAACATGACTATTTTTGAGCGCATCAAATACCAGTTACAGCAGACGGATGTATCGCAATCTGCAATTCTGAGTATAAGCCTGGCTGGATTGATCCATGATTTACAGTTCAAGCGTGCAAGCCTGTTGTTACTATCCAAAGATAAACTGAATCTGCAAAACAGGATGTCACAGAGCATACCCAAAGAATCCCCCTTGCATAGCTATCAAACCGAAGTCAGTAACTCAGGCCTGTTAAAACTGCTGCTGACCAAACCGCAGGCGATCTGGATCAATCCAGCCAATTTTGAAAAATATCAGAAACTGATTCCACCCAGTCTGCTCGAATGTACCGGCACCCATGATTTCGTGGCGATGTCGCTGTTTATTGGTGAAAAGCCCATCGGCATCGTGTATGCCGACCGCTTCGAGGCAACCCCAGGCATCGATGAAAACGGGTTCAACCAGTTCAAGCAGTTAATCTCTCTCACCAGTAAAGCACTCAAAATGCTTTCCAGTAAATAAGCCATCACGATGGAACTGAACTTAATCCAGGTCGCCACTCTGCTTATACTGGGTTACTTCGCCGGTATCATCAATACCCTGGCAGGGGGTGGTTCAAACCTGACCCTGCCCGCACTGATGGTGATGGGTATGCCAGCCGATATTGCGAACGCTACCAACCGAGTCGGCGTATTTATGCAGGCCATCTGGGGGGCTAGAGGATTTCACGGGCACGGTGAGTTACCCTTGACCGACTTCAGACATATTTTCATACCGCTTGCCGCAGGCGGGGTATTGGGTGCACTCGCGGCCTCCTACGCTCCCACCAGCTACCTCAAGCCGGTACTACTGATCACTATGATCAGCATGTCGGTTATTATTTTAATTAAACCTTCAGTGGTGATGCCTCCACCCGGCACTATTCCAAATAAGGTAGCGGAGACCCCCTCATCATGGGTGATGCTATTTATATCCGGGCTTTACGGAAGCTTTGTACAGGCCGGTGTAGGTTTTGTGCTGATCATGGCACTGGCCGGAAGCCTGCGTTACGACCTGGTCAAATCGAATGCGCTGAAACTGCTGTGTACGCTGGGCTTTACCAGCATCGCACTGTTTGTATTCATATTGCGCGATCAGGTGTTCTGGATTCCTGGTCTGGTGCTCGCCGTCAGTATGATGCTGGGCGCCCATCATGGGGTTAAATTTGCGATTAAGGCCAAGCCCGGCACCCTCAAGTGGTTTCTGTTTGTAATGACGGTGTGCGGCAGTGCGGCAGCAATTTTTTTCTAGGCAGAAAGTTCAGGCCTCAAATACCACCCGGTTACGCCCACTTTCCTTGGCCTTATATAAGGCTTTATCGGCTTTACTGATCAGATCAGTTTTCGGCTGTTCGGAATCAAACACGGCAACCCCGAAACTTGCCGTGATCGGGGTATTGTCAATCGCCGCTATTTCCAGCGCCGCAATCTTCAGGCGGATAGCCTGCGCCAGATTGATTGCAAGCTCTGCACTGGTTTCCGGTAACAGCAGAATAAACTCTTCACCCCCGTAACGCCCGCAGACATCCGATTCTCTTAAGGACTGGGTCAACACCTGCGAAATCGCGATAATCAGCTGATCACCAGCAGGATGTCCGTATCTGTCGTTAACAGCCTTAAAAAAATCGATATCGATCATCACTACGGAGAAATCATATCCATAACGCTGGGCGGCTTTGCGTAACAGGTTGAGCTGCTCAATTGATGCATTATGATTAAGCAGACCTGTCATACTGTCATGCAACGCAAGATCGCTCAACTGGCTGTTTTTTTCATTCAGCTCACGGGTTCTCTCCTCTACCAGAGCCTCCAGCCCCTGATTTAACTGCTCCAGGTATTTGCTGGCATCCTGCGTTGCCGATATTTTCTCAAGATTCAATTGTCGAACGTTCTGCATCAGCACATAACCCAGAATCAGCACTTCGATCAAGGAAGCGATCTGCATCGAGTTATGGGTATAAAAATCACGCTCTATCCAGCCGAAATAAACCAGTCCGGCACTAAATACACCCATCAGAAAGATGCCCCAGGCCAGCAGGAAAAACCTTGCAGGCCGATAACCGGCCAGTATTGAATGGATAGTAGAGACCAGAACTACCGGTGGCATTAATATCCCTGCCGATGCCGCAAACACAACAGCAATCGAATAGTCACCGAACAGGCTCAGCAGCATGCTGAATACACCAACCCCCATCAGCACATAATAAAAATACCTGAAACGATCCTGCTGTTGCCAGACACGCAGAAACGTTCCGCAAAACAGAAACCCAAAAACCACCACATTACCGATCGACATCGCATTAATTCGGTTAACCCATCCAGACATTTCGGGCCACAGATACTGATAACCAAAGCCATTCAGGGAGAGCTGAAACAGCATAAAGCTGAGCAGGTACAGTGCATAACTTAAAAACAGAAAATCACGCAGAAAAAGATAAGCCACGGCTGCTGCAAGCATTAGCACGATCATCACACCATAAAAAAATCCGTACGCCAGACCAGTCGAATCGGCCAGCTCTATCAGCGCAGATGAAGACCATACCGTGAGTGGTATTTGCATAGAACCCTGAGTCTGCAAACGCAGATAATAAGTCTGAATCGAGCCGGAAGGCGATGGATGCAGCTCAAAAAGAAAGTTACGGAAACTCAGGTCTCTTTGCTTAAACGGATAATTGTCCCCGGTCATATTTCGGGTAAAGCCACCGTTGCCATCCTCACTAAAAAGAATCAGGCTATCCAGCATCGGATAATCAACGTGCAGGTAAAAGGATTGTTTTAATAAGTGATCAAATTTAATGGAAAATCTGGCCCAGTACACCGCCTTATCAAAACCGAAGCTGTTGCCGGTTTCACTTAAAGACCTGAATTGTAGAGTACTTACGAAACCGGAGAGATCTTCTATTGTTAGCGCATGCTCGCGATCAACCAGCACCGACACATAGGGTGATAAATCCAGCTGACTGGCAGTCGGACTAATATGAGCAATAAGGGGATCGCTATTTGCAGCCACCTGATACGGCATCATCAATTCGAGCAATAGCATTAATACTCGCATATAGCCCCCCAAAAAAAGCGGCTAAACTGATAGTAGGTAGCAAACCCGGATTTCTCAATTACCAAAACGACTAATTTAAGTTAATTGTCGAAATGTATGACCCTGGTCAAAACAATCTTCGAAAAGCGTTTAGCGGCTGAGCAGCGAGATTAAAGAAAGCGTCATTCTGGCGGTTGCTCCCCACAAAATCTCACCATCGTATTCATCGAAATAAACCACCGGAAACGCCTGACGGTTTTTTAACTCACGGTATTCGATGCGATGATTTTGCGGGTCGGCCAGCCAGCTCAGCGGGATGGTAAAAATCCGCGCGACTTCCAGTGCATCCGGTCTTAACTGACAGGGCCAGGGAATCTGAGCCACTACCGGAGTAATTTGATAGCGACTGATACTGTGATGATGATTGAGCGTGCCGAGTATTGATACATCCTGAGGATGCAATCCTATCTCTTCATGCGCCTCCCGTAATGCAGTGGTCTTAAGGTCTTCATCTCCCGCTTCAAACTTTCCACCGGCGAATGCCACCTGCCCTCCATGCTGATCCATTTCATGCTGAGCACGCCGAATGTACAGCAGATGCCACTGATCGGTGTGCTGCACAAAAGGAATCAGCACAGCCGCTTTCTGGCACTCTGCATCGGCCCATTGATCCGGAATATCATGGGTCACGCCCGATTTGCGCACCAGGCACTGACGAATCTGTTCGCTACTTAAGCGGTTAAGTCCCACCATCTCTCTCCAGGGTCAAACCATCATACCTGAAGCATATGAATAGCTATCCAGAACTTCCAGATAGTTTGCTCTTTCATAGGCAGCAGGATTAATCGCATGATGATAACTCAGGCTGCCTTTTAATTGTTCAACCGAACTATATTCTTTTTCCATCATCCACAGGTTCAGCTGCTCCAGCACCTGGGTAATATGCGCGGGACCATGCAACAGCAGCGCACTACACATGCAGGTAATATCGGCTCCAGCCAGCAGGCCTTTCAGCACATCCTCTGCATGATGTATACCGCCGGTCATCGACAGCGACATCGTCAGCTGGTGCCGCAGCATGGCTATCCAGCGGATTCGCAACAGGGATTCCGCAGAGCTGGACAACTCCAGGCGGGGCACCACTTTAAGGGTTTCCAGATCTATATCCGGCTGATAAAAACGATTGAATAAGGATACCCCTGCAGCACCGGCCTGCTGCAGCCGTAGCGCTATCGATACAATTGAACTGAACTGATGGGTTAACTTGACGCACACCGGAATGCGGGTATTTTCCCTGATCGACTGGAAGGTATCCAGATAGCGCAGCTCAACCTGCTCCGAAGTCTCCTCCGGGTTGGCCGCAATATAATAGATATTCAGCTCTAGAGCATCCGCGCCTGCCAGCTCCAGTTCCTGTGCATACTGCACCCAACCTCCCTCACTCATGCCGTTGAGACTGGCAATGACCGGTATTTCAAGTTGCTGCTTTAACAGTTTGATCTGATTCAGATAGCGGTACTGATAATCCTGATATACCGACAGCACTGGATGAAATCCATCCGCCTCAGAATGCCCGAGCGACTGCTGAAATACAAAGCGTTCTAATTTGGCCTGTTCGTGGGTAATCTGCTCTTCAAACAGCGAGGGCATGATGATCGCGGCGACGCCAGCCCGCTGCAATTCGAGTGCCGACTTCAGTTCCCAGGTCAACGGAGAAGAAGATGCCACCAGCGGATTTTTAAGCGCCAGTCCCAGATATTGTGTGGATAAATCCATCCTATGACTCCTCTCCCGCCTGATTCGACGCGGCCAGTTTGCTGTGTGCCGATTTCAGGGTGGTATCAACGTCCCACTCCAGCTCGGATAACTGTTTATAATAATGATAACGGTGATTCACTTCCTGCTGAGCCAGTTGCAAAAATCTTTCGGCATCTTCGGGATGGGTATGCCACAGCATATTGAAACGCGTTTCGCTCATGATGTAATCCCGATAGGGAATGGACGGTTCTGCAGAATCCAGATGTAGCGGGTTTAATCCCTGTTTCGCACGCGCCGGATCGAAGCGGAATAACGGCCAGTGCCCGCTATTGACCGCCAGTTGCTGCTGTCGATGGTTATTCGACAAATCGACGCCATGCGCAATACAGGGCGAGTAGGCAATGATCATCGAGGGCCCGTTATGGGCTTCCGCTTCGATGAAACTGCGCAGGGTCTGGACATCTTTGGCACCGTAGGCGACATGCGCAAGGTAAACATTTTCATAGCCCAGCGCAAGCATCGCCAGATCCTTTTTCGCCGTCGCCTTGCCGCCGGATGAAAACTTCGCGACCGCACCACGCGGGGTTGCCTTGGAGGTCTGCCCACCGGTGTTGGAGTAGACTTCCGTGTCCAGCACCAGAATATTCACATTGCGCCCACTCGCCAGTACATGGTCCAGCCCGCCGTAACCGATATCATAGGCCCAGCCGTCACCACCGATAATCCACACCGATTTACGCGATAGATAATCACTTAACTGGATCAGCAGGTCGGCCTGCTGGCCCGGCATCGACTGCAGAACCTTGACCAGAACAGCCAGCCGTTGGCGTTGATCGTAGAGTCCGCTTTCACTGCTCTCATCCGCACCTGTGATTTGCTCGACCAGTTCAGCATCCAGCTGCGGCTTTAACTGCTGCAGCAGTTCCAGTGCCTGCTGGCGGTGCTTATCCAGCGCCACCCGCATGCCCAGACCGAATTCGGCATTGTCTTCAAATAGCGAATTATTCCACGCCGGCCCGCGTCCATTTTGATCGGTGGTCCAGGGCGTGGTCGGCAGGTTACCACCATAGATAGATGAACAGCCGGTCGCATTCGCCACCAGCATACGATCACCAAACAGCTGCGAAGCAAGCCGGATATAAGGCGTTTCACCGCAACCGGAGCAGGCTCCGGAAAACTCAAACAGTGGTTCCAGCACCATCGCGCCCTTGATCGTTGTCAACTTCAGCTCACGCCGGTCATACACCGGAAGCCGCCGATAAAACGACCAGTTCAGTTTCTCCTGTTCCAGCAACGGGGCGATCGGCTGCATGTTAAGCGCCTTGCGACTAGCTTTCGATTTATCGCGGATCGGACAGATATCGACACACAGACCGCAACCGGTGCAGTCTTCCACCGCGACCTGATAGCTAATACTTAAACCGGCGGCGAAATCCTTACCTTTCATTGGCATCGACTTATAACTGGCCGGTGCTCCAGCCAGTGCCTGCTGGTGGAAGATTTTACTGCGTATCGCACTATGCGGACACACCAGTGGACACTTCCCGCACTGCGAGCATAGATCGGTCTCCCAGACTGGAATCTCGAGTGCCAGATTACGTTTTTCATAAGCTGCGGTACCGGTCGGAAAGCTGCCATCCGGCGGTAACGCACTGACCGGGAGTGAATCCCCCTGCCCGGCAATGATTCTGGCCGTCACCTCACGCACAAACTCTGGCGCATCGGCAGCTACGAGCGGCCTGATTTCAAACCGGCTGGAGACACTGGAAGGTAATGTCAACTGATGCAGGCAGGCGAGTGTTTCATCGATCGCGTGAAAATTCATATCGACAATCTGCTGCCCTTTATCGCCATAACTCTTGACCACCGCCTGCTTGATCGATTCGATCGCCTGCTGTTGCGGCATCACCCCTGAAATAGCAAAAAAACAGGTCTGCATCACCGTATTGATACGTTTTCCCATGTCGGTTTTGGCGGCCACTGCATAGGCATCTATAACATACAGCGAGATGTTCTTATCGATGCACTGCTGTTGCATTTTAGCCGGAAAGCTGTCCCACACCTGCTCCGGTGGCAATGCAGAATTAAGCAGCAAAACCGCATTCGGAGCGGCTTTATCGAGCATCGGATAACGCCGTAGAAACAGCGCTTGATGGCAGCCGATAAAATTGGCATCGTCATCACCGATCAGATAGGTCGAGCGAATCGGCGCTGGCCCGAAGCGCAGATGCGATACCGTCACCGCACCGGATTTTTTCGAATCGTAGACAAAATAGCCCTGTGCATACAACTCGGTGCTTTCACCGATAATCTTGATACTGTTCTTATTCGCGCTCACCGTGCCATCGCTGCCGAGCCCGTAAAACAGTGCCTGAAAAGTCTCCCGATTTGCCGTCGTGCGAAACGAGGCATCCCACTCCAGGCTGCTATGGGTCACATCATCATGGATGCCGATGGTAAAATGGTTGCGCGGCTGTTGCGCCAGCATATCGAAAACCGCTTTCACCATGCCCGGGGTAAACTCCTTGGAAGACAGGCCATAGCGTCCGCCCAGCACTTTCGGCATGTGTCTGAAACGGGGTTGCTCTGACTGCAACTGTTCGGCCAGCGCCGTGACGACATCCTTGTACAGTGGTTCTCCCGCAGCGCCCGGTTCCTTGGTTCGATCAAGTACCGCTATCGACTTTACCGTTTGCGGAATCGCCGCCAGCAGACTCTCAACATCCAATGGTCGATACAGACGCACCTTGATTAGCCCCAGCTTTTCGCCCTGTTGATTCAGATACTCGACGCTCTCATGCACGGTTTCAGCACCTGAACCCATGATGATGATGATGCGTTCGGCACTCGCATCACCCACATAATCGAACAGTCGATACTGACGTCCGGTCAATCTGGCAAACTGATCCATCACCTGTTGCATGATGTGTGGCATTTCCCGATACCAGGGGTTTACCGATTCTCGTGCCTGAAAAAAAACGTCTGGATTTTGTGAGCTTCCGCGTAGCTGCGGATGCGAGGGTGACATGGCTCTGGCGCGGTGTTCGCGTACCCGGTCTTCGTCTATCATCTGGCGCACGACCGAAACATCCAGAGTTTCCAGCTTCGCCAGTTCATGCGAGGTACGGAACCCGTCAAAAAAATGCAGTATTGGTATGCGCCCTTTCAGGGTTGCAGCGTGCGCGATCAATGCCAGATCCTGCACTTCCTGTGGCGAGCTGGATGCCAGCATCGCGAAACCGGTCGCCCGCGCCGCCATCACATCGCTATGGTCACCGAAGATGGACAGGGCCTGACAGGCCAGCGAGCGGGCGGCAATATGAAACACGGTGGCGCTCAGTTCACCGGCGATCTTGTACATATTGGGCAGCATCAACAGCAGCCCCTGAGAGGCGGTAAATGTAGTGGTCAGGGAACCGGCCTGTAACGCACCGTGGATCGCGCCTGCAGCGCCACCCTCAGACTGCATTTCAATCACTTCCGGCACCGTTCCCCAGAGGTTTTTGTGGCCGCGTGAAGACCATTCATCGGCCCACTCGCCCATTGGAGAAGCGGGTGTGATGGGGTAGATAGCGATCACTTCGTTACACAGATGGGCAACCGAAGCCGCGGCCTGATTTCCATCGATGGTCGAAGTTTCCGTGTTTCTGTCTGGCTGAGTCTCTGGCATCATCATTCGCTGCGAGAAAGGGTCAGACCAGTTATAACTCAGTTGCCCCGGCTTAAGTCATGATCTGCGTCATCAAAAACTGACATGCTGAAAAGCTTGATGAAACCGGCTCAAACAAATCAGGCCGCTGTGTCTGCAGGAAAATGGATGCTAAAAATAGAGCCAGTACCGGGAGTACTGAATATTTCAAATTTTAATTCATAATGTCGGCACAGACTGGTCACCAGATACAGCCCCAGGCCGCAACCCGGACTGTCCGGGCTATGATAGCCACGCTTAATGATGTGCTCGATCTCTTCACCAGGGATACCCTCGCCGCTATCTTCAACGCTGAACCCATTGGGTAAAATATTGATGTAAATACAACCCTGCTGCACATGATTGATGGCATTCTGCACCAGATTGCCGACCATAATGGTCAAATGGCTTTCCGGTATCTTGACCAGCAGCTCGGCATGCGGCCGAAGTTCCACTGTCAGTTTCTTATCCTGCGCACGGCGTTGATACTCTTCTATTAACTCATTAAACAGCGCATTAACAGAAATCGGTGGAATGGTGTTATCGAAGGTGTCACGCTCATGGCGTGCAAAAAATAGCAGTGACTCAATAGTTTCGCTCATCTGCCGGGTGGTTTTTTTCATCCGCTTCAGCGTAGCGTGCTGGCGCTCGCTCAACTGCTCATCCATTTCCAGTAGCTCGGTTGCCGTCGCCAGCACGGTGACCGGGGTCCTTAATTCATGGCTGACGGCACTGGTGAAAGATTGCTCACGTTCAACAAAATCATCCATACGATCCATGAACTGATCCATTGCGCGGGCAATCAATCCAACTTCGTAATCGCCGTACTGCTGTTCAAACCTTACGTTGCGATCGGTCGGGTTGATGTTAGCCATCTGCTCCGCCAGCGAACTGACCGGCTGCAGAAATTTACGCGAAAACCACAGTCCGGAAAACACCAGTACGGCCGAACTTAACACCCCGCCACCGATCAGGAGCATGAGTAAGATGGTGCTGTAACTGGAGATATGGGTGACATCAAAATACAGGTATAAACGGTCACTCTGTATTTCCATAACCGTAACATGATGGATTCTATCGCCGTCACGGATATCGTTATAAACCCCGGGCTCTAACCGCTTTAGAAAATCAGGGATAGGTATTTTCTGCTGCTGACTCAACAGAAAACCCTTCATCGCCGCAGTATTCGGCATTTTAATCTCATCCTCGGTATCAAACGCGATCAGAATTTCATCAATCTCATGCCCGGAAAGGGTCGAAAACATCGCATGTTCGAATTTATTAATCACCAGCCAGATAAACAGGCCAAAAGCCAAACTGCCAATGATTGCAATGATAATCAGTAAATTGGCTATGCGCCTATGCAGACGAAAGCGGTTATTAAAATTCAGCAAGTCTGTATCCTACGCCGTGAATGGTATGCAGTAATTTAACCGGTCGGTTCTTATCAACCTCATTGCGAATCGCATAGACGTGAGCACGCAACACTTCACTTTCCGGTGTCGTGTCCTGCCAGACTTCCTGTTCAATCTCCTGCCGGGTAACCACTCGATGGGAGTTTTCCATTAAGAAGACGAGTATTTTACGCGGTACAGGTTTTAGATACAGGGACTGGCCACCACGCGTTAACTCCATCGTAGCAGGACTGTACTCAAGATCAGCAACCACCAGTTTTTTCTCGACCACATGATGTCGACTGCGTCTGAGCAGAGCGGTCAGGCGAGCTTCCAGTTCGCGCAGGGAAAAGGGTTTCACCAGATAATCATCTGTGCCGGCAGAGAAGCCCTTTAACTTATCCTGCTCAGTATCCAGTGCTGTTAGCATCAGTATCGGGGTATCATTTTTAGCCTCCTGCCGGAACTGCTGACAAAACTGTAGCCCATTGATGCCGGGCAACATCACATCCAGCACAATCACATCGTATTTCTGGTTCAATGCGAGACGAATCCCGGTCAGACCATCCGATGCAAAATCAATGACATGTTTGCGTTGCTCAAAAAATTCAAAAATATTGCGCGCTAGATCATGATTATCTTCAACCAGAAATATCTGCATGGCATTTTTCCTTGAAATCAAATATCAAAACCATTCTATATCATCTTAAATAG
>JACNJF010000005.1 GCA_014382695.1 Gammaproteobacteria bacterium | reverse complement strand
GTCCGAGACACCACCAGAGTCCGAGACACCACCAGAGCCCGAGACACCGCCAGAGTCCGAGACACCACCAGAGTCCGAGACACCACCAGAGTCCGAGACACCACCAGAGCCCGAGACACCGCCAGAGCCGGTAATCGGACCGACGTCTGCTAACAAACAGCAACCGATAGAAACAGGGGATGTTGAACAGGAAGATGTCGATGAGGTGAATCAGGATGAAATCGATGCGCTACTGAATAGCATCGATCTGTCCGATAACGATAACGATAACGATAACGATAAAAAATGAGATGGAAGGCAGGCCTGTATGTTCTGGTCATACTCGGTTCTACGTGTACTAATAGTCACGCGCTGAGCCAGAATCTCGCTCTACCAGAAGCCGGCAAGGCATCAAGCGCAATGGACGTTGCCCATCAGGTCTATTTTGTCGATCACTTCTACGCCTTTGAAAATATAACCATGGGTTACAAATCGACCCGCGATATGCTGTTACTAAGTTATTCCGGTGATACCCTAAATGAGATGAGTAGTGAGCGACTGATTACGCATCAGCCACACAATCCTCGCTTAAAAACGCAGGACCTGGTTATTTTTAAAACTGGAAAACTGAGTGGTAGCGGTATTCTGGTGGATGACTTTCAACGCAGTCAGGCGATGCAGATTCAAATGTGGTTGCCAGCCCTGAGGAAAGTACGTCGCTTCAGTGAGCCGGATCAGGAGGCGGTCTGGGGAGGTTCACAGCTCAGTTACGGGGATCTGTACTTACGCCGGCCGGAACATGAAACACATCAATTTGTGAGCGCACACACAAATCCTGCTTGCCTCGAAGACATCCAGCACTTTACCACCTGGGCTGCGCAGTATCCGCACATAAGTTTTGCCAGCTGGTGCACTGTTGACCTGCAATCCGCCGTGTTTCTGAAAAGTACACCGATCGATCCTAGCCCGCATTACGAATATCGCATCCGCATGATTAACCCGGAGACTTTCGCAGAGTATCAGGTGGAATATTTTAAAAATGGGAATCTGGTGAAGCGGCTACAGAAAAACTGGCATGCAGTGCCTGCAGCGGATAAACGCGCACAGATCTGGAACTTCTGGACGGTTCTGGTGTTTGAACAGGGCAAGCTGGTCGCCCAATCAGTCGCGTTGCTGGAAGATGCCAGCTATCAGTGGAATCAGTCGCTACCGTCTGATCTATGGTCAGAAAAGAGTCTGCGAAAAATCAGACGCTGAGTATCTTCCACGGGGAGTTTCAGTCCGGCTAAAAATAGTCCGGTTCGTTGCCTGCTTTCCACTTGATGTTACAACCCAGGCTCGGTATCTGCGCGTCGGGAATCTGCTGGTCATTGAGTAAGGCTTCAGTCGCCGTGATCAGATCCTGACCTGTGACGGGAATATCACTGCCGGGTCTGGAGCCATCAAACTGACCACGATACACCAGTTGATGCTGCTTATTGAATAGAAACAGATCCGGTGTGCAGGCGGCCTGGTAGGCTTTGGCGGTGTGCTGGGTTTCATCATACAGGTAGGGAAAGCTGAAACCATACTGCTGACTGAGTTGATGCATTTTTTGCGGGCTGTCCGCAGGATAGTTGTCTACATCATTCGAGTTAATCATGACGCTGGCAAGCCCACGTGACTGATAAGTGCGGGCAAAAGAAACAAACTGTTTAAGGATATGCAGCACATAAGGGCAATGGTTACAGGAAAAAATCACCAGTAATGGCTGATTAGAATAATCTGAGCGCTGGATCAGTTGCCCGGTAGCCGGCTCGATCAGTTCAAATTCAGGCGCAGGCGTTCCCAGTTGCAGCATGGTCGAAGGTGTTTTTGCCATCTGCTTTATCCCGTCCTAGTAACTGCCCCAGGAATCGCGTTTTTTCCAGCGAATTCTGGTCACGATAATGCCCAGCAGAAATGCAATCAAAGCAACCGAAGCACCACGAATAAACCAGTCCATTGCGGTGCTGTCCTTATAACGGGCATTCTCTTCAGAGAGTTGCTGTTTATCGGTTTCGAGTTCATTGATTCTGGATTTCAGGCTGTCGTTCTGCTGGAGTATGAGTACGGTATCATTTGTCGCGATCTTTAATTCATGCAACTCAGTTTCGGATTGGGTCAGGGCTGTTTTAAGCTGGTTGATTTGCTTGCTATCGGTCGCCCTGATGTTTCTAAGCTCATCGCGCTCCTGCTTCAGACTGCTGATAGTTTCTTTCAACTTGTCGGCCTGTACCTGCAGATTGGCAAAGCGTACGCGTCCGGAAGCTTCATTGTCCAGAAAACGCGTCAGCACATAACCCTTTTTGTTGGTGTCTGTTTCAACCAGTGAATACTTGGTTTCTTCGTCCTGCTCAATAATCTTTACCGGATCGCCACTTTTTAGCATGGAAAGAATCGAATTAGAGGTACTGGGTCCACTGCGCAGGGTAACTTCGAGCTGGTCAGTGACATATCTAAGCTGTTGCGCCGAGCTAAAGCTGCTGATCAGTAAAGTACCAATAAACAGGCTGGCTTTTATAAAGGATAATTTGTGCATCATTCCGGTAATGTTTAAGAGTCTGGTGAAATATTCTGTAATGCCTGAAAACAACGGCCTGGGTAGATTAGATCGCTTTCAGCTGATGTCTTCCATTACCCGGGGTGGTTCCCGTCAGGTAGTTATTCAGACAAAAAAAGCAGATGAGTTTCATAGTTGATTTATTGAACTAAAAAGTGGATTCCAATTGGTAGCGTTAGTTTGCCTGTTTAGGCTAAAAACAACAAGTGTGAGCCTTGTCCAATATGAAATGAGTCTGAAAGGGTAGCGTATTTCTAACATGAAAT
>JACNJF010000027.1 GCA_014382695.1 Gammaproteobacteria bacterium | reverse complement strand
GTGCGGGCGTTAAAGTCCCAGCCCTGAAACGGGGTGTTTTTGCCGGCAGAGTGAAAATTGCTGACATCACACTGATAGTGGCATTGATCATCCACCACGATGATATCCGCGAGTTCTCCCTGCGCGATCTGGCCTGCGGGCAGGCTGAAGATTCTGGCCGGGTTACAGCTGACCGTGGCTATCGCCTGCGACAGGCCAAGTACGCCTTCATCGACCAGCTTGAACAGCAGTGGCAGCATGGTGTCGAGTGCGCTGATGCCGGGCTCAGCCGAAGGGAAGGGCATCAGTTTGGCATCCGAGTTATGTGGCTGATGGTCGGAACAGATGCAGTCGATGGTGCCATCTTTCAGGCCCTGACGCAGCGCATCACGATCCTGCTGACTGCGTAGCGGCGGGATGGTGAGCTTATTGGTGTCAAAGTAATCGATGTCACGGTCGGTCAGAAACAGCTGGTGCATGCTGACGTCGGCGGTGATCGGCAGCCCTTCTTTTTTGGCCTGTCGGATCATGTCTACCGAGCGTGCACAGGAAAGCTGGCCGAAATGCGTGGTGGCGCCGGTTTGCGCAACCAGTTCGATATCCTTGGCCAGTGCGGCGGTTTCAGCCGCTTCCGGTATCGGTGGCAGTCCGAGGCGGGCTGCCAGTGCGCCTTCGTGGGCACAGCCGTTGGCATACAGCGCGTAATCATAGGGTTGTATCACCACCAGCATCTGTTGCCCGGCGGCGTATTCCATCGCGCGGCGCTGCACCAGGTTATTCACAAACGGTTTGAGTGCGTTACTGAGGGCGATGCAGCCGGCTCTTTTAAGGGTGCCCATATTGCTTAGTTGTTCGCCTTCTAGCCCTTTGGTAATCGCACCGATGGTATAGATATGGCAACGGTTGCCAGCCTTCTGGTTGTTATGGTGGATCATTTCCACCACTGCCGAGTTATCGGTCGGTGGATTCGAATCGGGTGGAATGCACAGGCTGGTAATACCGTTCAGCGCGGCCGCATTGGTTTCCGAGCTGATGGTCGCTTTGTGGGTATAGCCGGGCTGGCGTACGCGACATTGAATATCCACCAGACCGGGCAGTATCAGTTTGCCTTTTGCATCGATCACTTTTTCAGCCTCGAAACCGGGTGGCTTTTCGGCGGTGGAAACAATCAACTGGTTGTCGATGTATATATCGGTGATCTGATCGAGTTGGCTTGCCGGGTTGATCAGCCGACCCTGCTGGATATGTATTTTCATGACGCGAGTGTTGCCTGTGATGCAATGATAGACATGATGGCCATACGTACGGCGATACCGAACGTAACCTGTTGCAGGATCACGGATTGCTTGCCATCCATGACCGATGATTCTATTTCTATGCCGCGATTGGCCGGGCCGGGGTGCATCACGATGGCGTCCGGTTTGGCCAGTTTGACGCGTTCTGCGGTGAGCCCGTACTGGCGGAAGTATTCCTGTTCGCTCGGCAGCAGAGCAGAAGTCATCCGTTCTTTCTGCAGCCGCAGCATGATGATTACATCGACATCTTTCAGGCCTTCGTCCAGATCATGATAAACCTGCACACCGAGAGATTCGGTTTTTTCCGGTAGCAGGGTGCGCGGTGCGATCACGCGCACCTGACCGGTGTTGAGTACGTTGAGAGCATGGATCTGTGAACGGGCCACACGTGAATGCTTGATATCCCCGACGATCGCTACGCACAGGTTTTCGAACTGCTGTTTGTGGCGGCGGATGGTGAACATATCCAGCATGCCCTGGGTTGGGTGCGAGTGCTGTCCGTCACCGGCATTCAGCACGCTCACGCCGGGACCGACATGCTGGGCAAAGAAATGGGCGCTGCCGCTGTCCTGGTGGCGGATCACAAACATATCGACCTGCATCGCTTCGAGGTTATGCAGCGTATCCAGTAGTGATTCGCCCTTGGTGGCGGAAGATGTCTTGATATCCAGGGTCAGAATGTCGGCAGAAAGCCGTTGTGCGGCCAGTTCGAAGGTGGCTCGGGTACGTGTGCTCGGTTCGAAAAACAGGTTGGCGACAGTCTTGCCACGCAGGATCGGCACTTTCTTGATACTGCGATCGGTTACCGAGGTGAAGGATTCCGCGGTATCCAGAATATTGGTCAGAATGGCCTTGCTCAGGCCTTCGATGCTGAGGAAGTGTTTCAGCTTGCCATCGGTTGTTAATTGCAGGTTGTTAAGCATAGTTATGGGTTCTTATGCACGGAGAGGGTGAGTATTTCCGAGCCTTCGAGCTTGATCTGCTCATCATCGCCGAGGCTCATGCTGTGACCGATGTAGTCGGCCTGAATCGGTAGCTCTCTGCCGCCACGATCAATCAGGATGACGAGGAGAATTTTTTCCGGTCTACCGTAATCGAATAGCTCATTCATCGCGGCGCGCACGGTACGGCCGGAGTACAGTACGTCGTCGACCAGGATGATGGTTTTGCCATCGATGTCGGTCGGTAGACTGGATGGCTTAACCGCTGGATGCAGGCCTATTTTGGTGAAGTCATCGCGATAGAAGGTGATGTTCAGTTTGCCCAGCTCGGTGTCCGGCTGAATGCGCTGGTAGAGTTCCCTGGCAATCAGATAGCCGCCGGTTTCGATGCCGACGATGATCGGTTGATCCGGGGTGTCGAATAAGGGTTTCAGTTCAGCGGTCAGGCGTTCGATCAGAGGGGCTACAGTTAAGTCAGTCACGGGTTTTTATAGTCAATTTGAAGTTTGGGTTTTATAACATATTGGCGCGTGGTTGCACATCACTTGTGCGGATTCGGCACGGTCTCGGGCGGCCGTTAAGGCTGTTTTGGTTGTGCATTCAGGGCCAGCCAGTGTTCTGTAATGAGTACCGCGGCAATACAGTCTATGTCCTGTTTAACCACCCGCCCGGAGGCTGACTGTTCTACGATCTGCCAGGCTTCGCGTGTGGTCAGTCGCTCATCCACCAGTTCGGTTTTAATCCGGTAACGGCCTTCCAGCTGGCGGCTGAAGCGGCGCGCTTTTTCGGTCATCTCGGAAGGGATGTCCTGCATGCTGGTGGGCAGACCTACGACGAGCCGGGTGGGTTGCCAGGTGTCGATCAGTTTGCTGATCACGCCCCATTCGGGCTGTTTGTTGATGACTCGGATACCCTGTAGTGGGGACGCGGTACAGGTCCGGGTCTGGCCGATGGCGCTGCCGATCCAGTGACTGCCGAAATCGAATCCCATCACGCTGATGTTTTGTTCAGGCATTGCCGGTCGTCGGTGACAGTTTATCCAGATTGAAGCCGAGCGTATCAAACGCCATTTGCCACTTACTCTGTATCTGCTGATGGAAGGTGATTTCGCTGGTCGACGCGGTGGTCAACCAGGCATTGCTTTGCAGCTCCTGTTCCAGCTGTCCGGCCGACCAGCCGGAATAGCCGAGCAACACCAGAAACTGTGCGGGACCCTGGTCGCGGGCAATTGCTTCGAGGATGTCTCGGGAGCTGGTCAGACAGATATTCTCCCTGATCGCGAGCGATTTTTCCCAGTCGCAGGGGGCTGTGTGCAGTACAAAGCCCTGCTGTAAATTCACCGGGCCGCCGATAAAGATCGGCAGCTGGCGGATACTTTCAATCGTACAGTTGATGTTGAGCTGAGTGAAAATGCTTTCCAGCGTCTGATCTGAGGGCTGATTGACGACCATACCCATACAGCCTTCGGCGCTATGTTCGCATAGATAAATCAGGCTGGCCGCAAACAGCGGGTCTTTGATGCTCGGTGTTGCCAGCAGGTACTGGTGGATCAGGTTATTTTCGCTCATCCTGGTTCTCTGTCCGTGTTGCTGTTGGTGGTCAGTCGGTTTGATTTAAATTCCCAGGTGCGCACGATCACGATCTGATCGGCCTTATCACGCAATTTCTGCGGAAACGGTGCGAACGGACCGGCCAGGCGTACGATGCGTCGGGCAGCCTGGTCCAGGATCGGCTGACCGGAGGTTCGGGTGACCTGAATATCGATCACTGTGCCGCTCGCATTGATGCGTACATTCAGTCGCAGGCTGCCATTGATCTTCTGTACCTCGGCTTCGGCCGGATAATTCAGGTTGCCAATATGTTCAATTTTATTCACCCATTGTGCCAGATAACCGGCTTCCACCGCTTCTCTGGTACTGGCGGTGAGGGCTATTTCGCGCGGGCGTTTGGCATAGGCTTCACTGATCTTACGGATTTCTGCCTGCAGACTGGCGATATCGCGCCGGCGTTGCTGTATCGAAATGCTATGGCTATCCTGGGTGCTGGTCTGATCGGACTTGTCTGCCTGCTCGATTTTTTGCTCGGCATCGAGCTGGTTGATGTAATAAATTTTTTCAATTTTCAGCTGGTTGTTGAGCCTCTCCTGTTGCAGTCGATCCGACATGCCCTGCTGATTAAGCGGGGTGGGCGCGGACACCGGAGCGCCGGGCCTGGCCTTTTCGGTCTGATTGCCACCGCCTTTCTGATTGGCCTGCGCCAGATAATCCGCATCCTTCGGTTGTTCGGGGCTTTCGGTGTTGGCCTGAATGATATCCAGACTGGGCAGGGATTCGGCCGGATGGTTGGCAATGCTGCTAAAACCAACCCCGAGGATAACAATGATATGCAGCGCCAGCGCCAGAAAAAGGGTAAACCCGAGACGGTCATTGGCACCAATTTTGAGTACTGGAGGGGGCTGCGGAATAGCGTTCATATTAAATAGTTTGCCAACAAGACCGTTGTGCTGCCAGTAAATTATGCATAGGGGAGACGCTTTTCAGACGGTTACAGGATATGTAGCTGGAGGCCGTGCGGCTCGTGCCATTGTATTTTATTCAGCATGGACTGACTAATAAAAAGTTCGCGTTGCTGGGTAATCGCGAGGTAATCCTCTACCTCCAGTGTGGCAGCCATCTGTTTCAGTTCAGCCGGTTCGGTCAGCATCAGGGTAGTGGCTGCGACGTCGGCAATCAGCGGGTCGGCATGCAACAATGTGATAGCGCTGATACTGGTTGAGGGTTCTCCGGTTTTCGGGTCGATGATGTGATGGCGTTTTTTGTGGTTATCATCCTGATAGAAACGCCGGTAATTACCCGAGGTAAACACACTGACGGCTGCATCGGTCTGGATGCTGCCAAGCACGGTTTCATCGAATGGGCTCTGGATCGCTATGTTCCAGGCAGCGCCGGGTTTCTGGCCCTCCGCGTAGACATCGCCGCCGGCGTTGATAATAAAGTCTTTAATCTGCTGCTGGCGGATCAGCTGGGCAATCTGACTAACCCCAAGACCTTTGGCGATAGCCCCGAAATCAAGCTGCAGATGGGGGTTGCTGGAAAAAGCCCGCTGCTGGCGGATGGCAAGATCATCCATGCCAGGGATGTTTTGCTTGATCAGTGCTATGGTTATCGGATCGGCTGCACTATGGTCATGAAAGCCCCAGGCTGCAATCAGGCGACCCATCGCCGGGTTGAAACGGCCCTGGCTGAGGCGATAGTATTTTTTTGACTGGGTAATCAACAGGTCGAGAACCGGCGGGATCGGCACACCCTCTGCTGGCTGTTGCGCGAGTGCGTGGTTAAACCGGCTGAGTGTGCCATCTTCCCAGCCGTGCCATTGGTGATGCCTCGTTTCCAGCAGTTGCCCGATTTCACTAAACACCTGTTCAGCATGTCGCTCATCCGTGTCCACCAGGCTGATATCGATGATGGTGCCAAACTGCAGAAAGCGTTGTTGCCACACCCTGTTGGAGTGACAGCCCGCTAGCCCGGACAGAACCAGTGCAGCTATGACTAACAGCAGCAGGCGAGTTAGGCGGCTAACAGTTTTTGCTCTATACATTCAAACAGATCGTGACTGATATTAAGCTTGAACTGACTATCGAGTTCGCGGATGCAGGTCGGGCTGGTGATGTTGATTTCGGTCAGATAATCACCAATGACATCGATGCCAACAAAAATTAGCCCTTTTGCGCGCAGTGTTGGCGCGATTTGCTGGCAGATCCAGAGATCACGTTCACTCAGCGGCTGACCCTGCGAGCTGGCACCGGCAGCCAGATTCCCACGGTTTTCGCCGATGGCCGGAATACGTGCCAGTGCATACGGCACTGGCACTCCATCAATCAGCAGGATGCGCTTGTCACCGGCGGAGATCTGCGGGATGAACTTTTGCACCATGGCCTGAGTGCTGCCGTAATGGGTCAGGGCTTCGATGATTGCATTGGTGTTGGGGTCACCTTCACGGATGCGGAAGATAGACTTGCCGCCCATGCCATCCAGTGGCTTGATGATAATGTCCTGGTGCTGGGCCAGAAACTGTTTTATCAGTGAGGCTTTGCGCGCTACCCGGGTTGGGGTGCAGCATTGCGGGAATTCACGGGTGAACAATTTTTCGTTGCAGTCGCGCAGGCTTTGCGGCCTGTTGACCACCAGCACGCCGTTTTCTTCGGCCTGCTCCAGTAGATAGGTGGCGTAGATGTATTCCATATCAAACGGAGGATCCTTGCGCATCAGGATGACATCCAGATCGGCCAGACAGATGGTTTGCTGTGGCTGCAGCTGGAAGTAATCGCGGGGCTGGTCGATGACGCTAATCTGCTGACACTCGGCATAGCTGATGCCGGATTCCATGTGTAAATCCTGTAACTGCATATAGTACAGTTGCCAGCCCCGACGCTGCGCCTCCAGCAGCATGGCGAAGCTGCTGTCCTTGTAGGTTTTGATGGACTCGATGGAATCCATCACGATGCCGAGTTTACGCTGCGTCATTCCGCTTTTGACTCTTCGATTTCACGCGCCGCCGCCAGCAGTGCGAGGCGACCGATAACGCCGTAGGCATAGAAGCGGTTGGGGCTGGCATCTTCGTCCAGCTCCGGATCGGGCGTATTACAGGCCTCGGCAAACGCAAGTGGCTGAAACGACATGCCGGGTGAGTTCAGGTTGTCGGTAGCGCTTTTCTTCGAATGCATACGGTAAAACCCGCCGACGACATAATGATCGATCATATACACCACGGGTTCGGCGGTCAGTCTGTTTTCACCCCAGGTTTCACGCGTTGGTACGCCTTCCTGCAGGATGACTTCAGAGGTGTCACCGCCTTCCTTGATGGTCGACATGCTGGTGCGCTGTTTGCGGTTCAGTTTACGCAGTTCTTCGGCGGAGGAAACCACCATAATGCCCATGCCATAGGTTCCCTGGTCGGCCTTGATCACGACATAGGGCTTATCGGTAATGCCGTATTCATCGTATTTAAGCTGTATGCGCTTGAGCAGCGATTCGGTGTTTTTGGCGAGGCAGTCTTCGCCTTCACGCTTCATGAAATCAATTGCACCGCAATTGGTAAACAGTGGATTGATCAGCCATGGGTCTATCTTGATCAGCTCTGCGAAGCTGTTGGCGACATCGTCATAGATTTGAAAGTGATCGGATTTAAAGCGGTTTGTCCAGCCCAGATCGAGTGGCGGAATCAGGGTCTGGCTGATTTTTTCAAGGATTTTGGGGCGCCCGCCCGACAGGTCATTGTTTAACACGATAGCACAGGGGATAAAGTCACCAATACTGATCTGATCGCCATTTCTTACAATCGGATACAGGGTGATAGCTCGACCCGATGGTAGTGTAATGTCGGTAGGTGTTGTTATGTCTTCGCGTAATGTCCCGAGCGCACAGCGATAGCCAGCCAGACTGATGTACTCCTGAATAGTGGCTACGTTTTCCAGATAAAACAGGTTGCGGGTATGGTTTTCAGGCACGATCATGATACCGCGGGCTTCCGGACAGAATCGCTCCAGCGTAATCTGAATCGCCTGGATGCACAGCGGTTTGGAGGCTGGATTCAGGTTATTAAAGCCGGCGGGGAACAGGTTGGTATCGACCGGAGCCAGTTTAAATCCAGCGTTACGCAGGTCCACGCTGGCATAAAACGGCGCGGGTGAGCGATTAAACTGCTGACGGAACCACAGCTCGATTTCATCCTGCCTGGCCAGGATGTGGCGTTCGATTTCTTCAATCGGATGCGAGTTGGCGGTTATTAAATGGGGAACGGTGGATAGATTTTGTGAGTTCATGAGGCTACGCTTTAAATATGCAGAGAGTATTTTACTCATTTTATAAAATTTGGGATAAGTATTTATTGTGTGCTTATTGAGTCAGGTTATTTCCGTAATCTGGACTAAGGTATCTCAGGGAAATGATATTTTTTGTTTTATCCTTTCCATGTGGAGGGGGGTACGGTGTTTTTCAGATGGTGGAAATGTCTGGAAATAGACGGCTAGCAATTTTAAATCGCACTAAAAGTGTAGAATTTACTTCAGTATTTTTAATTAAATAACTGGTTTGGAAAGTAAAAATGCCTATAATTATTTTTTGTAAGCCGATTAAAAACCGGCCTTTTCAATACTCGGGGGAAATGTGAGTAACGAGTCCCAGCAAGCAGAAGAACAATCGCCGCCTTTGACATTAAATGTAAATGTAAAAGTGATGGTGATCGATGACAGTAAAACAATTAGACGAAGTGCTGAAACACTGCTAAAAAAAGTTGGCTGCGATGTTATTACAGCAACTGACGGCTTTGAAGCTCTGGCAAAAATTACCGAACATCATCCGGATATCATCTTTGTCGATATCATGATGCCGCGTCTGGATGGCTATCAAACCTGCGCACTGATAAAAAATAATCAGACCTTTCGCTCGACACCGGTCATTATGTTGTCGAGTAAGGATAGTATTTTTGATCGTGCCCGAGGACGTATTGTCGGTTCTGAAGAGTACCTGACCAAGCCATTTTCTAAAGAAGACTTAATCGGTGCCATCACTGCTCATGTGAGTGGGCGTAATTAACTCACTTTGACTAACCCTCAAGCTGCAAGATTATGACGCATATTTTAATAGTAGATGACTCTCCGACCGAATTGCATGTTTTTAAGGCCATGCTGGAGCGCAATAAAATCAGG
This sequence comes from Gammaproteobacteria bacterium, assembly GCA_014382695.1. GTDB lineage: Bacteria > Pseudomonadota > Gammaproteobacteria > JACNJF01. The sequence goes on along the minus strand of JACNJF010000027.1, from coordinate 5,286 downwards.
GTTTCGACCGCCTCGAATGGGGACGAGGGTGTTGCCAAGGCCATAGAGATGAAGCCAGATTGCATTCTGATGGATGTGGTGATGCCCGGGAAAAATGGATTTCAGGCTACCCGTGATTTGAGTCGCAATCCAGCAACGGCGAATATTCCGGTCATCATTATAACGACCAAAGATCAGGAAACGGACAAGATCTGGGGTATGCGACAGGGTGCAAAAGACTATATCGTTAAGCCAGCCAGGGAAGCTGAGTTGATTGCACGCATTAACAAGGTGCTCAGCTGATTGTATGGAGTCGCTTGCACCGTTCGCTATATTGCAGGATTTTGATCAGCGCTGCCGGCACAATGGCAGAGGGTTGCCGCAAGGAAAAAAAGTAGAAAAAGACTGGGTGGGTATAGGTTTTAGCTTAAATGGAAAAAAAATGGTCGCACGGATGTCTGATGTGACTGAAATTCTTCCTCCTCCTGAAACGATCAGAGTGCCCGGAGTTCAATCCTGGGTTAAAGGGATTGCCAATGTGCGAGGTACCCTGATTCCTATTCTTGATATGCGGATTTATCTGCAGGGTATGTTTACCCGGATTACCAAAGAAAGCCGGATTCTGGTCATTAATAAAAATAATATTATGGCTGGCCTGATGGTCGAAGAAGTCTTTGGCATGCGACGTTTTAAGCCAGAGATGCAAATGGAGGGGGCGGTGCCTGATATGGGCGAACTTGAGCCCTATGTTGCCGGTGCCTTCAATGACACGCAATTTAAATGGAGTATTTTCAGTGTAGAGAAACTGGTGGCGCATGACCGCTTTCTCAGGCTGGTTTGATTACTTGAAAAGATTTATTCACCGGGGGGGTTATGCCGCTAATAGGAAACTTTAAGAATATTTTTACGGCAAAAAAAACAGACGCCACAATAACCAGAAAAGAAACCAAAGGGAACGGGTTGTTGGTGGCTTTCGCTATTGGCATCGTTCTTTCTATTCTGGTGATGGTGGTATTATTTAACTATGGTGACACGCAGGCTCGCTATGGTCGTGCCTATTCTGCGATCGTGAATGAGCAGCAGGTTGTGTCGCAGCAGATTGCCACTTACGCACTGGAGGCTTCGATCGGAAATTCGGCGGCATTTGTCCAGTTAAAGCGTTATCAGGCGCGTTTTGTGAATACCCTCAATCGCCTCAAGTCCGGTGATGTGGAGCAGCAGTTCCCTGCGATTCCGGCTGATCTGCAAAATGAATTTGATAGTATTGTGGCAGCGTGGGAAGACTACGATGCCAGTATCAACATCATATTGCAGGCCAGAGAGTCGATCGAGACGGTTAGTCAATACGTGACTCTGATCAATGAGTCGGTGCCCGAGTTGCTGGTACTTTCCGATGATGTGGTTAAAATTCTGGTTAAAAGCAAGGCTGATCGAACCGATATCGCAACTGCTTCACGCCAGCTGGCACTGATTCAGAGTGTGCAAAACAGCCTCAATCAGATCATGTCTGGTGGTGATCAGGTAATGGCTGCAGCGGATCAGTTTGGTCGTGAAACAGCACTCATAGAGCGCATCCTGATCGCGATGCTGGAAGGTAGCAAAAGTCTCGGCATCAATCAGCTGACAGGCGATCAGGTCGTCAGCAAGTTGTTGCAGCTGGCGGATCTGTTTTCGATCGTGAAAAAGAATGTCAACCAGATTCTGGAAAACTCACCGCAATTGTTCGAGGTTCGGGACGCCGCCAGTGATATCCAGCAAATCAGTCCGCGCGTACTCGAAGCATCACGCGATCTGGAAAGTGGTATTACAAATTACGACGAACGCTTACAGGTTTATAATCTGATTGCCTACGTTGCAGGATTACTGGCGGTGTTATTGCTGATCCTGCTAGGTGTTAAACTGGTACGGGACTCAGCCAAACGGCTGCATGAATCACAGAATCAGAATGAAAAAAATCAGCGAGCCATCCTGCGTCTGCTGGATGAAATGGCTAATCTGGCGGATGGTGATCTGACCACACACACTACCGTTACGGAAGATATTACCGGCGCTATCGCCGATTCGGTTAACTATACGATCGATGCATTGCGTGACCTGGTCGGAACCATCAACGATACCTCCGAGCAGGTAACTGCAGCGGTAAAAACGACGCGCTCCACGACCATCGAGCTGGCTAAATCGAGTGACCAGCAGGCGCGTGAAATTGCCTCTGCCAGTGCCGCGATTACGGATATTTCGAACAGTATGAGTCTGGTCTCGAAAACCGCATCGGAATCTGCCGACGTGGCGAGAAATTCGGTCAATATTGCCCACAAGGGTGGTGAAACGGTACGCCGAACCATTTCCGGCATGGAGTCGATTCGTGAACAGATTCAGGAAACCTCCAAACGTATCAAGCGACTCGGCGAAAGTTCGCAGGAAATTGGGGATATCGTAAATCTGATTACAGAAATCTCAGATCAGACCAATATTCTGGCCTTGAATGCGGCAATACAGGCTGCTATGGCCGGTGAAGCAGGTAGGGGTTTTGCGGTGGTTGCGGACGAGGTTCAGCGACTGGCGGAACGAACCGGTGATGCAACGCGGCAAATTGAGGCTCTGGTGAAAACGATCCAGGCGGATACCAATGAGGCTATTGCGTCGATGGAACAGAGTACATCAAACGTGGTTGAGGGAGCGACTTTGGCCGAAAATGCGGGTGGTGCGCTGGAAAGAATCGAAAAGGTTTCGACCAATCTGGCTCAGCGTATCCTGCAGATTTCAGATTCGACCCAGAAACATGCCAAAGATAGCGTATCCATTACACATACGATGAACGAGATCCAGCAGATAACGATGAAAACGGCAGAAGGCTCCACGCAGGCTTCTGAATCGATGCGCGAGCTGTCCGATATGGTAAAAGCGCTACACTATTCGGTAGCGGGCTTTAAGTTGCCAAATGTCCATAATTCAGATCGCACGATCATTCAAAAAGTCGATGATCTGTCTGTTGTGGATCTTAAAAACTCACAAGGTTAACTACATAAAAGGTCGGGTATGGATTTTAAACATACATCCATTAAACAAAGTGCTTTAGGCTGGGTTAAGAAGTCGATTGACGAAATACTGACTTCGATCAGAAGTGATTTGAATGTCTACATTGAAGAGAAAGATGCTTCGATGCTGTCGTCGGTTGAAGCTAAAGTAAAGGATCTGCAAGGCGTTCTGAGCATGATCGAGCAGTACGGTGCTGCTATGCTGGCGGAAGAAATGCGCGCACTGTGTCTGTATATTGCGAGCAAGGAGCAGCAGGACCTGCAGGCCCTCGAAGTTCTGTTGCGCGCGGTTTTACAGCTACCCGATTACCTTGAGCATATTCAGGCCGGAAATAAGGATATCCCGATTGCCATCCTGCCCCTGCTGAACGATATCCGGGCGGCCAGAAACGAAGATCTATTTTCAGAAAAACTACTGTTCCTGCCCGATCTGTCGATGCATAACGATGATAAGGAATACGATGCTATCGATGAAAATAAAAACCAGATTACCCGCCAGCTGGCGAAGAAACTGCGTCCCGCCTATCAATATTCACTGCTTGGCCTGATTAAGGATAAGGATGTACTGGGGAATCTTTCGCGTCTCGCCAAGATCACCGAAATTATGGAAGAGCGCTCTTCATCCGAGCAGGTAGCGCGGCTGTGGTGGATTGTTGGTGCGCTGATTGAGTCCGTATTTCGCGATAACCTGCCGTTAGGGGTTTCGGTAAAAATGCTGCTCGGGAAAGTGGATCATATCTTTCGCGGAATGATCCTCAAGGGTGAAAAAGAACTGATTCGGGTGCAGCCTATCGAGCTGATAAAAAACCTGCTGTATTACATCGCTCAGCCGGAATGCGATGGCCCCAAAAGTCTTGCCATTAAAACAGCCTACCGACTGGAGCAGTTTTTACCGGACGCGGATGACCAGAAATCGACGATCTCCGGTCCCAATCAGGAATTGATGAGAACCGTATCCGATGCGGTTCAGGCGGATCTAGAAGAGGTAAAATCTGCCCTCGAAGTGTATGTGAACGGTGATCTTAGCAATACTTCGCTGCTGGAAAATATCCCACGCGAATTACATATCATTTCGGATACCCTGGCAATGATTGGTCTTGGTTCTCAGCGCCAGTTGATAGAATCACAGATCGTAATGATTACCCAGGTTGTGGAAGGTATTGAGCAACCGGATCCGGAAAAATTTCTGGCTATGGCCTCCGAGCTTATCCAGGTCGATCAGGCGCTGGAGCAGATGCATAAGGGTCACTTCCCGCAAAGAGGTGAGGATAACTCGGTCAGTGCCTCCACCAGTTTTGAAATGGATAATATGCTGTCAGGCGTGGTGACGGCTGCACTGGATGATATCCAAAAGATTAAAGGAGCCATACTCGATTTCATTAAAGATAACAGCAAGGAAGAGAATATCGACTTTTGCCAGTTACTGTTACATGAAACGCAGGGCGCGTTAAGTATGCTCAATGAAGAGCGGGCTGTGACCATTATAGCCGGCTTGCAGGAATATCTGGATAATCTGGATCTGGACGGATTCATGGATGCTGACAGACTGGATCAGTTATCCCAGGTTGTTGTCAGTCTGGAGTATTATCTGGAAGCGTTTGGAGAGCAGCGATCTGATGCCGAGTCGATTCTTGATTTTGCGGATAATCAGTTAGAGCTACTACTGGCCGGAAAGGCACCCCTCGAACCAGGAGCCGGATCGTCCACAGACAATTTGCTGATCGACAATGCAGATATGAATGCGAATCCAGCTGAAAGCCAGATGGATGAAGAGGTTCAGCAACAAACTTCAGGTTCTGAACGGGAGTTTAGTGCATCAGACGAAATGATGGAGCTGGATGATATCACTGAAATTGAGCTTCAGTCATTGGAGCCGAAATCAGCGGTAGAATCGTCCATCAACGATTTTGTCAGCGAGCTGGATGGTGGGCTGAGTGAGATTCAGGATGCTCTTAGCCGTGAATCGGGGCCGGCAGCGGATGTTCAGGCGTTTAAGTCGAGTGAAGCAGAAATCCAGCCAGAAGCAGAGCTCGAAGCAGAGACAGAACTCGAAGTAGAAGCAGTGCTCGAAGCAGAGACAGAGCTCGAAGCAGAGACAGAGCTCGAAGCAGAAGCAGAGCTCGAAGCAGAAGCAGAGCTCGAAGCAGAAGCAGAGCTCGAAGCAGAAGCAGAGCTCGAAGCAGAAGCAGAGCTCGAAGCAGAAGCAGAGCTCGAAGCAGAAGCAGAGCTCGAAGCAGAGACAGAGCTCGAAGCAGAGACAGAGCTCGAAGCA
>JACNJF010000224.1:2544-14316 GCA_014382695.1 Gammaproteobacteria bacterium | reverse complement strand
TAATTAAGAATACTAAAAGGGAATGAGGCGGTAACAGGTATCATTCCCGGAATTTTATATTTAAATCATCGCTATAGTTGATAGGAGTGTTGTACTTTCATTGCTATGATAATTTGTGGCTGGAGAAGAGGGGTCACACTGTATTTTTTTTAATTTCAATTATGTAGTGAAAAATATAGATACGCATGTAAATGCTGATATTTAAAAGTTTATTTATATAAGTTACTGATTTATAGAGAGTAATTCGGTTTCAATGATGATGGTTTGATGTGCCAGTGGACCCTGTCTGCCATATGCCAGTTCAGGCGGCAGGTAGAGTTCCCATCTGGCGCCGGGTTGCATCATCTGTATTGCTTCGGTAAATCCTGGTAAAACGCCATTCGCCCGATAGGTCGCGGGCTTGCCTTTTTTAAAGGAGCTGTCGTACGCTTTGCCATCCAGAGTCCGGGCCATGTAATTAAAGGTTACATAGTCACTTTCATTGGGGTGTTTTCCGTTGCCACTTTTCAGGACTTTATACTGCAGGCCGCTGGGCATGGTTTTTACCCCTTCTTTTTGCTGGTTCTGTTGCAGGAATTCGATCCCTGCCTGGCGCTTTTCCTGTTCCAGTATTTTTCTGTTCTGTATCTTCTGCTCGGCTTTTTTCTGCATATCGCGGGTGATATTTTTCTTCAGCTCAAGCAGAGCTAGGCTCATCTGTTGCTGGTCCAGCAGGGGCACCGAATTGTTCTGTCCATCCTCTAGCCCCCGTCTGATTGAGGTCGGGTTTAACATGATATTCTGACGCATAAAGTCAGTGCCAATCTGATGACCAATACTGTAATTGATTCGGTCTGCCTGATCACGCAGACTGGCAGTCTTATCTGCTGCCTGCAGGGTTACACTTAACGTGCTCAACAGGATTGTCAGGTATACTGAAGTTCGCATTCTAAATAGTCTCCCTGTTTATTATTGGTGGTTAAAAAAGGCCGCCCGAAGGCGACCTTTTCTGGGCTTAAATTATTCAAATAATTAGAATAGTTGAGCCGGGCAGTCCACTCCAGCGGTACCCACACACATTGGGACCATCATCTCATTGTCTTCGTGCTCTACAATATGGCAGTGCCATACATACAGACCGTTGATATCAAAGTTGGCAGCAATAGAGGTGATTTCTCCGGGATAGGTAATGACCGTATCTTTCCAGCCATCTTCCCAGGCCTGTACTCCAAGGTTGCTATTTGTTCTGTCCGAGACAACGCTGGGGCCGCCACCGATAGCCGAGCGACCGAGTACCTTGAACTTGACCAGATGAACGTGGATCGGATGACCGTCAACCGTGAAATTCCATAGGTTCCACTGCTCGGCAGTTTGTGCACCAGAACCATCGGCATTCACATTCGTGACAATCGGATCTGACCACAACGTTACCGCAGCAACGCCTGCTGGATCAACAGTGCCCAGTACGGCCGCTTTAGGTGCAAACGGCAACGCGGTTGGATGAATATTTCCACCGGCATCCGCACAGGCTCCGGCTACCGGCGTCAGCGCTGGAAGCTGAACTACATTGCCTGCTAAATCGACATCTACACAGATCAGGGCGGACTCTTCTTCGATCAGCGCCAACTCACGTGGAACCGGATTGGTGACGGCGACAGAGAAATTCCCCAGTGCGAGCGGGTCTATAACCAGATTTTGAACTTCTGTCGCTGCAGCGAGTGGATTGATGATCGCGTTGGTGATCGGGTCACGCAGTTCATCCGTCGGGCTTAACCCCAGCAGTGTGTCGTTCACCACAAAACGCATCACCTGACCGGTGGTGGTTGGATCTGCAGGAATATCCGGGAAGCCGCCGAATGGTGCATCCGGTGCGGTGTTGGTCATGGTGATAATGGTGCCGTTCGGCAGGCCACGGAAATCGACGATGACATCAGCACGTTCAGCCAGGCCCATCAACAGCGCCTGTTGAGGATTAGCGGCTCTTTTACGTTTGGCAACTGTGCCGTTAGGTCTGACGGTGGATGTACCTGTTAAACGGGTAGCAAATCCGGTACGTACTGCGGTAACGGTCGGTGACAGGCTTTGTTCGGAACCAATCTGGAACATATTTAATTCATCGATACCGAACTGACGTTTAACGATCTTGCCATTAGGTCTAGTTTTATAAAACGTACGCATCGCTGCTACCGGATTGCCAGCGCCATCGGTAACCTTTAGAGCCAGATTCAGAAAGCGCGAGTTGCTGCCATTCAGCAGGCGGAACCGGTATTGTGCAGGCGCCACTTAGAGTTGTGGCCAGGTCACGCCATTGACGACCATGGTGTTAAAAAACGCTTCTGGATTCCAGATTGGTGCGATATCCGAAGTCGCTGGATTCATATCGATCTGCAACTCTCCGCTACCTGCTGGAAACTGACCATTGCCGCCAGCATCGGTGCCCGCTACATTCAGGCCTTCAAAGAAAGCGCGGTTATCGGGATAGAACAGCGAGCCATCGGCATTGAAAGAGCGCCCCTGAATAACGATCGGGATTTCACGATATTTTTCACGTGAACCGCCCATAGCCGTCGGGAAGTTAGTTGTTGCCAGCGTTTCGCCGGCAATCGGTGCCGGAGCTGGTAGAACAGAGCCTGCAGCAAGTCCGGTTTCACCGCCTACAGCCAATGCATCACGCACCAGCCAGAAGCCGGCAGGTCCTGCCATTACATTCAGACGTGTCATGCCGAGAGAATGGTCATGGTACCAGAGGGTGGTAGAAGGCTGATCGTTCGGATAGGCAAAGCGGCCGATACCCTGGCCGCCATTCGCAGGATTGTTGGTGTTTGGATCAAGCGTGCCAGTGTTATCGGTCAGCTGATTTGCGATATTTCCTTCGCAGGCCACATTCCAGGTATTGGTTGCTGTATCGAGACCGGTAGGTGTTGCGGTGAGGACACCGTTAGCATCTCTGGGGACACAGTTGATATTGTTCGCGTTAGGTAACCACCAGGCTTCCGTGTAGCCATCGCCTGAGGAGCCAACGTGGGCGCCATGAACATGGGTCACGATGGGAACAGGGCCTGTATAGGGTGCTGCCGAAACGCCAGCGCAGTCTGAGCGGACTTCGCCACTTTTACAGTTTGCCAGAGGGTTTGCCCAGTGCAGAGACTGATCGACCGCAAACAGATGCGGAAGCGCGTTGCCATTGGCGTCGACCAGATCATTGATCCAGTTAACCGTGGTTTTTACATCTTTGGTGTTTTCAACCGTATAGGAAGGATAGTTAAATTGAGAATTTGGGGCCGGAGCAACACCGGCGGCACCACCTAAGCTGGAAGAGTCGGGTGCAGGATCTGCAGCCGGACCATAGCTCCAGATGGTGGTGGCAGGAAAAGCATCGGTGCGGCCATTGATGCTATTCCATATCCCACCCGGTAAAATCTGTTGTTTGAACTGACGAACGGCGATGTCGTACAAATCGCCTCCTGTAGCATCGACGCCGGTTTTATTCATGACCGGTGGAATCACCAGTGGCGTGACATATTTCGGAATGGTGAGTGGGTCGAGGGTGCCGCCCGGTAAGGGTACGGCTGCTGCTGAGCCGGCTCCTAGTGTGAGCAGGGTCGTCACCGTGGCCTGCAAGGTATAACTTGATACATTTTTCATCCTTAAATCTCCTTTGTTTTTAGTTTTATAAGCCCTTTGATGGAATCAGGCCCGAAATACCCGGGGGCCAATCAAGTGCAGAAGCTGCAAAATGTTATCGCTTTTAGACAAAATGTCGAAAAGCACCCAAACTAATTAACAGATTGCGATCTGTGAGCCTGATTTGAAGCAAATATTTTTATTTTGTTAATTGCAGCGAGTAGCTGTTTATTTATAATTTATTAGTGTATTTGTTCACTTTTTTTGCTATTTAAAAGTAAAAGGCGTGAAAATTTCGTAAAAATTCATGCGGTTAGGCTGCTTGTTTTCGATGAAAGCTAAAAAAATGATTTTTGATTAACTTAAATTTATAAAAAGCAGGGGTATTGAATGGAAGCAAATTAAAGCGCAGCGGACAAGGCTGCCTGTCTACTGTTTCAGGAGAAAGTTCGTTGAAAGCCGGTTCCTGAAAAATGAAAAATGGATTAAGCGGGGTGGGTTTTCAAAAACTGTAAAAATGGATTGGTTTTAAGTGTTTTCAGGGTAAAAACCCCGGCCGAATGTCCGGGGTTTAGTTAATTTTAAAACTTGTGATGATTACACTTTATCCAGCGCCTGTTCAATATCTGCGATGATATCGTCGATATGCTCGATGCCAACGGATATTCTAACCAGGTCTTCCGAGACTCCGGCGGTTGCCAGCTCCTGCGGACTTAGCTGGCGGTGGGTCGTGGTCGCCGGATGGCAGGCCAGAGACTTGGCGTCGCCGATATTCACCAGACGCAGTATCATTTGCAGGGCATCGATAAAGCGTCCACCTGCTTCCTTGCCACCATTGATGCCAAAGCTGAGGATGCCGGAAGCGCGCCCACCGGTAATCTTCTGGCAGTTGGCGAAATACTTGCTGTCCGGCAGTGCACCGTAACTGACCCATTCCACCTTCGGGTGTTGCTGTAAATAGTGCGCAGCCTTCAGTGCGTTTTCACAATGGCGCTCCATACGCAGCCCCAGCGTTTCCAGTCCCTGCAGCAGCAAAAAGGCGCTGTGCGGTGAAATCGCTGAGCCGGTATTGCGCAGCGGAACGACACGGCAGCGACCGATGTAAGCAGCAGGCCCGAGTGCTTCGGTGTAGACCACGCCGTGATAGGAAGGGTCCGGTTCGTTCAGCATTGGGAAACGCGCCTTGTTTCCGACCCAGTCAAAACGTCCCGAGTCGATGATGATACCGCCGATGGTGGTGCCGTGCCCGCCGATGTATTTGGTCAGTGAGTGTACGATGATATCGGCACCATGATCGAAGGCGCGACATAGATAAGGGGTCGCGACCGTGTTATCCACGATCAGTGGTATGCCATGGCGGTGGGCGATTTCGGCCAGCTTTTCGATATCCACGATGTTGCCTGCTGGATTGCCGATAGATTCGCAAAACAGAGCGCGCGTCTTATCATCGATATGCTTTTCCAGACCGGCATAATCGTCGAAGGATGCCATCCGTACCTGTATGCCCTGACGTGGGAAGGTGTGTGCAAACAGATTATAGGTGCCGCCGTAAAGTTGCGTGCTGCTGACAATATTATCGCCGGTACTGGCGATGGCCTGAATAGCGTAGGTGATTGCCGCCATCCCGGATGCCACTGCGAGCGCTCCGATGCCGCCTTCCATCTCAGCCAGGCGCTGCTCAAGCACCGCCGTGGTTGGATTCATGATACGGGTATAGATGTTTCCGGCTACCTTTAGATCGAACAGGTCAGCGCCATGCTGAGTATCGTCAAAGGTGTAGGACGTGGTCTGGTAAATCGGTACCGCAGCGGCCTTGGTAGTGGGTTCGGACTGGTAGCCGTGATGCAGGGCAAGTGATTCAAGTTTCATAACGTGTAGTTCCTCTGGTGTTTTCTAGTTAGTTATAGGGTGGTCGTTAAATTTCGATATTGTCGATCAGACGGGTGTTGCCCAGGCGCGCGGCACACACGATGACCAGCGCTTCACCGACCACCGCTGGTTGCAGGTTTTTTTGACTGCAGACGTCAAAGTAATCGACCGCAAAGCCCTGCGCGCTGAGTGCTTCGGTCGCATCCTGACACAGTTGCGCGAAGTCTTTCGAACCTGCGCGGATCTGTTTGGCGGTATTTCCAAGTTGCTGATACAGTGCGGCAGATTGCTGACGTTCGCTGGCGCTCAGATACTGGTTACGTGAACTCATCGCCAGACCATTCTTTTCGCGTACGGTTTCCCCGCCAATGATGCCGACAGGTAGATTCAGATCGCGCACCATTTTTTTAATCATCTGCAACTGCTGGTAATCTTTTTTGCCAAACACGGCCAGATCTGGCTGTACCAGATTGAACAGTTTGAGCACGATCGTACTGACGCCGGTTAGATGCCCGGGGCGAGACTCGCCTTCGTAAAAGCGGGTTACATCCGGCACCTGCACCGAGGTGATGTGGGCCAGTCCCTGCGGGTATAGATCCTTCTCGGTGGGTAGATACACCAGGTCGCAACCATGCTCCATCAGGGCCTTACAGTCCTGCTCCAGGGTGCGCGGATACTTGCTCAGGTCTTCGTTAGGGCCGAACTGCATCGGGTTTACGAAGATGCTACTGACCAGTTTGTCCGCCTGCTCATGAGCGGCGTGCAGCAGGGACAGGTGACCCTGATGCAGGTTTCCCATGGTGGGGACAAACGCAATGGTTTTGCGCTGCTGCTTCCAGATCTTGATCTGGGCACATAATTCATGATTATTGTGAACCTGTTGCATAGGCGATGACCGGGCTGTTTAGGAAAAGCTGTGAGAGGCGTCGGGAAAGTTCTGGTTTTTCACTTCCGTCACGTAAGCACTGATCGCCGTTTCGATACTGGGTTGTTCGCTCAGGTAGTTTTTTGAAAAGCTGGGGGCTTTTCCATGAGCAATCCCCAGAATATCCTGCAGCACCAGAATTTGCCCGTCGCAGTGCACCCCGGCACCAATACCAATCACCGGAATCTGTAACAGCTGAGTGATTTCGGTGGCGAGAGACTCTGGCACACATTCGAGTAATAACAGGTCGGCACCGGCTTCCTGTATCTGCAGCGCGGTATCTTTCATTTCTATCGCGCTGTCATGATCGCGCCCCTGCACCCGGTAACCGCCCATTTTATGCACAGATTGTGGTTGCAGCCCGAGGTGGGCGCAGACGGGGATTCTGTACTTGCTCAGGGTTTCAACCGTTTTCAGCTGGGTGATACCGCCCTCCAGCTTGACGATCTGGGCTCCGGTACGTTTGATCATACGCGTCGCGTTATCCAGTGCCTGCTGCTGAGAATTGAGAGAGCCGTAGGGCATATCCAGCATCAGCATGCTTTTTTCCAGTCCCCTGGCGACGGCTGTGCCGTGATACTCAATATCTTCCACCGTCACCGGGATGGTGGTGTCATGGCCCTGAATCACCATGCCCAGCGAATCGCCAACCAGTACGATCTCAACCCCGCACACATCCATCAGTCGGGCAAAGCTGTAGTCATAGGCGGTCAGGCAGGCGATTTTTTCTCCCTGCTGCTTGAGCTGATGCAGATAGGGCAGGGTAATTTTTTTGTGTAAAGGTCTGGGTGAGTACATGGCGGTTTAAGGTTTGAATTTAAGGCTAGTATTTCACTCTGGAAAAATCCTTGCAAACTTAATTTGTCATCGTCTGGCGTTTAAGCTCAGGCTAACTTTTCGATACGCAATGAGGGGGCGTGCTGAATCATATAGCTGAGGCTGCCGAGACCGGGGAGATACAGGTCACCGGCAATTTCCTGGAGTGGCTGTAATACAAAAAGTCGATTTTGCAGCTGGTCGTGCGGAATGCTCAGATGTGAATCGCGCTGGCGTAGATTGCCGTATAAAATAATATCCAGGTCCATCGTCCGGGGTGCCCATTTCAATTCATCCGAGCGCTGTCGGTAGAAGGCGTATTCAATGGCCTGTAATTCAAGCAGTAACTGTTCCGGGGTTAGTTGTGTTTCGAGGCAGGCAACGGCATTGATGTAATCTTCCTGCTCAATCTCACTTACCGCAGCGGACTGGTACAGCGACGAATGTTCCAGCAACCGGGTCTGGCTGATCTGATTTAGATGGGGTAATACATCGATCACCTGCTGTTTCGGATCGGCCAGATTGCTGCCTATACCGATATAGGTTTTTACTGCCGGTGACTGCATGTTACTCCGCCTTGTTCTGGCTCTGACGTGGCTTTCGATGACGTCTGGGTCGATGACCAATGGGTCTGGCGGCCGGCTCCACTGGGGTATCAATCTGAAACTGGGTCCACCATTCGCATAGTTGATGCGTGGTCAGGCCGACCATCGACTGGATACAGAAAAAATCGTAGGCGGCACGAAAATTGGGGTGGTGGAGCAGTCGGAGTGGCTGTTTGCCATTGGTGTTACAGAAGCGGGGCTGCATCGACCAGATGTTTTTCGCAATCTGACTGAAGCGGCGTGGTACCGAAATCGTTTTTATCTGTTCGCAAAAAATTTCATTGCCTGCGCTGATCAGCGCCGGTAAGGTGCCGAGCTTTTCCGATTGTAGCTGTATCGCCTTCTGATGGACCAGTGGCCACAGCAGAGCGGCAAAGAAAAAGGCCGGCGAGACGGGCTTATCTTCTGCGATGCGCAGATCGGTATTGACCAGCGCCTGCTCGATAAAATCCAGCATGGCTTCGGCGGGCTCTGACTGCAGGTGAAGGTCTAATGCCGGAAACAGATACTGAAACAGCTGGTAGTGGCGTAGCAGTTCATACGCACGCAGGGCGTAGCCGGAGTGAAATATTTTCAGCACTTCGTCGTACAGACGGGCGGATGGAATGTCGCGCAGCAGGTAACCGTACTCAAAGATCGCTTCGGCAGCACGCTGCTCGATAGTGAAGTTCAGTTTGGCAGCAAAGCGCACCGCGCGCAGCATGCGCACCGGATCTTCCTTGTAGCGAGTGGCCGGGTCGCCGATTAACTTGAGGGTTTTGTTTTGCAGGTCCTGAATGCCATCCGCATAATCCAGTACGGAGTAATCGTTAATATCGTAATACAGCGCATTCACGGTAAAATCGCGTCTGAGTGCATCCTGCTCGATACTGCCGAAGGTGTTATCGCGCAAAATCCGTCCTTCATCGTTGAGTTCGGTTTTGGGGGATTCGGGTTCGTGGCTGCGAAAGGTCGCAACCTCGATCACTTCGCGTCCGTAACGGATATGCGCCAGACGAAAGCGGCGTCCAATCAGCTGACAGTTTTTAAATAATGCCTTGACCTGTTCGGGGGTGGCGCTGGTCGACACATCGAAGTCTTTCGGCTGCTTGCCGAGTAATACATCTCTAACCCCTCCGCCCACAAGACAGGCCCGATAGCCAGCCTGGTTCAGGCGATACAATACCTTTAACGCAGCATCGGAAATCTGGCGGCGGGACAGGCTATGATCTGATCGGGATAAGATGTTTAACTGAAATTGTGGGTGTATACCTTCGGGCACTGAAGTTCGTTATATTAGAATTTCGTGCATCATAGCACTTCATCACCATTATAAAAGCCCTGGCACCGCGTTTTTGCACTGTCGTGGTGAGATCGCAGCCAGTTTCTGGGTAAACGGGCTGTCGACGCAGCCGTTAATGGATCAGGAATCATCTTCAAGTAGTTCCCAGCGCGTATAAAGCTGCTTCAGCTCCTGTTCCTGTTGCGCCAGCTTGAGCTGTGCTGCCTGCATCACTTCCGCTGATTTCTGGTAAAACTCGGGATCAGCCATCTGCTGTTGAGTCTGTCCGATCAGCTGTTCCTGTTTTTCGATCTTACGTGGTAGCGCCTTGAGTTCCTTCTGTTCATTGAAATCCAGTTTCTTGCGAACGACTTTGGGTTTGAGCGTATTCGCTGACGCCGGCGTCGGCTTTTTTACCGCGCTTTGTATTTGGGGGCGTTGTTTAAGCCAGTCATCATAGCCGCCCACATATTCATTCACTTTGGCGTTGGCTTCAAACGCGAAGCAGTAGTCGACGATATTGTTGATGAATTCACGATCATGGCTGACCAGCAACAGGGTGCCCTGATATTCCATCAGCAGTTCTTCCAGTAGTTCCAGCGTATCCATGTCGAGGTCGTTGGTGGGTTCGTCCATGATCAGGAAGTTGAACGGGCGAGTGAACAGGCGGGCCAGCATCAGGCGATTACGTTCGCCACCGGAAAGCGCTTTCACCGGGGTGTTGATCTGATCCGAACTGAATAAAAAATCTTTCAGGTAGCCGATGACATGCTTGTTGCTCCCGTTGATGTCAACGGTATCGGCTCCGTCGGCGATATTCTCGCGTACCGATTTATTCAGATCGAGTTCATTGCGATGCTGGTCAAAATAGGCGATCTCCAGCTTGGTGCCGGTTTTCAGGGTGCCGGACTGGGGTGCGATTTCACCCAGTAGCAGCTGGATCAGGGTGGTTTTACCACAGCCATTCGGACCGATAATGCCGATTTTATCGCCGCGCTGAATCTTGCAGGAAAAATCATCCACGATCTGTGTCTGCTGCCACTTGAAGCCGATATGTTCCGCCTCTATCACAATCTTGCCGGAGGCGTCCGCGCGATGCGTGGCCAGTCTGGCAGTACCGGAATGTTCGCGTCGTTCGGAGCGTTGTTCACGTAGTTTTTTTAGCGCTCTTACGCGGCCTTCATTACGCGTACGTCGGGCTTTGATGCCCTGCCGTATCCAGACTTCTTCCTGTGCCAGCTTTTTATCAAACAGTGCATTCGCGGTTTGTTCTGCATCCAGCTGTTGCTGTTTGTTGGTCAGGTATTTTTCGTAGCTGCCGGGCCAGCTGGTCAGCTGACCGCGATCAAGATCGATGATGCGAGTAGCCAGACTCTGCAGGAAAGAGCGGTCGTGGGTGATGAACAGGATGGCGCCGCTAAACGATTTCAGAAATTCTTCCAGCCACAGAATCGCATCGATATCGAGATGGTTGGTGGGTTCGTCGAGTAGCAGTAGATCGGGTTGCGAGACCAGAGCCTGAGCCAGCAGGGTACGCCGCTTTAATCCACCGGACTGGGCATCGAATGCCTCTTCGGCAGGCAGTTTTAGCAGGGATATAGTGGAGCTGATACGTTGCTCCAGAGTCCAGCCGTTTTGCGCTTCGATGATTTGCTGGTTTTTTTCCAGCTGGGTTAGTGCATCAGGGTCGTATGCGGCCGCCAGACACGCATGATGCCAGTCCCTGATGGCGCGGCCCAGCTCGCCGACCCCTTCTGCGACTACATCGTAGATGCTGCCCGGAATCGATTGCGGAACGTCCTGGCGTAATTCGCCCACGCGGATACCCTGACTGTAGATAACCTCGCCTTCATCGGCTTTCATCTGGCCGGCGATAAGTTTGAGCAGGGTGGATTTACCGGTGCCGTTGCGTCCGACCAGACAGATACGCTCGCCCTTATCGATACTGAGTGTGACGTGGTCAAGCACCGGTCTGCTACCGAAGCTGTGATAAAGGTCTTTCAGGGTAAGGATAGGCATAAGCTCTGGTGCGGTCTAAAAAACCAGCATTATAGAGTAGCGGTGAATGATTCATAGTGTGCTGTGAGCGCGAAGCGTAAATATAAAATCACTGGGCGTCAGCGAACGATCCCTTTACTCTATCGGGGTCAGCTGTTTAATCTACTAAAAACAGGAGGGAAACTCTTATGTGTGGACGTTTTGTGCTGGCGTCTTCGGCGCAGGCGATTGCTGAGTACTTGCAGGCTGAAGTGCCGGATCGCTTTGTCTCGCGCTACAATATTGCACCCACCACGCCGGTGTTAGCGCAAACGGGCAGTGGGTTAACTTTTTTTCGCTGGGGTCTGGTGCCTGCCTGGGCGAAAGATACGGCTATCGGGAATCGTATGTTTAATGCCCGGGCCGAAACAATTCTGCAGAAACCGTCGTTTAAAAATGCCTTTAGACGCAGGCGTTGCCTTCTGCCAGCGAGTGGTTTTTATGAATGGCATCAGGAGTCAGGAATAAAACAGCCGTATTTCTGTCATCTCGATCAGGCCCTGTTTTGCTTTGCCGGAATCTGGGAGCACTGGCAGGATCCACAGGGCAATGAGCTGCACAGCTGTGCCATCCTGACTACTGAAGCATTCGGTGAACTGGCGCGTATCCATCACCGTATGCCCGTGGTGATTCGAGATGAGCGGCATGCCGACTGG
>JACNJF010000224.1:0-1914 GCA_014382695.1 Gammaproteobacteria bacterium | reverse complement strand
TTCGATTGGTGTTACCGCGTATTTTTACCAGCACAATCAACAGTTCAATACGGTTGAGCTGAACTCCTATGTGATCGATGAGGTTAGCGGGACGGCGGTGGATAATGGCTCTGTGACGCTAAAGCCACTGACAGAGCAGGAGATTATCGACGCTATTGTCTCGACAAAGGGTCCCATCTCGGTGAGTGGTGTGCATTATAGTCTGGGTGGGAATGTGAGATACCCGGATAGCCTGATTCTGGATTTGAGTGAATTTGATGAGGTTCTGGAGCTGGATGTCGAACAGAAGCTGATCACGGTACAGTCCGGCATCAGCTGGCAAAAGATTCAGCAACTCATCGACCCGTATGATTTATCCATAAAAATCATGCAGGGCAGCAATGATTACAGTGTGGCGGGGTCGCTTAGCGTGAATGCCCACAGCAATTATGTTGCGGCCGGACCGGTGATTAATTCGGTGCGTTCGATCCGCATAGTGCTGGCAGACGGTAAGGTGTATGAGGCCAGTCGGGATAAAAATAATGCGCTGTTTTTTGGTGCAATCGGTGGTTTTGGCGGGCTCGGTGTAATTGTGCAGGCCACGCTGGAGCTGGCGGATAACATAGCGCTGGAACGGACGGCCAAATTTCTGGGTTATAACGAGTTTAATCAGCATTTTAATGACAATATTCTTGATGATGAAGATATTGTGCAGCATCAGGCCGTGTTTTATCCCCCCAACTATGAAACCCTGCTTGATATCAGCTGGCGTAAAACCGATAAACCTGTGACCGATGCGCGACGTCTGCAGAGCAATGAGATAGAGCCCTGGTGGGAATCGGCGCTCGCTAACTGGAAATCACGTTCTGCGCTGCTGCACCGGTTTCAGAAGAATCTGATTGATCCGGTTAAATATCAGAAGGAAATGGTGGTCATGCGTAATCTCGAAAATAGCTACAACCTGCGCTCCAGTGGTTTTATTAATAGCACGACTTCGACCATGGTGATGCAGGAATATCTGATCCCGGTTAAGCGGTTTGAAATATTTGTATTTAATATGCGTGACATCTTTGATCGCCATGACGTGGATATCTTCAAGGTTCTGATCAGCTATCTGCCACAGGATCACGGGGGCCTGTTGAAGGGGTCCAGTGCGCACTCTTTTTCATTCAGAGTGATCTATCAGCAGGAGAAGAGTAAGGTATCGCAGCAATTGGTAGAAGCCTGGACCAGGGAGTTGATCGCGGCTGCAGTCAACTCCGGTGGCAGCTATATTCTGCCATATATAATCCCTGATTCCGTGCAGCAGTTTGTCCGTGCATTCCCGGGTTCAGACTATTTTTATGAGCTGAAGGAAAAAGCGGATCCGGAAAATCGCTTCAAAAATTTGTTCTGGGAACAGCATCTGGCAGCCTATAATGTGAAACAGGAAGCCCTGAGAAACCTTAGAACTACCAGTTCGGAGAAAAATTAAAGCATGCGCATACTGCATACCATGTTAAGAGTCGGCAATCTGTCGCGGTCAATCGAGTTTTATACGAATGTACTGGGGATGACGTTATTACGCCAGAAAGAGTATCCAGACGGTGAATTTACCCTGGCTTTTATCGGCTACGGTGACGAATCTTCCCACACGGTGATTGAGCTAACCTATAACTGGGGCCGTGATCAGTATGAGCTGGGCAATGCATTCGGGCATATCGCGCTGGAAGTGGATGATGTGTACAGCGCTACCGAGCAGATCCGTAAACTGGGCGGAAAAATCCTGCGAGACGCGGGTCCGATGAATGCGGGTTTGACCATTATTGCATTTATCGAGGACCCGGATGGCTATCAGATTGAATTGATAGGAAAGAAATAGAGACCGGCTAAGGCCGGGCTCAGACCTGGCATCCTGAAGATGGGGCCTGAGACCGGACTCTGGTGTTTTAAATA
>JACNJF010000209.1 GCA_014382695.1 Gammaproteobacteria bacterium | reverse complement strand
TGCGCTTTATCCAGGTCTTCGACCTTGTCCTGCAGCTGGCTATTAACCGTGCTCAGTTCTTCATTCAGCGACTGCAATTCTTCCTTCGAGGTTTCCAGCTCTTCGTTGGCCGATTGCAGCTCTTCATTCATCGACATGATTTCTTCGTTGGAGGCTTTGAGTTCCTCGTTCGAGCTTTCCATATCTTCAATCGTAGTCTGCAGGTCATCGCGGGTAGCCTTCAATTCATATTCGAGCTGGTGCACGATGGCTGAATCTTCCTGCGCAAGTACGTTAGAGCCTGACTCCGGCGCATTCGTTTGGGTAGATGGCTGGAGTTTGTGGAAGGTGACCAGCAGTAGCCCCTCAGCCTGCCTTGGTTCCACAATCGGTTTGACCGTAATGCTGCAGGCCAGCCAGTTGCCATTATGTTTTACGTTTGGGGTATTGTCGGTAACAGGCGCGTTTTCACGGATGGCCTTGTAACAGGCAGCGCGCAGCTTACTCTGCAGACCCTGACGTGCCATAGACAGCAGATTATGTGTAGGCTCGCCGGTCGGGGGTTCCAGAAAGTCACCGGTGGCGCCCTGAAAATACAGCACTTCATACTTACGGTTGATCAGTACCGATGCAGGTGCATAATCGTTGAGTAGCTGTCGCTGGGTCAGTTCGGCAAAATTAACTTCGCGGGTGACGGGCGTTTTGATGTCCTGCATGATGAGTTGACGGCCTTCGCTTAAATTGGAAATTGGAAACTCAACAATATCACGTCGGCTGAGGCCGATTCTGCGATAGATGCGCCATTTTTTAGAGACGGTTTCAAACAGGTCAAGGTGACGTCCGATTGTCTCGGAAGAGCCGAGGAGCAGATGGCCACCGGGTTTCAGGGCGAAATGAAATAGTGAGATAACCTTTTGCTGCAGTGATGGCTCCATATAAATCAGCAGGTTGCGGCAGCTGATCATGTCGAGTCTGGAGAAGGGGGCATCGCTGATCAGGTTCTGGGCGGCAAATACGACAGATTCACGCAGCTGTTTGACCACCTGAAAGTGTTCATCGCTGCGGGTAAAGAAACGCTTAAGTCGCTGTGGTTCGATATCCGCAGCAATACTCACCGGATAGATCCCCTGACGCGCGATATCGAGTGCGGTTTCATCGATATCGGTGGCAAAAATTTGTAAATTGAGCGGTTGCTGAGCGGCAGAGAACTGTTCAATCAGCAGCATCGCAATCGAATAGGCTTCTTCTCCGCTAGCACAACCCGGAACCCAGATACGCAGTGGGTTGTCACTATCCTTACGCTTTAGCCACTGCGGAATGACGCTTTGCTCCAGCACCCTGTAGGATTCCGGATCACGAAAAAAACCGGTCACACTGATCAGCAGGTCACGCAACAGTCGTCTGCCTTCCTGCGGGCTTTTAGCCAGTAACTCGGCATACTCGTGCAGCTGGCTGATATGGTTGAGTCCCATGCGCCGCTGCACCCGCCGGCTGATCATGTTTTTGCGGTAATTTCGGAAATCGTAATGGGTGTGCACACGCAACAGTTTGAGTACACGGTCCAGTAGTTCGGATTCTGATTCCGCCAGTTCTGTGTTCGCCCACAGGCCGCTAACATAGGCATGCTGGATATATTTGATCAGGGCTGCGGGCATTTCTGCCGGCAGCAGGATGAAATCCACGATGCCACTGTCGATCGCATTCTGTGGCATGGATTTATATTCTGCGCTTTCTGGATGCTGCACCATGGCCATGCCGCCATTCGCCTTGATCGCCTGCAGTCCGAGGGTGCCATGTGAGCTGGTACCCGAGAGGATGATGCCAATCGCCTTTTCCTGCTGATCCTGCGCCAGCGAGCGCAGAAAAAAATCGATCGCAGTATCGATCCTGCTGGTCTGGGGTGGTGACGACAACTGCAGTTTGCCGTTCTGCACGGATAGATAGCTGCCCGGTGGAATGATGTAAATATGATTTGGCTGTATGGCCATTTCATGTTGTGCTTCACACACCGGCATTCCGGTCTGGGTAGCGATTAATTCCACCATCAGGCTTTGATGCCTGGGATCCAGATGCGGCACCAGCACAAAGGCCATGCCGCTATCATCCGGCATATTGCTAAACAGTGTTTTATAGGCGGCCAGACCACCGGCGGATGCACCGATGCCTACAATCGGACAGCATGCCAGTTTATGGTCTTTGTCTACAGCAGAAGGTTTTGCGGAAGTTTTCTGCGCAGACTTTTTTTTTCCGGATGTGGCCATGAGGTTTCATTGTAATGACTGACGAGGCGCTATGATGGCATTGAACGCGCATGGTTTCTATACATAGATGTCTGTCAGTGTTGCAGTGGTCCTCCGTATGTTTAGAGCAGGTTATTGAGTATGCAGTGAATGACGCTAGCCTGAAAAACTGCCATCCCTGTGATTCATTCAGATAACAACTGCTTAAATTTTCGATAGTGGTATTTGCTGGTGATTTCTCCCTTCTCCACCCGGTCTACAAATTCCTGCAGTGCACTTCGCATCTGGCGAAACAGTAACGGATCGGGATCCCTGTTTGTGATGGGTGTTACCGTCTGCAACGGGCTGTTTTTGTTAAAGCTTGAGACTGTCATTGTTGATTCTCCTTGAAGTATTGCTCAGGAATCCAGTGTCCACTGCACCGCACTGCGCATCAGTTCACCACTGGTACTGAGGCACAGTTTGGTTTTGATGTTGGCTCGATGTGATTCGATGGTTTTAACGCTGAGATGCAGTTTGCTGGCTATTTGACTGGTTGTCATGCCGTGTCCAATCAATTCAAATACTTCGATCTCGCGATTGGATAACTGATCTTTAGGCGCATGACTGATACCAGTCTCAAAGCCATTAGAGTCTTCCAGTGAACGCCTG
>JACNJF010000232.1 GCA_014382695.1 Gammaproteobacteria bacterium | reverse complement strand
CTCAACGCTATCTTGCTGAGGCCCAGTACCGATTCAATCGACGCTTCGACCTGAGGGTCATTCTGACCCGTTTACTAGGCGCCGCTGTCACTACAAGGCCTAAACCACTTCAAATCACAAGACTGGCGGAGATTTGTACGTAATCAGGACTAATTTTGGTATTCTTTTTACGCTTTTTTTACTCCTGAAACTCTAAACTCTAGTTCTTTTAAATATCAGGAAAAAAAAGCATTGAATGGTTAGCTCGTCCAGTTAAAAAATCATTCATGTGAATTTCGGTAGAGATGCATGCTTGGATATTCATGAAAGACTTTTAAATCTACATCCATCACATCGCTAAAAATCGAATCCATGTTTTCCTTCTGTTCGGACTGAAGTACCGGCTACTTAACTCTTTAAAAGCTGCTTCGGTTCATTATTTTGACTAGAGTGAGTTTCCTTTGTCAGGTACGTTGACGGAGGTTTAGGCACGGATGCTGATTGATGTCATTACACGCTGTTTAGCGGTGTGTTAAGTTTTAGCTATCCTGAACATGATTTTCTGGATACGCTTACCCAGTTTTTTCACTGGGTGACATCAATAAGCCAGAAGGATTTATGTAGTGATGGATGTGAACGAAACTGAAACGATCAGGCAGAAAGTCACACTTTTGCAGCAGCAGGGCGAAATTGAAACCGCTGCGGAATTACTTTCCCGGTCAGGTCAGCTTCAGGAACTGGAAGGCTTGATCCTGCAGCAGGCTGGTGAGTTGATGGCACAGGGTTCATTCACACTGCTGCAAAGCCTGATCAGGCACATACCCGATGCACAGCGTTCACCCTGGATACACTACTGGTCGGCGTCGGCATTACTGGCGCAAGATCCGCTTGGCGCAAGACAGCTTTATCAACGCTCGATGACAGGGTTTGAGGGTATCCATGAAATTGCCGGCCAGTATCTAAGCTGGAGCGGTATTATCGATAGCTTCATCTTTGCCTGGGATGACTTCAAACCACTGGATCAGTGGATAGTCTGGATAGAAGACTTCCAGAGGAAAAATCCCGCTTACCCCTCAGCCGAAATTGAAGTGCGCATCACCTTCTCGATGTTTTGCGCGCTGATGTATCGCATGCCGCAACATCGGGATATGAAACAGTGGGCGGATAAGCTGGGAGCACTACTGGATTTTATCTCCGACCACAGTCAGCGCATCGCGATGGCAACCCACTACGTTCTGTATCTGAGCTGGATGGGTGAGTTTGAACAGGCCAGTGGGGTGGTTGAGCGTCTGAAGCCTTACGCGACGTTACAGCAGGTACAACCGGTTTACCTGATTGCCTGGCAACAGAGCGTAGCAATGCAGGCCTGGCTGACGACCCGGTTCGAACAAAGTCAAAAGGCCGTGACGCAGGGCCTGATGCTGGCCGAGCAGAGCGGGATTCATCTATGGGATTTCATTTTGCGTGTACAGCAGGCTTATCTCGCATTCGAGTACAGTCCGCCGCAAAAGTGGTCCGAGTACCTGCAGCAGGTACTCGCCATCATGGATCAGAACGGACGCCTGCATCAGGCCCATTATTACTACATGGCAGCGCTGGAAGCGTTGCTGCAAAAGCGGCTCGACCGCGCCCTGGCGCATAACGACAAGTCATTAAAGGCGGTTGAACAACTGGCGACACCGTTTCCCGAAGCGCTTAACCTTATCGCTCGCGGCAGAATATTGATCGAGATGGGCGAGCTCGATCTGGCGCTGCAGAGCCTGACCCGGGCAGAGGCATGGTGCCGACAGATAAAGTCGGCATTTCTTAATTTTAATCTCCAGCTTACGCAGGCAGAACTGGCGTTTGCCAGTGGACAGACAGCGCAGGGGCTGAAATTTCTAGCGCTGGCGCTGAAGCTCGGGCATCAGAAAAACTATTTCAATTCCGACTGGTGGCGTCCCGATGCGATGTGCGCACTGTGCTTACGCGCGCTGCAAAATGATATAGAAACAGACTATGTGCAGGCCCTGATCCTGCGCCGAAAACTAAAACCAGCGCAGCCACCGTTTGAGCTCGAAAACTGGCCGTGGAAGGTGAGGATAAATTCACTCGGTATTTTCTCGATTACACTCAACAATAGTCCATTCAAGCTGAATGCACACAAAAACAGCAAGCCGATCGAGATGTTAAAGGTGTTGATTGCGCAGGGAGGTGTTGATGTCAGTGAAGATCAACTGTGTGCAATCCTGTGGCCGGATGCCGAGGGTGATAAGGCACATAGCGTATTTACCACCACGCTTTCACGACTGCGTCAGCAGCTCGGTGCCGATGTTCTGTTGTTTGCGAATGGTCAGTTGAGTCTGAATGATAATCGGTGCTGGCTGGATATCTGGGCTCTGGAGCGAGCGCTAAAAGAGCTGGATGGGTTACTGGCCGGGGCACTGGAGCAAAATCTGGCGCTGATCGAGCGCAAAACAAGGGCCATCTTTGAGTTGTATCAGGGTTCGTTTCTGGAGAAAGAGTCACAGACAGGCTGGATGCTGGCGCAGTCCGATCGACTCAAAAATAAACTGTCACGTGCTATTCGAGGCCTTATCCATTTCTATGGCCAGCAACGCGGAGAGTGCCAGAAAGTGATTTCACTGTATCAACGGGCAAAAGAACTGGAGCCTTATTCAGAAGAATATTGTCGCGGCCTGATGAGTTGTCATGCGGCACAGGGCAACCGGGTCGAAGCACTGGCAATATTTGAGCGCTGTGCCCAGTTGTTCAGCGAAGGCTTTGGGATTAGCCCCTCTGAGAAAACCACCCGCCTTTACCAGCACATCAAGAGTGCGAGACAGGAGCAGTTAAATCGCTTTTGTGAACACTGTGTGCCGATCGTTAATTAGCTTTTTCTGATCACACCGCAGGGCGGTCTGATGTGGATCAATTCAGGC
>JACNJF010000080.1 GCA_014382695.1 Gammaproteobacteria bacterium | reverse complement strand
TGAACTGATAGTAAATAAGAATCATTCGCATGTAAATGATTTTTTAAACTAATTAATAAGCTTTTTTGGATAGATCATAAATGCATGAATTGATCGCGCCATCGTTGTATGCTTTTAGCCTCATGATAGTCTTCGACAGGAATCAGAAATGCTAAAACTGTGTGCCAATTTATCGATGCTGTATACCGAAGTTCCATTTTTAGAACGTTTCAAGCAGGCTGCTGCGGATGGATTCAGGGGGGTTGAGTATCTGTTTCCCTACGCTTACCCGGCGTCAGAAATTCTGCAACGACTACAGGATCAACAGCTGCAACAGGTATTGTTTAACCTGCCGGCCGGTAACTGGGATGAAGGTGATCGAGGTATTGCCTGTGACCCTAAAAGAGTTTCAGAATTTCGCGCAGGGGTGGAGCGGGCGCTGGAATATGCAACGGTGTTAAACTGTCAGCAATGTAATGCACTGGCAGGCATTGCCCCTGCAGGTTTACGCTCCACAGCACTCAGAAAAACCTTTGTCGATAATCTGCATTATGCGGCCGATCTGATGCAGCAGTCGGGCGTGAAACTATTGATCGAAGCCATCAATACACGCGATATCCCCGGCTTTTATCTGAATAAATCCGAACAGGCGATCTCCATCCTGGATGAGGTCGGCAGTGATAATCTGTTCTACCAGTACGACATTTATCATATGCAGGTAATGGAAGGTGATCTGGCTAATACCATACAGAAATATCTTGATCGCATCGGGCATATGCAACTGGCGGATAATCCAGGACGCCACGAGCCGGGTAGTGGTGAAATCAATTACCACTTCCTGTTCCAGCATCTGCAGCAGATTGGCTATCAGGGCTGGATCGGCTGTGAATACAGGCCACTGACCACGACTGCGGCAGGCATCGGCTGGTTACAGGACTATGCGCAGATCTGAAATTTACGGTCTGGATTGGGCTGGGCTATCGGTCTGCAGGGGTTGATTACGCGAAACTGAATGGACAAAATGTATCGCCTGTTCGCGATTGACGGCAGCGACTTCAGCCGCTTCTGGAACGATCAAATCACTTCCTGACATTAGCCGGTTGATATTTCCCCGAATGAAAGCCTGCGGATTCAACAGATAAAAAGCGCGCATAATCTGGTATACCGAATAGTCATCGTGTAACGGGGAGTTATTGGCAATGATAGAAATGCCCTGATTTTTAGCCAGAATCGTCTCGCGCTGACGAATTTGTTCAGGCTGTTTTCGCTGCTCGCCTTCCAGTTCTGTCAGTTGCGGATTTGATATGGCCAGATTACCCGTCATTTTCGGCTCAGCCGTCATTTCTGATTCGCTCAGGGTGTTTTCGCTCAGCATCGACTCGCCATCCTGAGCAGGATTGGGTATATAAGTTCCTATCACATCTGGATTGAGTATCAATGAATAAAGGTGAGTAAAACTGTTTTTACCATCGCTGATGTCAACCAGTAAATCGAGGCTAGCTTCAATGTTACGCTCACTGGAGGTGACCACGACCACCAGTTGTTTATCCTGACCGGAGATGATTTTGGTGAAGTTAAAACTATCCAGATAGCTGATGCGGGATAATCCCCGCTGACGATAATCCCCGGCACTGGCGAGACGAATAGAAATATTTTCGAGCTGGCTAACGTCAATATCTTCAACCGTGAAGGCCGCCCTGAACGGTTCGTAGAATTCAGAATGAGCCTTTATCTGACCGGGTTCTATCGCCAGAGCGGAGCTTGAGTAAATACATAACAGCAAACTTAAGTGTATCAATCGTTTCAAATCAGATCTCTAAGCCAGGCAATTTTTAAAGGCTGAAAAATACGTTAAATTGAATCAAAATACCAGTAATAAGACGGTATGGACTACAGTAACGCCAGTATCTTCCACATACTGATTGAACTGGCTGGAAACGATGCTATAAGATTTAGTAACATTCATCGGTCACCAGAAATCATGAATATAAATCAAAAGCCAGTGTTTCAGAATGCCCTAGTTGTCGGGGTATTATTTTTGAATCTTGCCGCCATGATGCAACCGCTTCAGGCCGAAGTCAGGGAATATATCCGTGAGTACGATTATGCGGCCAATGAATACGATACCGAATACAGTTCGCGTATCTCAGCCATCGATGAATTAAAGCTGTCTCTACAGCACGAACTGGGAACCTATATTTCATCGATCCTTGAGCTTCAGCAAAATGGTTCGGGCAATGGTTATATCAATCAAAAAACCGTCCAGTTAAGCGCTGGCATCATCAGCCTCAAATTAATCGAACAACGCTGGGATAAGATCAGTTACTTTGTAAAAGGAGCGATGCAGGCGGATCGTGATGAGATTCTTGAATCGATCAAGGCCTTGCGCAGTGACTATGAACTGGAACTGATGTTACGAGAGTCATTCATGGAACTGGATCAATTGCGTGCCGAAGTGGCCAGCTTAAAAGTTTCGTTACAAACCCTGCAGGGCGCTGAAAAAACCAGGGGTACAGCACGCTATCAGGCCGTCATGCAGGATATAGAAGTAGAAAATATCTACCAGCTGGCTATGAGTGCACGTCTGGAAGGCAACTTCAGCAAAGCCTTCGAGTTACTTAAGGGGCTGGCGGATAAGGGATACAGCAAAGCGCAGCTGCGTGTAGGGCATCTGCTCGAAAAAGGGGTCGGTGTTAAGCAGGATTACCGGCAGGCGATGGAGTGGTTCAACAAAGCCAACGATCAGGGGGACTCCAGAGCACTGGCGCATATTGGTTTTCTGTATGAGCGTGGCCTCGGTGTAGCAAAAGATGAGCTGCGTGCGCTGAGTCTTTACAAACAGGCACTGGATAAAGGCTCCATGCTGGCAGCCATTCGACTGGGTCATTTGTATGTGGGTGGTATCATCGTGCCACGAGATTACGACCG
>JACNJF010000128.1 GCA_014382695.1 Gammaproteobacteria bacterium | reverse complement strand
CCAACTAGATTGTGAAAGCTTAACAGAATGCTGGCGGGCTAAAAATATACCTTTATTAGTGTCTTTAATTTGCCCCCCTGAACAGTACAGTATTTTAGTAATAGATAGCGAGGCAGTACAGTTTGTCATAAAGATTTATGGGCGTAGCGAATGCGGGTTATGTATGGAGCTATTATCTGCCCCTGGCCTTCAGGGTATAAGCCCGTCCCTGGGCAAGCACCCTTCTCGGCCCTAAGCTACACGGACGTAGCGAATGCAGATATTGCAGGAGCAAATATCTGCCCCTGGCCTTCAGGGCATAAGCCCGTCCCTGGGCAAAAAAAAACCCTCGCGCTTTCGCTTGAGGGCTATAAAATAGGTATCGAGGGGGATGTTGATTGATACCTTTGAGAAGCTCTATTTCCAGAACGGTTTCTGTGTCTCAAGTAAAACCTGCTCTGCATTTAATCCAAGGTCTGCCAGCTGACGACTATCCAGCCCGCTCAGTTGCCTACGCTGATGGTGACGCTCTATCCATACCTGAATAAAAGAGGATACTGCCGACAACCTCAGCAACCAGGAAAAAACATCTGCTTTTTTCTGTAATATGAATGTAGCCACAACAAGACCTCCTTAAAAAACGATACGATTACGATGAGTAAAGAATAGCGGGCAATCTGTCACTATAACAGTTACAATTATCTATAAATATTACCGATACAGTTTTAGGATTGTTATGGATGCTAGCCCCAGGCAGCAGCAAGACAACTTTAAATACGACCAGGTCTCGAGCTATGTAATGACGCTTATTGACAAGGGTACGTTGAAAGCTGGCGATCGCGCGCCCTCTTTACGCAAATTAAGCAACACCCTCAAGGTCAGCATCTCCACCATCAGCCAGGCCTACCTGTCTCTGGAAGACAAGGGCGTACTCAAGGCTCGCCCCCAGTCTGGTTTTTATGTGAGCGCGCATCACGACCAGTCCATCAAAACACCCAAGCCCATCATTTCAGCCAACTGTCAGCCACGCAAGGTTCGTTTCGGGCAACTGTTTGAAGAAGTTTTCGCAATTTCTAATAATCCCAGGATTGCCCCTTTTGCCGCAGCCAGACCTTCCATGGAACTGATGCCAGAAAAAGCACTAATCCGGGAAACGCGAAGTGTACTGAGCCGATTTCCAGCAACCAGTCTGGATTACTGCTTTCCTCCCGGCCACGATAGGCTGCGCTCACAGATCGCACTACGCTATGCAGATCAGGGGCTTAGCCTGTCGGCGGATGATGTAATCATTACATCGGGAGCGACCGAAGCGCTATCACTGGCGCTGCATACCGTCGCCCGCCGTGGCGATATTATTGCAGTGGAGTCACCCACCTACTTCTCGGTACTAAGATTGATTGAAAAGCTGGGCATGCTGGCACTCGAAATCGACAGCGACCCCGAGACCGGCATCAATCTGGAATCGCTCGAATATGCGCTGGACACGATGGATATCACGGCGATGCTGCTGGTACCCAATTTTAACAACCCAACCGGCTCCCTGATGCCGGAAGCGAATAAAAAACGCCTGATGGAAATCCTCAACACGCAACAGATTCCACTGATTGAAGATGACGTATATGGCGATCTGTACTTTGGCGATACACGCCCCGGCATTATGAAAAATTACGATAGCGAAAATCGGGTGCTGTCCTGCTCTTCTTTTTCCAAAACGCTGGCTCCGGGTTTTCGCATGGGCTGGATTCTCGCCGGACGCTACCATGAAAAACTGCTGGAATGGAAACAGGCCACCTCTTCTGCCTCACCCTCCCTGCAGCAGCTCGCTACGGCTGAGTTTCTGCAAAGCGGCCAGTACGAACGTCATCTGGTTAGATTACGCAAAGCCTTTCGCGAACAGGTGGCAAAAGCCCGTTTTATGATCGCGCGCCTGTTCCCCGAAGGCACCCGGATTTCGGCTCCACAGGGAGGCTTTGTGCTGTGGGTGGAGCTACCCCGCCATATCGACTGTTTTGAGGTCTACACCCAGGCTCTGGAAAAGAATATTGGCATTACTCCCGGGATGCTGTTTTCAGCCACCCGTAAGTTTAAAAATTATATCCGGATTAACTGTGGTAACCCCTGGAATCAGGAACTGGAGCTGGCGCTGGAGGAACTCGCCAGCGTGATTAAAAATATAAAATCTTGACCTGGGTTAATTGTAGTTAACAACAGCCTGTGATAATGTCTTTGGGCCGGTAAAACAGGCCCTGTTACGGGGATTCCAGGTAGTAAATTACAGGCCATAAAACGATCCATCAGGAAAAACGGATTACCAGCCCTATCAATCCGGCTAAAGGTTTGATTTCAGGGCTTAATAAATATACACATCCAAATTTCCCTCACCCCGAAACGGCTGAACGCATGGATCGTAACAACACAAAAATATAAAAATATCACTCAGGAGCTGGCTAATGATACCCATCGAAGAATTCAAAGTAGAAAACAAGGAAATACGCGATTTATGTAATATTCTCGGCATCTCGCTGAATCAGTACACGCTCAGGCACAATACCATCGTGTGTGAACTACTGGAAAGATTTACCTCTCAGGTCATGGCTCATCTGGCCCACGAAGATCGTTCCGTATATCAGGACCTGCTGAAACAACACACCTCTGATGCAAAGAAAATTGCGGATAAATTTCTTGGCAACACCCTTGAGTTAAGAAGAATTTTTAATGAGTACAACCGAGGCTGGTGTCGCAAGCCACACAAAGAACAGGATCACGCCCGGTATGTGGATGAATCGTCGGAAATTTTCCGACTGGTCTGCGAAAGACTGAATTTCGAAGAAGAAAAGATATTCCCACTGCTGGTAGATAACGAGTCTTAAATCTACCGGCCACAGCAACGCTTATATTTAACCCCGCTGCCACAGGGACAGCCTTCATTGCTTCCCGGCTTGCGGGGCTTATGGGAAAGCGGCAGGTGTTTTCCGCAGGTATACCACCAGCGCCCCTGCTGGTACACAAACTCACTTCTTTCATGCAACCCGTCCAGTCTGCCATTCCGCAGAAAACCCGCTTCAAATTCAACCATTGCCGAATTGTCCTGCTCAAGCTGGTCTAAAATGTCGAGCCTTACCCATTTGATCGCATCATCCATTTGTAATCCTGCTGGGCAATAATCCACATGCCAGGTTTCGATGATATAATCCTGCCGCTTTAGTGCAAAGGCAGTATATCTGGAGCGCATCAGTTGCTGAGCGTTTCCAGCGTTGTGCTGATGTGATATAAAACGACCACAGCAACGATCGTAACGATCACCGGATTGACACGGACAGTCCATATTATTTTTCTCAATCGTCTACAGGGAACCTCATATTATCATGTCACAGGCACTGGACATATTAAGCAACCGCTTTGGATACCAGAGCTTCCGCTTCCAGCAACAGGAAATCATTGAAACCCTGATCAGTGGTCAGGATGCTCTCGTGCTGATGCCCACCGGCGGAGGCAAATCGGTCTGCTACCAGATTCCGGCGATTGCACGTAAAGGGGTAGGCATCGTCATCTCCCCGCTGATTGCATTAATGCAGGATCAGGTTGACGCCCTTGAGCAAAATGGGGTCAAAGCCACCTTTTTAAACTCGACCCAGACTAACGCACAACAGCAACAGGTTAGACAGCAACTGATCGATAGTACTATCGACCTGCTGTATGTAGCTCCCGAACGCGCCATGACGGAAGATTTTTTGCAGCTGCTAGGGCAATGCGAAATTGCCCTTTTTGCCATCGATGAAGCCCACTGTGTTTCACAGTGGGGACACGACTTTCGGCGCGACTATCAGAACCTTTACCGCCTGCATGACCTGTTTCCAGAGGTCCCACGGATTGCCTTAACGGCGACGGCGGATCAGCGTACTCGGTTTGAAATTGAGCAACAGCTGAATCTGCAACAGGCGCGCAAGTTTGTACATAGCTTTGACCGCCCTAATATTTTTTACCAGATTAGTGAAGGCCAGAACAACCGGCAGCGACTCTGGAACTTTATCAGCCGTAAACACGCCCAGGACTCCGGCATCGTGTATTGCCTGTCACGTAAGCAGGTGGAAAGCACTGCCGACTGGCTAGTGTCCAAAGGGCGTACCGCGCTGCCCTATCATGCTGGACTGGATAAACAGATCAGAGCCGATAATCAGCGCCAGTTCCTGCAACAGGAAAACGTCATTATTGTTGCTACCATTGCTTTTGGTATGGGCATAGACAAGCCTGATGTACGTTTTGTTGCGCACCTTAATCTACCCAAAAATATCGAATCGTATTATCAGGAAACCGGCCGTGCCGGGCGCGATGGTCAACCCGCTAACGCCTGGCTGGCGTATGGCCTGCAGGATATCATCACCCTGCGCCAGATGTCTCAGGACAGCGATGCCTCGGAGAGTCACAAGCGTAACCTGCACCATAAACTGGAAGCCATGCTCGGGCTGTGCGAACAGACACGCTGCCGTCGACAGACCATTCTCAATTACTTTGATGAAGCCATGGACAAGCCCTGTGGGCATTGTGACAACTGTGTTTCACCTCCGCAAACCTGGGATGCGACAGAAGCTTCTCGGATGGCGCTGTCCTGTGTCTATCGAACCGGTCAGCGCTTCGGGGTTAATTATCTGATTGATGTCCTGCTTGGCAAAGTTCACAGCAGAATAAGCCAGAACGGGCATGATCGTGTCAGCACCTTTGGCATTGGCACGTCTTTATCCAGTGCGGAATGGCATAGCATTTACCGCCAGCTGATTGCCCTCGGTTACATCCGCAGCGACGCCGAAAGTCATGGCGCAATACAGCTCACCAGCCACTGTAAAGCGCTGCTGAAAGGTGATGAAACACTACTGTTGCGCAAGGTTGCAGAAAAGGCTGAAGCCGAAAAGACGGCGCACGGGAAAACCTCAAAATCCAGAGTGCGTATCGCCGATCAACCGCTGTTCGATGCTCTGCGAGAACAGCGCAGGCTGCTGGCGGAAAAGCAGGGGGTTCCTCCTTTCGTCATTCTGCACGATAAAACACTACAGGAACTAAGCCTACATCGTCCGACGTCTGCGGCGCAGTTACAGACTATCTCCGGCATCGGTGCCAGAAAACTGGAGCTGTATGGAAGCGAAATCCTGGATATCATCGCCCGCTTTCCGCTGGATCAAACACTCGACAACAATTTAACCAATACGGTGAATGAAACCCTGCAGCTGTTCCTGCAAAATAACCGGCCCGAACAGATCGCCGAACTCAGGGAGCTGTCGATCAATACCATCTATAACCATCTGAGTGCCGCAATAGAACTCGATCTGGTCAAGCTGGAGGATGTTATACCACTCAACAAATCCGAAACTGAACAGCTTATCTACGCTATCGAGCTGGCTCAGGGTGAGGAGGTTTTCCGCATGAAAAACGTCTATGAATCGCTGCAGGAAAAGTACGACTACAGCATTTTAAACTGCGTAAAAGCCAGCATGGGTGTGGACTGAGCAAGCGCCCTGCTATCGATGGATAAAAAACCGTAGCGGCCGAATAAAGCAATCTACTTCAGGATGTTACAGGCTCCTGGTTCAGCAGTTAAACTCACCTGCAATTCGCATCTGACGATTACGCCCGTTTTCGCCGGGAAAGCCACTAAACATGGCTTCCAGCATTTCATCGAACACTTCAACGATCACCGAGCAACTACCCAGACTTTTGGTACGCCCTTCATACACTTTCTGCACCTTGCCAGACTTAAGAGATTTGGCGACGACTATATCCATCGCGATCGCCCGGTTATACACGGTCGAGGTACTATTCACTGCCCCGACCACACCGTAGGTTGGCATCCGGTAACTGCTCGCGGTGTAGCTGGTATTACCCGTCGTCGTGTTGATAGTACCTGATGAGTAACTCGCGCCTCCGCCGGTCTGGCCGAATATCGGAGTTGTTATATTGGAGGTCTTGCCATGGTCGATGCCGTAGGCCACCAGCGCGATAAAATCTGCCTGATCAGCATCCTGTACTACCTGATAACCAACGTGCGCCAATCTACCCTCAAACTTCTGCTTATAGGCTGCGAACTCCAGAGAGTCATTCACGTCCGCATTCGACGCTACCACGCTAATGCTACCTTGCGCATTGTAATCTGCGGTATAGAAAGCCGTACTGTCCGTTTCTAGCTGCATCGATGCGCAGCCGTTTAGCAGCAGTACCGGAACGCTTAATAGTATCAATTTAGTAAAATTCATCGGTGTGCCTCTTCTATCAACCTATTATTCAAGACCAGTTTCTCCCCGTGCAAGTTCCTTCACACCGGTTACACCTGCAGAGTGCCACTAAGCCGAAAGCTGTTCAAAATCACTGCGTAACTGCTCGATTTGTTCGCTGATTTCAAACCACTCCATTTCCAGATCCTCCAGTTGACGCTTATTGTCGGCCTGGCTAAACAACAGTTGTTGCAGTCGTTCCTTGTTGGCATCGTCATAGGTAGTCGAGTCCGCTAACTGCGCTTCGGCCTCGGTCTGTTTTTGTTCAATTTTTTCGATCGCCCGTTCCAGCCTGGTTTGCCGACTGATCTGCGGCTGTATGGTTTTACGAAATTCCGCCTCGCGCTTTTTTTGCTCCTTGCGATCCAGTACCGGTGTCTTGTTTAATCCCGCTGGCTCATCCTTCTGTCCACGTCGCTCCGCCAGCCAGCGCGGATAATCATCCACTTCCTGCTGAAAGGTCTGTACCTTTCCAGAATCCACCAGCAATAGATCATCACACACCGTGCGTAATAAATGGCGATCATGCGAGACCAGTATCACGCTACCGGCAAACTCCTGTAGCGCATTATTCAGCGCCAGACGCATTTCCAGGTCGAGATGATTGGTCGGCTCATCCAGCAGCAGTAGATTGGGCTTTTGCCAGATCAGCAGGGCCAGCACCAGACGTGCTTTTTCTCCACCAGAAAAAGGCCCGACCGGTTCCAGCACCTTATCACCCTGAAAATTAAATCCACCCAGAAACGAACGCATCAGCTTTTCCTGCGCCTTGCTATCGATACGCTGCAGATGTAACAACGCGGACGCATTCGAATCCAGCTGTTCCAGCTGATGCTGGGCGAAATAACCAACTTTCAGATCCTTGGCACGTTCAATCACGCCTTTTTGCGGCTCGATTTCGCCTGCAATCAATTTGATCAGGGTCGACTTACCCGCACCGTTCAGGCCGAGTAGACCGATGCGCTCACCCGGCAGCAGGGTTAGATTGACCTTGTCCAGAATCCTGACCTCAGCATAACCCGCCGACACTTCATCGATACGCATCAGGAAACTCGGCAGTACATCGGGCTCGGCAAATTCAAAGTTAAACGGAGAATCAACATGCGCCGGTGCAATCAGCGCCATTCTCTCGAGTGCCTTGACCCGGCTCTGCGCCTGCTTTGCCTTGCTCGCCTTGGCCTTGAAACGATCGACGAAGGACTGCATATGCTTGATGGTTTTTTGCTGCTTTTCGAAACTGCTTTGCTGCTGCCCCAGACGCTCCGCACGTAATCGTTCAAACGCCGAATAATTACCCCGATACAGCTGGATATGCTGTTGCTCAACATGCGCAATACTGGTCACTACCGAGTCCAGAAAATCACGATCGTGTGAAATCATGATCAGGGTGCCGGGGTAACGTTTCAGCCATTGCTCGAGCCAGATCACAGCATCCAGATCGAGGTGATTGGTCGGCTCATCCAGCAACAGCAGTTCGGAACGGCACATCAGCGCACTCGCCAGATTCAGACGCATGCGCCAACCACCGGAAAAATCACTCATCGGGCGCTGCATATCGGCTTCACTGAAGCTAAGACCGGTTAACAGGCGCGCCGCTCGGCTGTAGGCCTGATAGCCATCGATCTCTTCGAGCCTGATATGGCAGGCGGATATCTCATCACCATCCGCAGCTTGCTCCGCTTTTAGCAAACGCTGCTGAAGAGCACGCAATTCGTGATCGCCATCCATCACCACTTCGATGGCAGCACGATTAGAAGCCTCTGACTGCTGCGCCACATGCGCCACTACCCACTCGGGGCTGAGATAAAAATCACCTTCATCCGGGTGTAATTCACCCAGGATAAGACTCAATAAAGAGGATTTTCCACAGCCGTTGGCACCGGTCAGCCCCAGCTTATTGCCTGCCGTAATACTCAGGGTAACGTCTTCGAACAGTAGCAGAGCGCCTCTGCGTAAGGACAGTTTTTCAAGTTTTAACATTGTTATTCCAGCTAAAAGTCATTAGTAAAGAAAGAATGGTGTAACCGCCTGCCTGAATACTTTCATGATGAGAGCCTTACACGAAAGATCTTTGTCCTGACCCTGCGTTAAAACCACCTTAGATACTCATTGACTCTGCGTAAACGATGTTTTCCATGCGTTTTTTGCCTGCGCCTCTGAACAAAATCTTCATCCAGGCAAAGGCCTCATGTTACCATTCCCGGTTTTCATCCCTGAATGAATCAACACCCATGAATATCGAAGATTATTTTCTCACGCAAAACTCAACGCTTTCTTTCACGCGCCAGCAGGCCAGTGATTTTGCAAAAAAAGTGGCGGGGGATTTTAACCCGATCCACGATACAGACTCCAAGCGATTTTGCGTACCGGGCGATCTTTTATTTTCAGCGATTATTCATCTGTATGGTCTGCGTCAGAAAATGATCTTCAATTTTTCCGGCATGGTCGGTGATGATACCCGGCTCATACTGCCGGACTGTGATACAGAACATCTGGCTATTATGGATGAAAAAGAAAAAAAATATCTGGCGATTGAATGTAGCGGCAAGTCTACCAGTCATGCGGGACTCATCAATTCACTCACTAAAAGTTACGTAGAATTTTCCAGCCAGGCATTTCCGCACATTATTGTGCCACTGATGGCCGAAAAAAATGTGATGATCAATACTGAACGACCACTCATCATCTATGAAAGCATGAGCTTCGAGCTGGATACCCTGGATATTCAACACATCCATCTTGAGCTGTTTCACAACTCGCTGCAGGTGAACGGAAAGCGTGGCAGTATCAACCTCGAATATAACCTGCTGAGTGATGGACAGAAAGTTGGCCGTGGCTGCAAACGCATGGTATTAAGTGGATTAAGGGATTTTGATAAGGCCAGTATCGAGGCACTGGTTGAAACCTATGCAAAAAGGAAGGATGAATTCGGGAAGCTCTGATCAGATTACGGGGTTGGTTCCATCGCTTACACGCATATTGTGTAGAGAATCCAGTATCTGATGACTTAATTCGCGTAATTGCCGGCCTGTCGATTGCTGCGAAACAACATCCCCCTGCTCCATCTGGAGTGCTATCTGCTGGCATAACACATGAATTCTGGCATGATCCGCAACCATCTGCTGATAATCCTGTGGGGTCCTGAATAACCCGGCACCCTCGCTATCCAGCCACTGACCAAATTGACAGGAATGCGCGTCTGCAAGCCTGGGAGGCAGATTCGCCGCAGCATTGGCATTCATCGCATTTAATACTTTTGTCACAAAGCCATGATGTTCAACCGCCTTCATTAATATCGCGTTCGTGACATCATTGACCTGTTTCTGACGGATATTCTGCCACTCAGGCACCTGCTTAAAATGCCGCATCCAGCCAGCGAAATCAGCCGCCGGCATCGGCCGCGCGATGCCATAACCCTGCCCTAGCTCACAGCCTATATTCAGCAACCGACTGCCATGACGCACCGTTTCCACCCCTTCAGCGATCACGCTACGCCCAAATACACGCGCTAAACTGAGGATACCTTCTACGATCGCCATATCATCCGGGTCATCCAGCAGATTGCGAATAAAACTCTGGTCGATCTTCAAGGTGTGTGCCGGTAACTGTTTCAGATAGCTCAGCGATGAATAACCCGTACCAAAATCATCCAGCGCAAACAGGATTCCCAGCTCTGCACACTGGCGGATAATCTGACTCACATGCTGGATATCATGCAGCGCTGCCGTTTCCAGTATTTCCAGCTCCAGCTGGGCCGGAGATATATCAGGATATTTATCCAGCAAGGATGACAGCGACTTCACAAAGTCTTCCTGGCGCAGCTGCAGGGCGGCAATATTGACACTGATTTTTGTCTGGATAGCATCCTGCTTCCAGCGCTGTAACTGCTGCATGGCCTGCTCTAGTACCCACTTGCCCAGCGCCACAATCAGCGGGTTGTTCTCTATCGCGGGTAGAAATTCGATCGGGCTCAGCAAGCCGCGCACAGGGTGATTCCAGCGAATCAGAGCCTCGGCCCCGACCACTTCAGCGCTCAGCATATTGACCTGAGGCTGGTAATACAAAACGAATTCATTGTTGTTGATCGCAGACTCAATCTCCATATGCAGATGATGAATTTTATTCGCCATCTGCTCTTCATTCGGATCAAAGTAACAGTAGCGATTCTTACCCTGTTTTTTAGCCCTATACATGGCCTGATCGGCATGTCTTAAAAGCGAATCCGGTTCCGCATCATCCAGCGGATAAACGCTGATGCCGATACTTGCAGAAACCCTCACCTTCTCGCCCGAGCTCAGCAGACAGGGTCTGGCCACTTCGTCCAGCACCCTGCTAATGGTCTGATCCAGCTCAGACTGTCCGCGCAGGTTGAGCAGTAGTAACACAAACTCATCGCCGCCCAGACGCGCAACCGAATCAGCCTTGCGCACCACCTGCTTCAAACGCGCAGCCACTTCGATCAGCACCTCATCACCGGCCGTGTGCCCATGCGCATCATTGATCGCTTTAAAGCCGTCTAGATCCAGGTAACAAACAGCAAGCTGTTTCTTATCGCGCGCATTCAGGCTAATCGCCTGCTGGATACGATCACGTAATAACACCCGGTTTGGCAGACCGGTGAGGGCATCGTTGAAGGCGACAAACTCAAGCGCCTGCTCCTGCTCCTTCAGATAACTGATATCGGCAAACACGGCAACATAATGGGTCAACTCACCCGCTGCATTATGAACTTTATCGATACTCAAGCGCTCGGTATAAAGCTCCCCGCTTTTTTTACGGTTGACGATTACTCCCTGCCAGTGACCATCACGACCCAGCGTCTCCCACATTTGGCGGAAGTAATCCTCTGTCTGTTGTCCCGAATTTAACACCCGTGGGTTTTGACCGGACAATTCTGTTTTGGCATAACCGGTCAGGCTCAGGCAGGCGGGATTGGCATCGATTATCCGGTTTTCCACATCGGTAATCAGTATCCCTTCCTGCGAATAAGTGAATACACTGGCGGCCAGTCGCCGCTCTTCATCCGCACGGTAACGCTCCGTAATGTCATGTCCTATACCCAGTACACCGAGTATTTTCCCATTCGCAGTTTTAAGTGGAACCTTAGTGGTTTCGAGTAATACCTGATGACCATCATCCGCATAACGGATCCACTCTTCGTTGATCAGGGGGCGATCCGCCTGCATTGCAGCCATATCATTGTTACGGAAAAAATCAGCCAGCTTTTTATCCACAAAATCATAATCGGTTTTGTCCTTGATCTCCGCTTCGGTGGCCCCGTAGAATCGTTCGAACTCATGGTTACAGGAAAGAAAAACTCCATTCACATCCTTCAGCCACATCAAATCCGGTACCGCCTGAATAATAAGCTGCTTGAGTGACTGACTGTCATCAAGATTCTGTTCGGCCAGTTTACGCTCCGTTTCATCGGTGAAAATGGCCACCACTTCAGAGCCCGGCAGACGGTAGATAAAGTAATCGCGCCACCCACTCAGTCGTCCATGCTGGTAAAAACTCATCGGAAAATTCTCCGCATCGCCACTGCTATGCACGCGTTGCAGCAGCGCCAGAAAATCATAAACCCTGACATGCGGGAAGGCTTCGTAGAGCCTTTTCCCGATCACATCCAGCGCTCTCAGTTGCTCTATTTTTTCTCCCGCCTGATTAAAGTCGATCAATACAAAATCTGCACCCTGATCCACTGCGCGAAAGATAGAGACCCCTGCCGCCATGCTTTCAACTAGCCCCTGATAGCGCTCCTGACTGGCTGTTAACAGCTTCTGACTACGGATCTGTGCGCTGATATCGCGTGATAGCACTACAAAGCAGTGCGGGCTCACATTCGAGCTTTTCAGACTGACCGAAAGCTCAAAATTCTTTTCTTCTGCATATTCCCCCAGCCTGATCTGATAGCCGTGTGACTGGCCCTGCCTGTCCGCTTGCTGTAACGCTTGCATCACCTGTTCTGCCTGCTCCAGAGGCATCACCTGAAATACGCTACGCCCCAGCAGCAGTGATCGGCTGGCCGACAGTTCATCCGGATTTCGTGCCCATACATTCAGATAACGACCTTCCATATCCATTTCAAACATCAACTCTGGAATGGCTGCAAAAATAGCGTCCTGCTCTCCCAGCGTATCGATGAGTGTCTGCTGACTTTCTCTGAGCTGCCGGTTTCTGGAGGCCAGTAGCCATAACAGTAGACCGATCACCAGCAACGCAAGGATGCCGGTAACTAACAGTTGACTGTACTGCACCCAGATATCCAGCCAGGAGATCGAATGAGTATGATCCAGCGCAATGTTAGGCACCTGATTCGGCAGCGGGATATTTTCAGGGCCTGGAGGCGGGTGCCCGGCAACCAGTGAAACAGGGATTCCGCTCAAAGCGGTAGCGATCAGCGCTAACAGTAAAATCCGCTGCGTTGTTTTTTTCATGCGCACAGGTGGAGTACAACGATCTGCACAGAGGCGTTCAAGTCACATGGATAAGTAACTGGAGGGATACTACTGGACATTTCCGCAGGATTAAAAAAACCGGCCGGGGAAATGAGGTCATGCGATACAAAACCACTCATAAATCTGTACGCTATAGGAGACTTTTGTACGTTAGAGTATAGCCCTATTTAAAATTAGCGTTACAGTCATCGCTGGGTCTTATGACGAAATTAACTCGAACCCTTCATCGAGCCATCCACACACACCGCCGATCATCTTTTTCAACGGCCGTTGCAGTGCGGCCAGCCTGATCGCTGCTTTTTCGGTCGCATTACAATGCGGCCCGGCACAATACACCACAAACAGCGTGTCAGCCGGATACCCCTGTAGCGCCTGTGCGGTGATCTTTTGGTGTGGTAGATTAATCGCCTGTTCGATATGCCCTGCCGCATAAGCCTGCTCGGAACGTACATCCAGCAGCACAAAATCCTGCTTCTGGTTACTGATGGCATGATGCACATCCCAGCAATCGGTTTCAAACTGTAGCAGCCGGGAAAAATGCTCCAGTGCCAGCGAACTGTCGGCGGCGGTTACTCGGGTTACGGCTGAAGACATGGTGGTTTCCTCCTCTATTTTTTACTGATACAGGACGCGTGTAGAGCACCCCTGTTATTAATACTCCCGCACAAAACTGATCTGTAGTGATGGGTTATCTTCAAACGTGCCGGTGAGTCGCACATAGGCTGCCGGCTCCAGCAGGTAATCCAGCTGCAGCCCGCTACTGCGCTGCTTATCCAGACTGAACACACGTGCTACGGATTGTTCGCTGGTGTCCCCGTTGAGCGAGCGGAAATTCATCAACGGCCGGATCGCGAGCGCGCCGAGCTGAATATTGAGCCCCAGGTCGAAAGAAATTTCATTCCAGCTGACTTCCGTCTCCAGCGTATCGAGTGTTTTTTTGCCCAGATTAAACTGATAGTTAAGTTTTCCGTGCAGACTCAACAGGTGATTTATTCTGACCGGCAGGCGTAGATAAAACGAGATAAACTG
Source organism: Gammaproteobacteria bacterium (assembly GCA_014382695.1). Taxonomy (GTDB): domain Bacteria; phylum Pseudomonadota; class Gammaproteobacteria; genus JACNJF01. The sequence continues at coordinate 42,727 of JACNJF010000128.1, read as the reverse complement.
TCCGTAAAACTTATCCGCCAGGTTCACATCATTCTGCTCCAGCAGGCGCAGGCTGAACTGTCCCGCACTCGCCCCCACCCGCAGATCGAGCGCGGTTTTTTCTTCCACCTGCAGACCATACTGATTCAGGCGCGCCTGTCGGATGCCGCCCGCATAACGCCAGTCACTTTGACTTTCGCCGACGAAGGCCGCGATTCCTGTCCAGTAAGCCGATGCTGATAGCGGTAACAGTAGTAATAGTAGCAACAGAACCTTAATACGCACCGATCACCGATCTCACAAAATCGTCTGTATCAATGGTTGCTGTTGAAGCTGCCGGTCGGTGCGCGGCGACTGCCTGACAGGCGTCATTCCGGCTCAGGTACAGCGCGGCCGATAGCATCGCTTCCTGTTCATCACCGAACGCGGCCGTCACCTCATCCTGAGCCGGGCAACGCGCTTCGATACCATTGAAATAATCACCTTCGTTGTTACTGTTATACACCGCAAAACTGACCGGTAATAGGAGCTGATCACAGTACCGGTAGCCATTCATACCCACCGGTTTGCCGCAGGTCGTGCTGCCCACCGTCATCACATTCAGATAGGGTTTCAGGCCATTGATAATCATTTCACTGGCAGAACAGGTGGCGGCGGTCGTGATTACCACCAGTTGCTGTAAGTCGAGTTGATTGAGCAGACTACGGAACAAATAGAAACTGTCACGGGAGCGGTATTTATCATTATTTTGCAGTCGTGCAAACAGCTGGATAGACGAGCTATTGGTATACAGATAACTGGCCAGGGTATTGGCCACCGCTACACTACCACCACCGTTGTAGCGCATATCCAGTATCAGGCGATTGACCCCGGCCGCATTCAATGTGGCAAATGCATCCGCCAGCTCAGCATTCGAGGTGGTGAGAAAACTGTTATACACCAGATAGCCGATTTGCTCATTGCCATCCGGGATCAGACTGGTATGCAGCACGGTATTGATATTCACCAGCGTTTTTAGCATCTGCACATCGCTCACAGAGCCATCTTTCTTGCGTACCAGCATGGACACCGGATAGCCCTCCTGATCCGGGCCAAAGATGCTTGTCCAGGCAAACGCCAGACTGATCGACTGCGCGCTCTGGTTATTCACCGTCAGTATTTCATCACCACGCTGCAGACCTGCGCGGCCAGCGGGTGAATCATCGTACACAAAGCGTAATCGAGCCGAGCCATCGGCTTCGGTCATCACCGAAAATCCGTACCCTAGATATTGCCCCTCATTGAACAGACTTTCGAAGGCCGCAGCATTGGTAACTGTAGAAAAGCGATCCTGTTTGGAGCGCAGAGAAACCAGCGTCTGCAGGGGAGAGCTAAAGGAAAAATAATTAATCTGTGGCAGCACATCCTGATACCACAGATAGACATCCTGCAACAGTTCATGCACAAATCGATTTTGCTCGGGCACACTGCAGAAACCACTGTCGCCCTCAATCAGGCTATCACTGCGGTTATCATTACAGGCAAGCAGCAGACCGCACAGGATACATATAATGGTACGACGAATAGCTTGCATCGATTTCAGTCCGGTTTCCCTGGCTACAACAATACAGGCATTTTTACCCTTTCTCCGTGGCTCCGCAAGCGTTGAAGTGGAACTAGTCGCCGATGCCGAGTCTTTTCAGCTGCGCCCTGTCGCTGATCTGCTCACCGGTTTCGGTGATCCAGTGCTCGACTTCGCGGATGATCTGATCGGGCTTTTTGCCTTCCGGTGAGATCGGTGGACCAATCACGACACGTATGGTACCGGGCCACTTGATCCAGCTATGACGGGGCCAGAATTCGCCCGCGTTATGCGCAATCGGCAGAATCGAATAGCCGGTTTTTTCAGCCAGAATCGCGCCCCCTAACTTGAACGGCTTATGCTGTCCGGGTAACACGCGGGTGCCTTCCGGAAACAGCATCACAATACGTCCTTCGTCCATGCGTTGACGCCCTTCTTCGATCAGCTGTTTGATCGCCTTACGTCCGGTTCCACGGTTGATCGCAATCGCATTCATCGCCTTCAACCCCCAGCCGAAAAAAGGAATAAAGGTCAGCTCACGTTTGACCACCCATACCATGGGCCGGAAAAATAACTGCAGCGCGATGGTTTCCCAGGTAGAGGAATGCTTGCTCATGATAATAAAACCTTCTGCCGGAATATTTTCCAGCCCTTCCACCCGATAATCCAGGCCGCAGGTAAGCTTGATCCAGCTCAGATTCATCACGATCCAGACCTTGATAATGCCGACCCGCACACCGATCGGAAAGTAGCTGGATAAGGTCAGCAGCAGGGCGCACAACAGTACACTCGGCAGGAACACGATCCAGAACAGACTGCCGCGTAGCACGAGCCAGAAGCGGTACAAAGCGCCGGGGACGGATGAATTATTGTTCATGATTTTTTTTAATAAACTCTCGGACAAAGTGAGAAAGATCCTGGTACACCGGCACATCGCTAAACGGGCCATGATCGTTAAAGGTTTTGCTGCCTTTCCCGGATTTCACCAGTACCGGCTGACTGCCGGCAAATCTGGCCGCCTGAATATCTCGGTAGGAATCACCCACAAAAATAGTATCCGCTGGCTTAACCTTAAACTCGGCGATGATCTGTAGTAACAGGCCCGGTTTGGGCTTGCGACAGTCACAGTTATCGTTCGGCCCGTGTGGACAGAAATAAATTCCATCGATGGCACTGCCACGCTGCGCCAGCGCCTGCTGCATTTTATCGTGTATCGCCTGCAGGGTGGACAGATCAAACAGACCGCGCGCTATGCCGGACTGATTACTCGCCACCACCACCGTATAACCGGCCTTTTTCAGGCGCACGATGGCTTCCAGACTACCCGGCACCGGTATCCATTCATCCACCGATTTGATGAAGGCATCCGAGTCCTGATTGATCACCCCATCGCGATCCAGTATCACCAGTTTAGCCATCGACATTACTGGATACGGGAAAAATCAGCGGCCTGTAAGAAATTGTTAGCCAGTTTTTGCAGTAGTGCCAGACGGTTCATGCGCAGCTTTTCATCCTCCGCCATCACCATCACATCATCAAAAAACTGATCTACCACCGGCCGTAGCGCCGCCAGTGCATTCAACCCCGGCAGATACTCACCACTGTTGAAATGCTGCTGTACGGCTGGCTGAATATCACTTAGCTGGCGATACAGATTTTTTTCCGCCGGCTCCAGCAACAGGTTCGCATCGATCTCGGTGGTTACTGACTGTTCCTGTTTTTTCAGGATATTGCTGATGCGCTTGTTAGCGGCGGCCAGTGCAAGCGCCGCATCGTTCTGCAGAAACTCACTCACCGCCAGCACCCGCTGATGCAGATCGGTGAGTAGCGTTGGCCGGCACACCAGCACCGCATCCACTACATCCAGTCGGATCTGCTGATCCTGATAATAGGCCTTCAGCCGATCGTAGATATAATCCACCACTTCCTCGACCACCGGGCTTGCATCCAGCTTGTCGGCCAGACCTGACGCAGCCTGCTGACACAGCGCCTGCAGATCCACCGCCAGATTGTTTTCGATCATGATACGGATAATGCCAAGGGCTGCACGGCGCAGACCAAACGGATCTTTCACCCCGCTTGGTTTTTGCCCGATCGCAAAAATACCCAGCATGGTATCGATACGGTCTGCCAGTGCGACACACTGCCCGCTGATTTCAGTCGGCACCTGATCGCCGGCAAAGCGCGGCCAGTAATGCTGCTGTATCGCATTCGCTACCGCATCGGATTCACCATCCAGACGCGCGTAGTAATTGCCCATGATGCCCTGCAGCTTGGGAAATTCACCCACCATATTCGTCATCAGATCGCATTTGCATAACTCTGCAGCGCGCTCTGCCGCCGTCACATCGGCGCCCAGTGATTCGGCCAGAGTGCCGGCCAGCGCACGGATGCGGATCACCTTGTCACTGATGCTGCCGAGCTGTTGCTGAAACACCACCGTCTCCAGGCTTTGCAGGCGCGAAGACAGGGTTACTTTCTGATCCTGTTCCCAGAAAAATTTGGCGTCGGCGAAGCGTGGACGAATCACCCGTTCGTTGCCGCGCGCGACCAGTTCAGGCTTTTTACTGTCAATATTTGCAATCGTAATGAAATACGGCAGTAACTGTCCGTCCGCACTGAACACCGCAAAATACTTCTGATTATCCTGCATGGTGGTGACCAGTGCTTCCACCGGCACCGCCAGAAAGGCTTGGTCAAACTGTCCGCTGATCGCGACCGGCCATTCCACCAGTGCTGTCACTTCATCCAGCAGATCCTGATCCATCTTGACCACGCCACCCAGCTCAGCGGCCTTATCTATCAACTGCTGACGGATGATGTCGCGGCGGCGCTCAAAGCTGGCAACCACATACGCCGAATCACCTAACCGCTGTTCATAGTCTGCCGCCTGTTGCAGGGTGATCGCAGCGGGTGCATGAAAGCGATGACCGAAGGTCTGGGTGCCCGCATCGGTGCCCAGTATGGTGGCGGGAATAAGTTGATCATCCAGCAGCATCAGCAACCAGTGTACCGGACGCACGAATTCATCCGCACGATCACCCCAGCGCATGCGCTTCGGAATCGGTAATTGTGCCAGTGCTTCGCTGACGACAGGCGGCAGTAAAGCCTGCAGGGTCTGCCCCTGCTGTTTTTCCTCAAAATACAGCCAGCTACCTTTATCGGTCTGTTTCTGGATCAGTGCCGATACCTCAACCCCGCAGGAGCGCGCAAAGCCCTGCGCTGCTTTAGACGGATTGCCAGCCGCATCGAACGCCGCCTGTAGCGCCGGACCGCGCTTTTCCACCAGCTGATCCTGTTGCTTGAGCGGAATATCCCTGAGTAAGATCGCGAGCCGGCGCGGGGTCGCAAAAGACTCGACTGCCTGCGCCCTGATTCCAGCATTCTGCAGCCCGCGCACCACCCCTTCGCTAAACGCAGTGGATAGTTTTAGCAGTGCCTTGGGTGGCAACTCTTCGGTGCCCAGTTCAATCAGACAATCGCTCATGATGTCGCTCCCGGCTGCTTAACCAGAGGAAACCCGAGCGCTTCTCTGGATTGATAAAAAGCTTCTGCAACCGCGCGTGACAGGGTACGCACGCGTAGAATAAAGCGCTGACGCTCGGTCACTGAAATCGCATGCCGTGCGTCCAGCAGATTAAACGTATGCGAAGCTTTCATCACCTGCTCATACGCCGGTAACGGCAGTTTCGCTGCGATCAGTTTATGGCTTTCCGCTTCGCAGGCATCGAACCAGTGAAACAGCTGTTCGGTATTCGCGTGCTCAAAGTTATACGCCGACTGCTCGACTTCGTTCTGGTGAAACACATCGCCGTAGGTCACATCACCATCCGGCCCGTGCGCCCACACCAGATCGTACAGACTTTCCACACCCTGGATATACATCGCCAGACGTTCCAGTCCGTAAGTAATTTCACCCGACACCGGCCGGCATTCGAGTCCGCCGACCTGCTGGAAGTAGGTAAACTGGGTCACTTCCATGCCATTCAACCAGACTTCCCAGCCCAGTCCCCAGGCACCCAGCGTGGGTGACTCCCAGTTGTCTTCGACAAAGCGTATATCGTGTTCGAGTGGATCGAAGCCCATCACCCGCAGCGACTCCAGATAGAGTTCCTGAATATTATCCGGGCTCGGTTTCAGCAGCACCTGAAACTGATAATAGTGCTGCAGACGATTCGGGTTTTCACCATAACGGCCATCGGTAGGACGGCGACTGGGCTGCACATAGGCTGCGCGCCAGGGCTCGGGTCCGATCGATCTTAAAAAGGTGGCTGGATGGAAAGTGCCCGCACCCACCTCCATATCCAGCGGTTGCATCACTACGCAACCCTGCTCGGACCAGAAGGTCTGTAAGGCCTGAATCAGGCCCTGAAAGGTGCTAACATCGAAATTGGATAACTTGCTCATAGACGAATCAATTTAAAGTAGGCGAGACATAAAAAAATAGCCTGTTAGTATATAGAAACGTACCCTGTTACTCATTAAGTTTTGTAGTCACTTTGTGTAGGCAGACTGTATGGGATTGATTAAAAGCTTTGCTACCACAAAGCACACGATGAGCACGAACAAAAGTTATTACTGTAGAATAGGCTGATAACTGACCCACTGTAGCCAGAACCAAAGCCAAACCTGCTTTTTCCTTCGTGAGCTTCGTGGTGAATCCCTATCGACTTTTTAATCAACTCGGGTAGTCAGTTATTTTTATTAATCACCAACCCTGGAATGACCCTGCATGAACCCAGCCACTACGATTCTATATTACGTTAATGACCCGATGTGCAGCTGGTGCTGGGGATTTCGTCCGGTACTGCTGCAGCTGAAACAGCAATTACCACCCGATATCCAACTGCAGACACTGGTGGGCGGCCTGGCCCCGGACAGCCAGCAGCCGATGTCTCCCGATCTGCAGCGTGATATTCAGGGTGCGTGGCAGCGCATTCAACAGGTGATCCCCGGCACCCGTTTTAATTTTGATTTCTGGACCAAAAACACCCCGCGTCGTTCCACCTATCCAGCCTGCCGCGCAGTCATTGCTGCACGTGAGCTGGCCGACCGCGCGGATCAGATGACCTACGGAATTCAACAGGCGTATTATCTGCAGGCCAGAAACCCTTCCGATCTGGATACCCTGAGCGAAGTCGCCAGCCGTATCGGTCTCGATGCTGAAGCCTTTGCCGAGCTGATGCAATCGGAACAGATCCATACCCTGCTGGCTGAGGAACTGGAGCAGGTGCGCGCGATCCACGTCAATAGCTATCCCAGTCTGGTGTTAAAGATCGGTGACCAGCTGTACCCGCTAAAACTCGATTACCTGAGCGCAGCGAATATACTCGCTGAGATCAGCCATCTACGCAGCTCTGATTCCTGATCGCTTATGAACACTATCCGCACATGGCTGCTTAGCCTCAAACTTTATCTGCAGATGAGCCTGTTTCTGGCGTCTCCATCGAGCCTGCCCTACAGCCCGGCGGCACTGGTATTGAGTGTTGGCGCGTATCTACTGGTCGGCCAGGCCCTGCTCGGAGAAGTCAAAAACCTGTTTGAGATCGGCGTCCAGATCGCGATCGAGATCCTGATTTTATATCTGATCAGTTATGCGGTGCTGACGTTTAAGAAAAAACAGGGCCGCCTGCTACAAACCCTGTCGGCCCTGATCGGGATCAACCTGATCATCAGTATCGCCAGCCTGCTGCTGGTAGGCGTGTTGCCCGATATGCAAAATACAGAGACACCAGATCCATTACTGGTACAGCTCAATCTGGCAATCCTGCTGTGGAACATGGCGGTTGTTTCATTGATCTTCAAACGTGCTTTTGAGATCAAAACCATCGTTGCCGCTATCATTGCGTTTAACTACTTATTAATATACGAATTCATCATACTCAATTTTTTATAAGCTATTTTTGATCATCGAAACACAAGCATGAAAATTTATATTCTGGGGATATGTGGCACTTTTATGGCTGGCATAGCCATGCTGGCACGTGAAAAGGGCTATCAGGTGATGGGCTCGGATGCCAATGTCTACCCGCCCATGAGCACCCAGCTGCAACAGGCCGGAATCGATATCCGCGAAGGCTATAGCGTGGAAAATCTCGATTCCAGTGCGGATCTGTTCGTGATCGGCAATGCGATTTCACGCGGTAATCCACAGGTCGAAGCGATACTGGATCAGAATCTGCCCTATATCTCCGGCCCGCAGTGGCTGTATGAACACCTGCTGCGGGAGCGCTGGGTCCTTGCGGTCGCCGGTACCCACGGCAAAACCACCACCAGCAGTATGCTGGCCTGGATACTCGAATACGCCAATCTACAACCAGGCTTCCTGATCGGCGGCCTGACCCAGAACTTTGACAGCTCGGCGCGGCTAGGTCAGTCACCTTTTTTCGTGATCGAAGCGGATGAATACGACACTGCCTTTTTCGACAAGCGCAGCAAGTTTGTGCATTACCATCCGCGCACCCTGATCCTGAATAACCTGGAGTTCGATCACGCCGATATCTTCGATGACCTGAACGCGATCAAACGCCAGTTTCATCATCTGTTGCGCATCGTGCCCGCGACGGGACTGGTGGTCCATAACGCCCAGGATGAAAACCTCGATCAGGTGCTGGCGATGGGTTGCTGGTCACAAACCCAGAGCTTCGGTACCGAGCAGGCCACTCTCGAACTGAATCCGCAAACACTGACGCTACAGGATAAACTGGGCGCTAAAAACTATACCCTCGATCTGCCACAGGCCGGGCTGTTCAACCAGTTGAATGCCAGCGCTGCCCTGCTCGCGGCACAGCATGCCGGCGTTCCGCTGAGCGTTGGTCTGGAAGCGTTGCAGCAGTATCAGGGGGTGAAACGGCGTCAGGAAGTCATCGCGCTGATCGACGACATCACCCTGATCGATGATTTTGCCCATCACCCAACCGCCATCCGGCTGACGCTGGAAGCGCTGCGAGCGCAAACGCGCGGTCAACTTATCGCGGTGTTTGAGCCACGCTCGAACACGATGAAGATGGGGGTGCATGAAAAAACTCTCGGTGCCGCTTTCAATCAGGCCGACCAGGTCATCATTTTCGATAATGGCGCGCTCAAATGGAAGCTGCAATCGATGGATACGCCTCAGCCTGATCGGGTGCATATCTATCCGACCCTTGAGCAAATCATTCAACGTCTGCTGGACACCGTACAGCCCGGCGACCAGATCGTCATCATGAGTAACGGAGGCTTTGGCGGCATCCACCAGAAACTGATCCAGGCTTTGCAACAGCGACGGGGGGCCTGGAGCAATGGCTATCCCGCTTAAAGTATCCAAATACCAGATCAAACAGAAGATCGGTCAGGGCTCTATGGGTGCGGTTTACGAAGCGTTTGACCCGTTTGTGCAGCGTGAAGTCGCGATCAAGGTTTCGCATGAGTTCGATCAAAACAACCCACAGCTGGCGCAAAAGCTGCGCGAAGGTTTTTTCGCTGAAATCTATGCCGCCGGACGCATGCATCATCCTGCCGTCATCTCGATCTACGATGCCGGACAGCAGGACAATCTTAACTACATCGTGATGGAGTTTGTGGATGGCGAAACCCTGCAGCACTTCATTAACGGACCACGCGTTCTAACCACCAATCAGATCATAGATGTGATCTATCAGTGCGCCAAGGGTCTCGATTATGTGCACCGTCAGGGCATTATTCATCGTGATCTGAAACCCGGTAATATCATGCTAAGCCATGAAGGCGAAGTAAAAATCATGGACTTCAGCATCGCCCATTTTGATCAGGGCCAGAGCAGCGACCAGACCCTCAAAGGTAGTCCGATGTACCTGCCGCCGGAACAGCTGCACGAAGAAACCTGTCTGGTCGAACAGTCGGATATTTATTCGCTCGGTGCAGTCATGTATGCACTGCTGGCACGCCGCCCCCTGTTCAAGGCCGCTACGCTGGAAAGCCTGACCCAGCAAATACTCGAGCTGGAGCCGGATTCACTATCCATTATTCGACCTGATCTACCACAGCAGGTGATTGATATCGTGGAAAAATGCCTGAGCAAGAACATCGAAGACCGTTATCAGAACGCTGAACAGCTGGCCGATATCCTATCCCGAACCTACGGTCGTTTACGCGGCGTTGGTGAACGGATAGACCAGAAGGAAAAATACGCGACTCTACGCCAGCTTGCTTTTTTCAAAAGCTTTAGCGACGCACAAGTGAATGAAGTGGTCTCTGCCAGTGACTGGATGGACTTCAAAAAAGGTCAGACCATTATCTCTGAAGGTGAGATAGAATCGTCGTTTTATATCATGACCAGAGGCAGCGCCAGCGTGAGGAGAAACGATAAAAACATCGGCCTGATGTATCAGGGAGACTGTTTTGGCGAAACCGCCTTTATCCGTCAGGAAACGCACCACGCCACAATCACCGCGCGCACCGATGTCACCATCATGCTGGTGAGTAAATCGTTACTGGATAATACCTCACTGGAAACTCAGCTGCAGTATTATCGGGTTTTCCTGGAAACTCTGGTGGGCCGACTATCCAAAGCCACCCCGGCGCTCATCGAGCGGGACAGAACGGGGTTGTTACCATGACCGGCAGAACCATTACCGTCGCCATGACCGGCGCTTCCGGCGCTCCCTATACCCTGCGCCTGCTGGAGCAGTTACTGCTGAGCAAGGTCAGGGTACAGTTTATCTGCTCGCAACCGGGGCAGATTGTGATGGCAATGGAAACAGCCCTTAATCTGCCCGCCAGCCCGCAAAAAATGCAACAGAAACTATGCCAGCACTTCGCCTGCAGCAGCGATCAACTGCGCGTCTACGCTAAAGACCAGTGGATTGCGCCCGTCGCCAGCGGCACCTCGGTGGCCGATGCCATGGTCATCTGCCCCTGCTCCATGGGCACGCTGGCATCGGTTGCACAGGGCATCAGTAACAATCTGATCCATCGTGCCGCCGACGTCATCATCAAGGAACGCAGGAAACTGGTAGTGGTCCCGCGTGAAACCCCTTTTTCCAGCCTGCACCTTGAAAACATGTTGAAACTATCCCGCCTTGGCGTCATCATCCTGCCCCCCAACCCGGCTTTTTATCAGGGCGTAGATTCGGTTCAGGACCTGATCGATTTTGTTGTCAGCCGCATCCTGGATCAACTCGAAATCGCCAACCATCTATCACCCCGGTGGGGAACCGAGCAGGTACAGGAGTAAGTATGGAACTGGCCCTTTTTCCACTCAAAACCGTTTTACTACCCGGCAACAAGCTTCCGCTAAAAGTATTTGAGGCGCGTTATACCGATATGGTTGCCGACTGCCTGCGCGAAGATAAAGCCTTTGGCGTAGTACTCATTTATCGCGGCACCGAAACCAGCAGCGATGCCGACATCTATAACATTGGCACCAGCGCCCGAGTGATCGACTGGCAGAATCGTGACGATGGTCTGCTCGGCATTACCGTCGCAGGTGAGCAACGCTTCGAGGTACTCTCCAGCAAAATCCAGCCGAACGGTCTGATCGTGGCTGATGTGAAACTAATCGAAGATGACTGTAATGTCGAAGTTCCCGATCAGTATTACTACATGTCAGAGCTGTTAAAGCATGTCTCTTCGGGTAAGAATACAGCGCCCCAGACGCTCGATTTTAACGCCACCATGTATCAGTTGATTTACCTGTTACCACTCGCCAACCAGCTCAAGCAGCAGTTACTGGAAGTTCCCATCTGTCATGACCGCGCCATGATTTTACACGCCGAACTGATACGATTAGGCGTGATTCAATACATAAAACCCGGCTAACTTATCACAGGTCATGCCAGTAACAATGTTGAGCTCGGAATTGCTTATAACAATTGTCAAATTTGGCTAATCCATCTATATTAGAAAACCAGTCAGTTTTAGTAATATTAAAACTGAAATATCAATTTAAGCAGGAGTTAATGAAGTGGCAGTTGTAGTTGCAACAAGAGAAAATATTGAAGCCCTGGTCGAAGACAATAACATCGTCATCTTTGATTTCTGGGCTCCCTGGTGTGGACCCTGTAAACAGTTTGCTCCTATTTTTGAAACCGCATCGGAGAGTCATCCCGATATTATTTTCTCCAAGGTCAATACCGAAGTGGAAAAGGAAATTGCCGCCCATTTCAGTATCCGCTCCATACCCACCATCATGGTTTTCAGAGAATCCATGCTAGTCTTTGCTCAGCCTGGCAGTATCCCGGAAAATGCGATTGGTGAGCTGATCACCAAGATCAAGGCTCTGGACATGGACGAAGTGCGCAAAACCAAAGGCAAAAGCTGATATGCCCAGGCTGCTGATTCCGGCTCTGTTGTTTTTGTGTCTGGCATCTCCTGCCCAGGCTAAAGAACTGGCCGGAGTAACGGTAGCCGACACGATAATCAGCGCCAATCAGGAAACCCTGATTCTGAACGGCATGGGCTTAAGAGAGAAACTGTGGATCGATATCTATGTCGGCTCACTGTATCTGGCAAAAGCCTCCTACAATGTCGCCGATATATTATCCCAGCCCAATGCGTTCCGCATTCAACTCGATTTTGTCTACAGTGAAGTCACCCCGGAAAAACTGCTGATCGCGTGGAAAGAAGGCTTCGAAAAGAACCAGTCCGCAGAAAAGCTGAAGGCCCTGAAGGCCGAAATTTCCAGCTTTTATGGCCTGTTCAATGAAAGTGCACTCAAAGGTGACCGCTACATCATTGACTATGTACCGGATAAAGGTACCAGTCTGAGCAAAAACGATGTGCTACTGGGCATTATTCTGGGCGAAGACTTCAAGAATGCCCTGCTCGAAATATGGCTCGGCAACCATCCAGCCGACAAAAAACTCAAGAAAGGCATGCTCGGGCTGGAATAATTCAGTCTGAATCGGTTTTAAAAAAAGCTGCCGCTCAGGTAACGTCGCCAAACAAAGCGCCCTTCGACCAAAACACCTCGCAAAGGAAATCAGCAACAACTCCAGTATCTATGCCGTAATCTGGGTCATATCCTGCAATTACTGGCGTGTTAGCTCCATGGCACCCCAGTTCCACTGCCGCGTTAGTTGATGGTCCGCTACTGGGTGATCCAGCACATTTATCAACAGCAAAGGGACTAGCATCAAAGCAAAACACGATGCTGTGATCGGCGGCGATCTCAAGGTCCAGCTTGAAGCTTACCGCAAGCGTATGGGCTATATTCCCTGCAGTCGTCCGCGTGGGGCTACCGTGCACTCACAAAAATATTCAAATTAATTGAGCTGCTCTAAAATCTAGCCCGATTGCACCTGCAATTAAAAATGAGTCAGGAGGCACTGCCTCCTGACTCTCTGAGGGCGATCAGCCAGCGATATTCTGGCACCGTACGGTAGAGAAGTTCGGATTGACCCGGAGGACAAAGTCAATCTGCTCTGACTCATCGATATGCAGGGTAATACTCCCTGGAGTAACGATTATGTTCGTCGGACCGCTGAGAGAAGCGCCACCAATTGCGAACTGGGTAACGGTCAGGGTGTCTGTTTGGCCGCCCCCTTCGAAATGGAGTGTTCCATTGCCATCATAGTCGACGGTACAGGTATTACCCGTACCTGTGTCGGTGACGGTGATGGGGCCAAATGCCACGACCGCATTCGGTGTGCACAGGTTGTTGCCATTCGTTTGCAAAATACAGTTTCCTGGAACAAAGCTCAGCGCAGACGAGGTACCGCCCCCACCAGAACCAGAGCCACTAGCCCCACCGATGCTAATAGCACTGACATCAATAGCCGCATTAAAGCCTAATGGCGCATTGGAGACATCGGCTAACGTAAAACTACCCGCCGTATTATTTACTACAACCTTGAGCGCATCCAGAACCGCATCAAAACCCAAACCATTGGCAGCAAATGCCGTGGTCATGAAATCATAACTGTTGCCACTTAAACCGGCCGCAGTAAACTCAGCCAGCAAGTTAGCATTGACAACTTTCTGCGCTGCGATTACTGCCGCGCCGGTTACACCTGCGCCATTCCATGTGTTATACAGAACATCCAGGTTCGCACTGCTATTGGCTAAAAACATCGTCAAATTAGTCAATGGTGTCACATTGACTATCTGCTCAATAGCGCTGGCATAGGAATAAAGTGTCGCTGAAGAGTTATCAGGAACTACCCTCACCATGAAAGGCGGTGTCATTCCAGTTACATCCAGAGTAAAGCTACCGGTGGTGCCGGTCGCGACATTAACTTCTGTGCCCGTTGCATCTTTAGCATAAACAAATCCTGCAATCGGCGCTCCGGTCGCTGCTGTACCCGATAATGTTGTGCTTGTTGGAGTGTTACTGCTGGCAGGTGTAGAGCTACTGCTGCCACATGAAATCAATGTTAGTGATAAAAGCACTGCCGCTATAAGTACTGCAAACTTTTTTATACGTTCCATAACTCTCTCCGCAAAATTAACTTACATAGGTTATTTGATTACAGTCGATACCATATTATATTCCTGGCCGCTTGAATCCCCCCTGTATAGGGGGCAAGAGTTAAGGGCAGCTCTATTATTCGGCAAAAATGAGTCCCATAGAGGTACCGAAATTAGAGCCAAAAAACCCGCGCAGTAAAGTTTAGCGCAGAGGGAGCAAAAACCAGCCCCTGAGCGATCGAGAGCAGCAGGGTAAGCACTCACGCTCAAAAGTCAGAAGTCGGGTTGAGCACATCAAAGGGGACGGGGTAAAAAACAGCTAAGACAACAGCAATACCTGCAGTCTTTGAATGAATAGCGTCGCTGATTAAAAATCGAGCCGGTTAAACTCTGAGTATGGCTATTTATAGCGACCCTTATCAAAAAAACCCTGCAACTCAGTAAGAGTTACAGGGTTTGTTGGGCCAACGGACTATTCTATCAACAGCGTTGTGTACCGACAGCTACATCGGCAGCTTTTTTGCCGCTGAAAAAGACCTGAAGACAAGCGCCGCTTAAAGCGTTTTGAACACCTGTTCAGCCGCATCGATGGTTTGCTGCAGATGCTGCTCGGTGTGTGCCGAACTGACAAAGCCGGCTTCGTAGGCGGAAGGCGCAAGATTGACGCCAGCATCCAGCATGCCATGGAAAAATTTGTTGAAGCGTTGAATATCACAGCGTCCCACATCGGCAAACGACTTGACCTGTGCCTGATCGGTAAAGAACAGGCCAAACATCGCGCCGACCCTGTTGGCGGTCATCGCAATACCCTGTCTTTTTGCCGCGGCCAGAATGCCATCGACCAGAAAATCGGTTTTTTCGGTGAGCGACTCGTAGAACCCTTCACGCGTAATGATTTCCAGGTTTTTCAAGCCGGCGGTCATCGCAATCGGATTACCGGACAGGGTTCCGGCCTGATACACCGGTCCGACCGGTGCGATGTGGGACATGATGTCTTTTTTGCCGCCAAACGCACCCACCGGCATGCCTCCTCCAATCACCTTACCCAGCGTGGTCAGGTCGGGCTCGACCCCATAATGCCCCTGTGCGCCGGTCAGTCCGACACGAAAACCGGTCATCACTTCATCGATAATGAACACCGCACCATGTTTTGTGCAGTTTTCGCGCAGGCACTCGAGAAAGCCCGGCACAGGTGGTACACAGTTCATATTGCCGGCCACCGGCTCCACGATCAGGCAGGCGATTTCATCACCGATCTCGGCGAACAGCTGATTGACCTGTTCGATGTTGTTGTATTCGAGCGTCAGGGTAAGCTCTGCCAGGCATTTCGGAATGCCGGGTGAGCTCGGCACACCCAGGGTTAGCGCACCGGAACCGGCTTTCACCAGCAGCGAATCGCCATGTCCGTGGTAACAGCCTTCAAACTTGATGATTTTGTCGCGTCCAGTATAGCCTCTGGCCAGACGGATAGCCGACATGGTGGCTTCGGTACCCGAGTTGGTCATGCGGATCTGATCCATGCCCGGCATGATGTTGCAGATTTTTTCTGCCAGATCAATCTCCAGTGCGGTCGGCGCACCGAAACTCAGACCTTTGGCTGCCGCCTGTCTGACGGCTTCGATGATTTCTGGATTGGCGTGTCCGCAGATCATCGGCCCCCAGGAACCGACATAATCGATGTAAGCCTTGCCATCGGCATCGTATAGATAGGCCCCTTCCGCACGTTCGATAAAAATTGGCGTACCGCCCACGCCCTTGAAAGCCCTCACGGGTGAGTTAACTCCACCGGGGATGTATTGCTGGGCGCGCTCAAATAACTGTTCGGAAAGGCTCATAGATTTGTCCATCAAGATGAAAGCGGCTTATTCTACGGAAAAACACGCCCGGTTTGTACTACTCTGTTGAAGCCATGATGGATTGCCATCTCGACTTCTGGCACGTACTTTTTTCATCCGGCCAATCCGCACAAGGTTCAAGCAGTCGCAACTCTAATCGGGCATCGAGTATAAAGCCCGAAGCGTTTGCAGTGCCGCCGGATAATCGAACGAGGTAATCTGCAACCCCAGCTTTTCAACCGGCTCACCAAAGGCTGCCGTTAACTCACTCTCAAATTTTACGAATAGCTCATTGACAGCGGTATCGTCTGCCGCGAGGAAAGCTTCCATCTGCTTCAGCAGCGGCCTGATCTGTTGTATGGAAACAGCTGCAACTCGTTTCACGTTATCGCTAACCCCGGCCAGTAGCTGAACAAACTGTTGCTGTTCCCGGCTTAACGTTTCCAGCAACAACGGAACCGCAGCCGCATCTTGCTGAGCCAAACTTTGCTCTATCCTGCTGGCAGCGGCGGCACAACGAACCAGCCCCAGAGTTCCAGCAACACCCTTGATACTATGCGCCAGCTGGCGTGCCGCATCGAATTCTCCGGACTCCAGCAGGGCCAGCAACTTTTGACCTTGCTGCTCACTGTTAGCCGCAAACTGGCGCAACAGGCGTAGATAGATCGAAACATCGCCACGTAAGCGATCCAGTCCTGCATTCTGATCCAGCCCGGCTATTGCCGCTAACTGCTGATACTGCTTAGAGAAAGCTTTTTCAGCATCCGGCACCACTTTTTTTGCTACGGCGGGCACCTCTTTTTTCTGTCTTGAAGAGGCTGGCAGCCACTTTAGTAAACAGGAAAACAGTTGCTCGGGATTCACCGGCTTTGCGACAAAGTCATCCATCCCTGCCGCACTACAGGCCTGCCGGTCATCTTCAAATATATTGGCGGTCATCGCCAGTATCGGTAGTTTCTGTTTGCCCGGCATCGATCGAATCAGCTGTGTCGCTTCCAGCCCATCCATTTCCGGCATCTGTATATCCATCAGCACCAGCGCATAGTGATTGGCTCGAACCTTATCAACAGCTTCACGCCCGTTATTAGCCGTTTCCACGATCAACTCAGCACCCAGCAGCAGTTCCGTTGCTACTTCACGATTGATGGCGTTGTCTTCCACCAGCAGAATAGGTGTACCCGCTTGCTGTTGACGCAGCAGCATTTCGGCATCTTCCTGCTGCAGATTGATGGCCTCTGAATAATGTCCCAGACCTCGACGCAGGTGGGCAGTAAACCAGAACGTACTGCCTTCACCTGGCACACTTTCGAACCCGGCCTCACCTCCCATCATAGCGGCCAGACGGCGCGTGATCACCAGCCCCAGCCCGGTGCCGCCGTATTTTCGAGTAGTCGAGATATCGGCCTGCCCGAATACCTTGAACAGGTTTGCCTGATTGGCGGGTGAGATACCGATGCCACTATCCTGCACTTCGAAGCGCACCAGAACCTCTTCATCCTGTTCCTGCAATTTTTGACAGCACGTATTGAAATCCCTCCTGTTTCGGTAAATTTGATCGCATTGCTGGCATAGTTCAGTAGCGCCTGACGCAGGCGGGTAGGATCACCACGTAACCACAGCGGCACATGGTTGGTGTCGACCCCGATGGTTAAGCCCTTGTCCAGTGCCTGGGTACGCAGCATCGATTTGATATGATCGAACAGCCCACTCAGATGAAAATCCGACTGCTCCAGCTGCATCTTGCCAGCCTCTATTTTCGAGATATCGAGAATATCGTTAATAATGGACAGCAGGTGATTGGCGGCACTATCAATCTTTACCAGCCGGTCGCGCTGCTCTGGGGTCGGATGATTTTTCTGCATCAGATGGGTCAGGCCGATAATCGCATTCATCGGGGTACGTATTTCATGGCTCATGTTGGCCAGAAAGGAACTCTTGGCTCGGCTGGCCGTCTCGGCTTTGAGCCGGGCCTCTTCCAGCTCAAGGGTGCGCTGCTCGACCAGTTCCTGCAGGTGATAACGATGCAGATCCAGCTCTCTGCCCGCACGTTTTTTTTCGCTAATATCTTCCTTCACCGCCAGGTAATGGGTGATGCTGCCATCCGGCTGGCGGATCGGAGCGATGATGGCTAATTCAAAGTATTCTTTCCCACTGCTGTTTCTATTACAGAATTCACCTTTCCACGGCTTGCCCGCCTGTAAAGATGCCCACATAGAGCGGTAGGTTTCCACCGGAGTACGCCCCGAGTGCAGGATACGCGGGTTTTGACCCAGTGCCTGTTCGCGGCTATATCCGGTTGATTGTACAAACGCTTCATTCACAAATTCGATTTCTGCATCGGTATTGGTGATCACGATACTTTCAGGGCTTTGCTCCATCGCCTGTGCCAGCTTCAGCAGCTGCTGCTCGATAAGCTTGCGTTCGGTGATATCGATCACCAGCCCCTGCAGGTACTCGATATCACCATCCGCGCTTTTTTCAATCTGGGTGCGGTCGTCCACCCAGTGTATTTGACCATCGCGCGCTACGATTCGGTACTCCTGCTGAAACTCCGTGATACCCTGCTGTAGATACACCTTCACTTCGGATAAAACCCGTGCCAGATCATCCGGATGAATCATCGATTGATAATCGACCCTGCCCGCCAGCAGATCCTCTGCGGCATAACCGAACTGACTGACGTTGTTGGAAACCAGCTCCACCGGCCAGCCGGCTGCGCCTTTCCAGCGGAACAGTACCACCGGACTATTTTCAACCACCCGATAGGCCTGTTTCAGTGCCTGCTCGGCCAGCTTACGCTCGGTAATATCCTGAAACACACAGTAGGTCTGGGCGAAGCGTCCATCCTCAAAAAAGGTGGTGCGACCCTCATACTCGATGTCCAGATAATGTCCATGTTTATGCCGGATCTGGAACTGCACATTACTGATCACCCCTTCCTGCTTAAACTGGGGAAATCTGGTTTTAAAGTACCCAATAGAATCCGGATGAAGAAATTCACCCAGACTCTTACCGATGACTTCGTCGCGTTGATAACCCAGCAAACTCAGCCAGGCCGGATTGATGTCGATCAGCTCGCCCTGCTCATTCAGCGATTGATAGGCCACAGGTGCGTTATCGTAGAGTGCCTTGTATTTTTCCTGACTATCAAGCAGGGCCTGCTGTGCGAGCTTTAGAGTGCGCTTGCGCTCGACTTCATCCAACACACGTCTAACCGCAGAAGGCAGGCGCGACAGCCGATCCTTGATAATGTAATCATCCGCACCCTGTAACAGGCTATCTACTACACGCTCTTCACCCATTGCACCGGATACAAACATAAACGGTAAAAGAGGGTTACGTTTGCGTAACTCGCGCAAGGCTTTAAGACCGTCATAGTTGAGCAGGTTATAATCCGCCAGTACCAGATCGGGATTAAACTGGTCCAGAGCCCGGATGAAGTCCTGTTCGGTTTCAACCCGTTGCGATTCAAATTCCAGACCGGATTTGCGTAGCACGCGCTGATTCAGCTCAGCATCCGTTTGACTGTCTTCGAGTAATAGAATGCGAAATTTTTTTTCATCTCAACGCTGGTTTCAGGTTTTCGTTTTCACTTGTGGATGCAGTACCTGCCTCCGCCCGCCTGTTTGGCCAGATACATCGCGCTATCAGCCTGATTTAATATTCTTTCGGCGCTCACTTCCTCGCGCTGCGGATAAAAGGTAACCCCTATGCTGGCAGAGACCTGGAGTGGCTGCTGTTCGATCACCACCGGTAACGCACAAACCTTGAGCAGGCGCAGTAGTATTGACTGCGATTCGGTTTCATCAGACACATTCAGCAGTATTGCGACAAACTCATCGCCCCCTAAACGTGAAATAGTATCGCCCTCACGCATGGTTCGCTTCATCCGATCAGCCAGTTCTTTCAACATCACATCTCCCGTTTCATGCCCATACACATCGTTAATCTCCTTGAAACCATCGATATCGATAAACAACAGACCCAGACCCTGACCGCTCCGCGCTAACTGTGCCATTTCATGGTGTAAACGATTGATAAAAAGCTGGCGATTGGGTAGATCGGTGAGCGAATCGTACAGTGCCAGATGCTCAATTTTAGCCAGATACTCTTTTTTCTCGGTGATATCCCTGACCTGCCCTACGGCCAGATGATTATCCCCCACCTTGATACGGGAAAACGAAATCTCTATCTGGAACTCACTGCCATCCTGGCGCAAGGCCATGAGTTCGCGGGTTTGTCCGATGATCGAGCCTTCACCATTCGCCCTGAAGCGTTGCATCCCTTTATACGCCTTTGCGTGATAGCGTTGTGGTGCCAGCAGGGCATGCAAATCTTTGCCGATCACCTGTTCTCGGGTATACCCAAACATCGATTCAGCGGCTGGATTCCACTCCAGAATATAGCCTTCATCATCGGATACAATAAACGCATCACGCACGCTGTTTAACGCGGCACGAAAAATCTGTTCCTGCTGCCGTCTTAACTTCTTTTCCTGCTTCAGTTGAGTCTGCTGCTGCCTGTACTCCAGTGCGCGATGTATAGCCTCAGGCAGTCGGCCGGGGCGATCCTTTAGAATATAATCATCTGCTCCCTGATGCAGGCTTTCGACCGCACGATCTTCACCCATTGCCCCGGTCAAGAAAATAAATGGCAATTCCAGATGCTGGCTACGTAAATAGCTAAGTGCCTTCAGTCCATCGTAATTTGGCAGGTTGTAATCGGCCAGTATCAAATCCGGATTAAACTCATCCAGTGCCAGCTTATAGGCCTCCTCGGTTTCCACCCGCAGCGACTCAAAGTTGAGCTCTGACTTGTGTAAAATCCGCTGACACAGTGCAACATCGTTCGGATTATCTTCCAGGAACAGTATACGTAGAGGAGTAGTCACCATATTAAATTCCTATGTGTTCGGTACCTGATTGACCAGCACCCAGAACAGTCCTAGATCAGCCACGGTTTTGGAAAACTTATCAAACGCAATCGGTTTGGGCACATAGCTGTTCACTCCCAGATCATAGGCGGCCAGCATATCTTTATTTTCTTTGGAAGATGTCAGGATCACCACCGGCATAGAACGCATGGCCGGTTCTGCCCGGATCGCCTTTAAAACCTCGATGCCATCGACCTTGGGCAGACGTAAATCGAGTAATACGACCTTGGGTTGATCAGACTTTTCATGCGCATGAACCCCCCGATGAAACAGAAAGTCGAGCGCCTCTTCACCATCTTTCACCCACTCGATTCGATTCAGCAGATTGATTTTCTTGAGTGAGCGTTTTGCCAGCAGTGTTGCATCGACAACGGCCGTTTCGCTGATCGCCATGGTACCGCTCAGGGAATGCAAAACACCAACTCGGATCGGTGCAGCAGATGATGACTTCACATATCCATACAACAACCACGTACTGATAACAGCCAAGGTTAATACCGAGACCACTACGCGTTTTTTTCGACTCCACTTATCTGCACTCAAAATACTGCTACCCATGGCATCAAGCTTCTGTCTGCAGGCTCACGGCTTCCACCTGATAGCGGTGCGCGATTGCTACAAACTTCTGATAACTCTGCATAAAAGCGTCGGTAATATCCGGGTCAAACTGTTTGCCTTTTTCCTGCATGATAATGTCTCTGGCCTGCCCAAACGGTATCGCTTTTTTATACACGCGTGGCGTGATCAGCGCATCAAACACATCCGCCAGCGCCATCAGGCGTGCCGAAACGGGTATCTGCTCACCACTCTGGCCATCAGGATAGCCCTTGCCGTCCCAGCGCTCATGGTGCCAGTGTGCAATTTCTTTCGCTAACCGTAGAAACTCGACCGGCTGCTTCAGGTCTTTCTCCGACAGCTCCATCGCTTTGGCCCCGATACCGGAGTGGGAGCGCATGATGACCCACTCGTCATCGCTCAGCGCTCCAGGCTTAAGCAGAATACTGTCTGGTATACCGACCTTACCGATATCGTGTAACGGAGCGGAGCGGGTCACCAGATCGATATACTGGGTGGTTAAAATATCTTTGAAGCGCGGATGTTGCTGCAGATTGCTGGCTAATACCTCAACGTAAGACTGAGTGCGCAGAATATGATCACCGGTTTCCGGATCGCGCGTTTCAGCCAGATGTGCCAGTGCCCGGATCGTCACATTCTGTATCAAAAGATTTTCTTCCATGCGACGTTTGATCTCTGCTTCCAGAAACTCATTCTTATCGTGCATAAAATCACGCGCCTGCTTAAGCATCAGATGTGACTTAACCCGCTCTATCAGCACATCCGGCCGAACCGGTTTGGTGATATAGTCAACCGCACCCAGCTCAAAGCCCTTCTTTTCATCGGGAGACGAATCCATCGCAGTCACAAAGATGACCGGGATGTCTGCGGTCAGCGGATTCTGCTTTAGTGAAAACAGAACCTGATAACCATCCATTTCCGGCATCATCACATCCAGCAGTATTAAATCAGGAGTTGGATGGGCGATCGCGATCTGTAGCGCCCTGGCACCGGATAGGGCCGCCAGCACCTTAAACTGTGGAGATAATATACGGCTTAAAACAGACAGGTTGGTCGGCTCATCATCAACGATCAGCAGGGTTTTAATAGCCATTGCAGCACCGCGCCTCGAATAGCGATGATGACCCTGCGAAGCTTAAAGTTGAGATACAATCAGACACAGTTTATCCATAATTAATGTATGGTTATACAGCAAAGATATTTGTCTGCAATGGTTAAACCGCGTAGCAGGTATCGTTTACCGTTTTTTATTTCTGCTACTGATCTCTTCTGTCCACGCAAAACCCTGCGCGGCTTAAATAGCTGATTTTTTTTAAGCCGCCAGAAAACAGCTCAAAATGCGTCAGGTAATTCTATTTGTAGTTGAGTTCTGTAAGATTGCCGCTACTTTCGATTCCTGCGTGAAACTACCTGCCGAGTTATTGCGTTAAATCAACTGACTGAACTGCTTTGCCTGCCGGTATACATCCTGCGCTGCGAACAGTTCATGGATCACTGCGATCATGTCAGCGCCACGTTCTAGCAGCTGAGCAGCATTTTGCGCCGTTATGCCGCCAATCGCACAGATGGGAAGTTGTAACTGCTGCCTGGCCGTTATCAGTAAATCAGGATCGGCTGGACTGGCCTGAGGTTTGGTGCTGGAAGGGAAGAAGCGTCCAAAAGCGACGTAGTCAGCACCCTGCTGCTCAGCTGATAGCGCAAGATCGAGCCGGTCGTAGCAGGAGCAGCCGATAATGGCCTGTTTCCCCAGCTGTTCACGTGCCGCCGCTATATCCATATCTTCACGTCCCAGATGCACACCATCTGCCGATACCGCCTGTGCCAGAGCGACATCGTCATTGATGATAAACAGCGCCTGATGACGCTGACATAAAACCTGTAAAGCGGTTGCCTGTTGCAGTCGGGTGGCTTGATCCAGGTTTTTGGCGCGATACTGTAGCACCCGCATGCCACCCTGCAGGGCGGCTTCTACCGCGTTGATCAACGTCTGAGTGTCGGGCAACAAAATCGGATCGGTGATACCGTATAAACCGACCAGGGTGTGCGTCATTCCTGATCGGCCCAGAACAGTCGATTCGGCATCAACTGCCCCATACCGACACGTCGTGCATGCTTCAGGCTTTGCCAGGTAAAATTCTGTGCTTCGCGCGCGGCCGATAGCGGATCCAGACCCAGTGCCATCAATGCCGACAGGGTTGCCGCCAGGGTACAGCCGCTGCCATGAAATACCTGCGGCAGGCGTGGCCATTCGTAGCTGTCGATTTCCCGATGATTATGGAACAGGCGATTGACCACCTGCTGAGTATCGCTGTGGGTTCCGGTTAGCAATACATGATCGCATCCATAATCCATCAGTCCGCTCGCCATCGCCGCCGTGGTATCGGCTTGCGGTACCAGTGCGGCGGCTTCCGGTACATTCGGTGTCAATACATTGGTGATTGGCAGCAGCAGCGTTCGAATCGCATCGATCACTTCGCTATTGGCCAGTTTGCTTCCGGCTCCACTGGCCAGTACCGGATCAAAAATCACCGGGGTATCCTGATAATCGTAAAGGATGGAATGCACCGCTTCGACGATTTCGACACTACCCAACAGCCCCAGCTTAAAGGCGGCGACCGGTATATCCTCCAGCACCGCGCGTGCCGACTGAATCACGATATCTCCATCGATTGGCACCAGGCTGTATACATCGATGCTGTCCTGAACCGTCAGGCAGGTTACCACTGTGCAGGGATGACAACCCTGACTCGCAATCGCTTCGATATCCGCTGCAATGCCGGCGCCTCCGGTGGCATCATGCCCGGAAAAGCAGAGCACGACGGGCGGGGATTTTTTTTCATTTTCTGTGTTCACAATACTTACTCTGTATAAATAAGCGGTCGATAAAAATAGTATACCCGCAGTCGCTATTACTGGGCAGAGTTTTCCGCCTTGCGCAGGTTTTCATGGCGCATCAAAACCAGAATGAATCCGATCGAAGGAACCCCCAATGCGGCGGCATAAGCGAAGAATATCGGATAGCTGCTGGCATCGACAATCAGACCGGAAAAGCCGGCCACGAACTTGGCCAGTAACAGCATGATCGAACTAAACAGAGCATACTGGGTGGCGGTATAAGCCTTATTGGTTAAGGCCGATAGATAGGCAATAAAGGTCGTCGTGGCAATACCCGCAGCCAGATTATCGGCACCCACCACCAGGATTAGCCAGATTAATTCGGCATCCTGCGTAGCCAGCCAGGCGAACAGCAGATTGGTGATCACCACCAGAATCGCACCCGTCATCAGCATCCGCATGCGACCGTAATGCATCACCAGCACCCCGCCCAGCAGCGCTCCGCCGATGGTCACGAACGGGCCTACCGTTTTGGTCACCAGACCTATATCCAGTTCGCTATAGCCCATATCGATATAAAACGGATTAGCCATCACCCCGAGCGTAATATCACTGATGCGGAACACCATGATAAAGCCAAGGATCACGACTGCAAACAGGCCATTCCGGGCAAAGAATTCGGCAAACGGGCTGATCACCGCAGCCACCACCCACTGCTGAAATCGCACAAGCGCTGAGGGACAGCCCTGCAGCAGGTTTAACTGCTCGAACATCTGCTGTTCCAGCTGTATATTTTTTAAGCGCTCCGAATGATCCGGCTCTTCGATCAGTAATACCGTGATCACCCCACTCAACATAAAAAAAGCCATCCACAGGTAGGCGGTGGGCCAGCCATAGAAGTGCGCGAGACTGAAAGCTCCGCCGCCAGCCAGGATCATTCCAAGGCGATAACCGAGCTGGTAGGCACCCGCCATCGCACCCTGAAAGTCGTCACCGATGGCCTCGATACGCCAGGCGTCGATACTGATATCCTGAGTCGCGGATGAAAATGCGGTCACTATCGCAAACACGATGACCGCCTGTAACCCGCTAACCGGATCACTCAAGGCCATACTGATCAAGCCATAGATAACCCCGATCTGTGCCAGCAGCATCCAGCTTCTGCGCTGTCCCAGCCATTTTCCCAACCACGGCAACGCCAGGCGATCAACCAGTGGTGACCAGATAAACTTGAAGCCATAGGCCAGCGCAACCCAGCTCACAAAACCTATCGTGGTTTTATCCACGCCTTCCACGCGCAGCCAGGCCGACAGGGTTCCAAACACCAGCAGTATCGGCAACCCGGCAGAGAACCCCAGAAACAGCATCGAAACCACCTTGCGGTTTTTATAAACCTGGAACGACTGCGCCCAGTTATGCTGGCTGATCAGCTTCTTCATGCCCTGTGTCCTATATCCTGCACTCAGTCAATCTCATAGTCATACTGCATGATCAGCGGGGCATGATCAGAAAAGCGCTGCGCTTTATAGATTTCGGCAGACTGAACCGCTGCCTGCAGGCGTGGTGTCACCAGCTGGTAGTCGAGGCGCCAGCCGACATTCTTATCCCAGGCCTGGCCGCGATTCGACCACCAGGTGTATTGCTCGGCGCGCTGATCCACGATGCGGAAAGCATCGACATAACCGACGCGCTCGAACAGGTCTGTTAACCATGCCCGCTCATGCGGCAGAAAACCCGAGTTCTTCTGATTCGGGCGCCAGTTTTTCAGATCGATTTCACGGTGCGCAATATTCCAGTCGCCACTGATGATAAACTCCCGGCGTTTACGCTTGAGCGATTGCAGATGCAGCCTGAAGCTATGCAGAAAACGATCCTTGGATGCCTGACGATGCTCTCCCGAAGAGCCGGAAGGTGCGTACAGGGAAACGAAGGAAATGTTTTTATAGCGGAATTCCAGATAGCGTCCCTCGTTATCAAACTCACTGTCGCCAAAACCGCGTATCACTTCCAGCGGCTCGCGGCGGGAGTAGATCGCGGTTCCGCTATAGCCCTTTTTCTGGGCATCGTAGTAGGCATTAAAATAGCCGGGCGGATGAAACAGTTCGTCTTCCAACTGATGGAATTGCGCCTTGGTTTCCTGAATGCAGATGATATCGGCATCCTGCCCCAGCAACCATTCGAAGAAACCCTTACGCGCAGCAGAGCGTATGCCGTTGGTATTGATCGAAATAACTTTCATTGGTTTGATTGCATCAGACGGTAGACCTGAAACCGGATTTAAAACGAAAACAGCGACAAATTTCGGCCTGTTCTCAAATGATCGGGTATCATACATGAGTTCATAAAACGACAGGTGCTCTATGCTCAAATTTCAGCAACAATTTCTCGATTTCTGTATCCAGCGTGGGGTTTTAAAATTCGGTGAACTCACCCTCAAATCGGGTCGTGTCAGTCCCTATTTCTTCAATGCCGGGCTGCTCAACACCGGTCAGGACATGGATGCACTGGGCGATTTCTATGCCCAGGCCATCACTCATTCTAAACTCGATTTTGATGTGCTGTTTGGCCCCGCCTACAAGGGCATTCCACTGGCGGCGATTACGGTCAGTAGCCTGTACCGAAAGTTTAATCTGAACAAACCGTATGCCTTCGACCGCAAGGAAAAAAAGGATCACGGTGAAGGCGGTCAGATCGTCGGTGCTGAAATCAAGGGCGACATCCTGATCATCGATGACGTGATAACCGCAGGCACTGCCATTCGCCAGTCGATGCAGCTGATACAATCTTTAGGGGCCAGAGTCGTGGCCGTCACTATCGCTCTCGATCGGCAGGAAAAAGGCCAGGGCCAACAGTCCGCCATCGAAGAACTGGAGCAGCTCGGCATGCGTGTGATTCCGATCATCCAGCTGGCCGATATCATGAGCTATCTCGAGTCGAAAGGTGATTCCAGTCAGCTGCAGGCGGTACAGCGATATCGTCAACAATACGGTACCGCCTGAGTCGAACGACGGACCTGGAGCCGGAACCTACCGCTATAGCTTCTGTCTTAGTCTGTATGCCTTTGTTAAACAGCTCTATGCAATCATTAGCGTTACCTGCACTAGTCAGCGTGATTCTGAGTATGGCTAGCGGCTCGCTACTGGCAGAACATTCAATCACTCTGAACAGCTCACTCAAGCGCAGCGCACTGGTTGAGCTGTACACCTCAGAAGGCTGCAGCAGTTGCCCGCCCGCCGAAACATGGTTACAGCAACTGATTGAAACTCCGCAGCATGAGCTCGATACACTGGTGCTGGAATTTCATGTTGATTACTGGGACTACATTGGCTGGAAGGATCGTTTTGGTGACCCCGCCTATACGGCCCGGCAACGCAAACTGGCCCGCAACAACCAGCAGCGCACTATCTATACCCCGGAATTTTTTGTCGATGGCAAAGAAGCACGCGGCACCCAGCATGTTGTGCAACTGATACAAAGCAGCAATCGCGAACACTCGCCTGCCCGGCTCGAACTAACGGTGACGCCGACAGCACAGCAGTTTGAGTTGCAACTTAACTCTCAGATAGTGACTCTATCCGACTACCAGATACGCTTCGTGGTGTTTGAAAACGATCTGACCAGCGCTATCAAAAGGGGTGAAAATGGCGGTCGACAACTGCAGCATCAGCGTGTCGTAAGATACCTCAGCCCGTTGTTGGCTGCGGCTCCCGAACTGCGGCATGTTATCCCCGTCAACACCGACTGGAATCTGCAGAACCTGGGAGTTGCCGCCCTGCTCAGCAACACCAGAGGTGACTATATACAATCTGTTTCAGGCCCTGTAACCTTCGATTTATCAATACATTAGCCTTTTCCATTTTTTTATGACCTCGTTTTATCGACTGGAGTATGAAATAATAATTATGCTGATTGCGTCGATCACCAAATCGCTGGATACTGCTACAGGCTGATCACAATATTTCTACAGGAATAACCCCTTACCCATGTATCGAAACAAGCCCTTTCCAACCGCTTTAACCTCCGCCATAGCGTTTACTGGCGCGGTGTTGCTGGGTCAGTGGTTTGCTGCTGCACTGTATGCTGCACCACTGTATAAATGGGTCGAGGAAGATGGCCAGATTCGCTATAGCGATACCCTGCCTACGCAACAGTCGAGCAAACGGTTTCAGAAAATTGCCCCGGATGGCCGCATACTGATTACTCAGGAAGCCGCAAAATCGCGCGAAGAAATTCAGCGTGAACGCAATGAGCAGCAACGTCTGGATCGGGAAATGAAGCTAAAAGCCGAAACAGAAGCCAGAGAGGCCGCGTTACAGGAACATCATGACAATGTATTACTGATGACCTTCACCAATGAAGAAGAAATACTCGAAGCCCAGGATGAACGACTGGCGGTTATCGACTCGGTGATCAACCTGCTACATAAAAATATTGAGTCCGAGATGGAAAAACTGGAAACCGAAGAAAGAATTGCAAAACAGCGCTTTACCGATAAAGGCAAAGTTATAGCTGGCGGGCAGGCACAGAAAATTGAATACCATACGGACAAGGTGCTGTCCAAACAGCAACATCTTTCGTTAAAAATGGATGAGCGCGAAAAAGTCAAACAGCAGTATGTAACCGACCTGATACGTTATCGCGAACTGAAACAGTTACAGAAGGAGAAGGCTGAGGCAGGTGATTAGAACCCCTGCCTCGACACCTCTTTAACCCCGAATCAGGGTACCAACACCGCGGTTGGTCAACAGCTCCAGTAACACCGAGTGCTTTACTCTACCATCGATGATATGACTGGTTTTAACCCCGGATTTCACTGCATCCAGCGCACAGTTCACCTTCGGTAACATGCCACCATAGATAACACCTTCGGCGATCAGCTGCTCGGTCATCTGTGCATTCAATCCGGTTAACAGCTTGCCATCTGTATCCAGTACACCGGAGGTATTAGTCAGCAACAGGAGCTTTTCCGCACCCAGCACGGCAGCCATTTTACCCGCCACCAGATCAGCATTGATGTTATAGGATGCACCGTCCTTGCCAACCCCTATAGGCGCTATAACCGGAATAAAATCACCACTATCGAGCATTTTCACCACCGACGGATCGATACTGTCGACTTCACCAACATGTCCCAGATCGATGATCTCGGAAGCCTGTTTGTTTTTATTCGAGGACAGCTCCAGTCGACGTGCATTGATCAGCCCGCCATCCTTACCGGTCAGGCCCACTGCGCGTCCGCCATGTGAGTTGATCAGCGACACAATCTCCTTGTTGACCAGCCCGCCGAGTACCATCTGCACCACGTCCATGGTTTCCTGATCGGTCACCCGCATGCCTTCCACAAAAATACTTTCCTTGCCAATTTTTTTCAGCAAATTCCCGATTTGCGGACCACCGCCATGCACGATGACCGGGTTTACCCCGACCTGCTTGAGCAACACTATATCCTGCGCAAAGCTGCTTTTCAGCTCTTCGTCAACCATCGCATTACCGCCGTACTTAATCACCAC
Source organism: Gammaproteobacteria bacterium (assembly GCA_014382695.1). Classification (GTDB taxonomy): domain Bacteria; phylum Pseudomonadota; class Gammaproteobacteria; genus JACNJF01. The sequence continues at coordinate 13,132 of JACNJF010000128.1, read as the reverse complement.
GGTCTTGTTATCCAGACGCTGGATATAGGGCAAAGCCTCTATCAGAATATCCGCTACATTACCTAATTTATCAGTCATAATTTTTACCTTTAATGTGTTCCTGAATGGCCGAAACCACCCTCTCCTCTATCACTTTGATCAAACTCTTCAACCAGTTCAAAATCAGCCTGCACCACCGGTACAAAAACCAGCTGCGCCAGGCGTTCGCCCGGTTTCAGCGAAAACGCCTGCTGTCCGCGATTCCAGGTTGAAATGAACAGCTGCCCCTGATAATCCGAATCGATCAGGCCCACCAGATTACCTAATACAATGCCGTGCTTATGCCCCAGCCCGGAACGCGGCAATATTACCGCGGCCAGTGCCGGATCGGCGATATGAATCGCCAGCCCGGTGGGGATTAATTCGGTCTGTCCCGGCTGAAGACAGATTTCCGCATCGATACAGGCCCGTAGATCAAGCCCGGCAGAACCATCGGTGGCGTATTGCGGCAGCGGGAACTCACTTCCCACCCGTGGATCTAGTATTTTGAGCTGGATTTTTTTCATTGCTTAACAGGTTTCAGTCAGGGTTGATGAATGCGCTGATAGCGTTGCGCGATGAGCTCAAGCAGTGCTATCGCCAGTTGCGTCTTACTCTGGCGCGGCAACTGCTGCGAGCCATCGGTCCAGAATACCGTTAACGCATTGATGTCGACATCGAAGCCGGATTGCGGATCATCCACCCGATTAGCGGCCACCATATCGAGCTTCTTTTTTTCCAGCTTGGACAGCGCATACTGCTCCAGATCACTGGTTTCAGCCGCAAATCCGACACAGAAGGGTTTCCTCTCGAGTGCCGCAACCGCGGCCAGAATGTCCTTATTTTTAGTCAGTGTTAACTGCATCTGTGGAGCCGATTTTTTTATCTTTTCGCTGGCGATCGTGTCTACCCGGTAATCGGCGACCGCAGCACTGGCAATAAATATATCCTGCTCGCCGATCGTGGACATGACCTGCTGGTACATTTCTTCCGCACTCTGGCATTTTAAAACGCGCAACCCAGCGGGTGGTTGCAGGCATACCGGACCCGTGACCAGGGTGACTGCGGCACCAGCATCCAGCGCCGCCTGTGCCAGTGCATAGCCCATCTTGCCGGAACTTCGATTTGAAATATAACGCACCGGATCGATCGCTTCACGGGTTGGCCCGGCGGTAATCATGATCCTGCAACCAGTCAGACGGCCAGGCTGAAAAAGCCTCTGTACATGGGAAAGCAGAACGGCAGGCTCCAGCATTCTGCCCGGCCCGGTTTCGCCACAGGCCTGCAGGCCTTCATCCGGCCCCCATAGCTGTATGCCACGATCACGCAATCGTGCCAGATTATCGGCACTCGCCGGGTTTTGATACATCTGCTGGTTCATGGCCGGAGCCAGTGCAATCCTGCTCTGGGTTGCTAGCGCAATGGTCAGCAAGAGATTATCCGCGTAACCATCTGCCAGTTTGGCGATGGTATTCGCACTGGCGGGGGCGATCACCAGCAGATCGGCCCAGCGCGCCAGATCGATATGATCCATCGCATTTTGTGCATCGGCCTCAAACAACTCGGAGTACACCCGGTTGCCGGTCAGTGCCTGAAAGGTCAGTGGACGGATAAACTCCTGCGCCGCTGCCGTCATTACGACGCGCACTGTGGCACCCTGCTTGATCAGCAGTCGGCTAAACTCGGCAGCTTTGTAGGCAGCAATGCCACCGCTGATACCGAGAAGAATTTTTTTATTGTGCAAGTCCGTCATTTGCTCTATTTTACAGGTTCTTCAGGAATAAAAAACAAGGGAATGTTATGCCAATCACGCACTGGCCAATCGCGGAAAGACCGCGCGAAAAACTGTTACTGAAAGGTGCCAGCAACCTGTCCGACCCGGAATTGCTTGCCATCTTTTTACGCACCGGCATCAGGGGGAAAACCGCTGTCGATCTGGCACGCGATTTACTCAGCAACTTTGGCTCATTAAGATCTCTACTTACCAGCAGTAAATCCGACTTCTGCAGTTACAAGGGCCTCGGTCCTGCCAAGTACGCGCAGTTACAGGCGGTACTGGAAATGGCCCGACGCCATCTTGGCGAAGCCCTGCAGCGGGAAGTTTCGATTAATAGCCCCGAACAGACGCGTCATTACCTGCATTCCCTGATGCGCGATTATGAACAGGAAGTGTTCGCCTGTCTGATGCTGGATAACAAGCATCGGGTGATTATCTACCGGGAACTGTTTCGTGGCAGCATCAGTAGTGCCAGCGTGTATCCGCGCGAAGTGGTGAAACAGGCACTGGCAGATAACGCCGCCGCCGTGATACTGGCGCATAATCACCCGTCTGGTGTGGCTGAACCCAGTCAGTCCGATATCCAGATCACCAGACGCCTGACCCAGGCTCTCGAACTGGTCGATATACGCGTGCTCGACCATCTGATTATCGGTGATGAAGTGGTATGCTTTTCCGAGCGTGGCCTGCTTTAGCGCCAATCAACCCGATCCAAATAAAAACGGCCCCGCACTGCTGCGGGGCCGTTTTGTTTACCAATATTTTACTTCAAGTTAGAATCGGTAACCCAGTTTAACCATAAATCGGGTGTTATCCAGATCAACCTCGGCACCAGTCGTTGTTTTGATATCACTAACCGCCAGCTGATAACGTGCTTCGGCACCAATTACAACCTGGCCCATGGTGTAGCTTAGAGTAGCTCCAGCCTGCAGCGTGATAGCACTGTCATCCAGACCAGCAGCATCGGCGGTCAGATAACCAAATCCCGGGCCAAAACCGAAGGCTACATCAGGTGCAACTTCGATCTGATAATGCGGGTTTAATTCAAACGACTGAATTTCAACGCCGCTTTCATCGTAGTTGGTAATACTGATCTGCTGACGGATCACGCCATTCGGTGCCTTTAGCAGTGGACAGTTAATCGCCAGTTCGATACCGCTGATGGAACCGCTATCACCATCTGCTGGTTTCATGCTTCCGCCAACAACGGACAGCTGAGGAGCGAACTGGTAGTCATCATTCTGTACTGGAAAAAATTCCCAGCCAGAAGCTATAGCGGCCTGACTGGAAATAGCTAAAGCGGAAGCAACGAGGAGTGAACTTACTGATTTTTTCATTTTTTTGGTCTCATTCAAAGTTTAACAATGAGCGCAATATACAGTAATTCATTATATTAGAATGTGATAATGTCACGCAGCAGCCAATAAAAATTTCGCTTTTTCAGGAACTACAGGAAAGCATCGAACATCCTGCACGATGACGTGCCCATTCCGGTCTTTTTGCGGCAAATATTTCTTTCTCCGGCTGTTCATCGTAGGGCCTTCTGAGTACCTCCAGCAATTCCTGCACCATTGTATAATCACCCTGACCCGCTTTATCTATAGCCTGCTGCGCCAGATAATTTCTGAGTACATACTTTGGGTTTACACTATTCATCTGTTGGACTCTGTCAGCCTCACTGAGAGCCAATGAGGTGCAGATCTTGCGGTACTGAATAAGCCATGCTTTCAACTGATCAAGATAACTGGCATCCACTTGTTCAGGCTGATACCAGACTTTAGCAAAGATCGACTGCAGCAATTCATTATCTTCAAAATCCGTTTCAGGTAAGTCGAAGGATGCCAGCGCCCTGTAAAACAGAGTCATATCGGTTTCGATACTTTCCAGCAACTTGAGCAAACCTTTGGCTAACATTTCGATCTCGCTTGAACTGTGCGCAAAACCGAGCTTGGTAGCCATCATCGCCTGCCATTGCTGCTGGTAATAATTATTGTAATGCTGCAAAGCCAGCTCCAGCGGCGTGGTTTCGTTGATCAGCGGATAGATAGCTTCGGCCAACTGCAGTAAATTCCACTGTGCAATCTGTGACTGATTAGAGAAACGGTATCTGCGCCCATTCGCGTCGGTGGTATTCGGGGTCCAGTCCGGATCATAGTTTTCCAGCCAGCCATAGGGGCCATAGTCAATAGTCAGCCCCAGAATCGACATATTGTCGGTATTCATCACCCCATGCACAAACCCAACCCGCATCCAGTGCACGACCATGTCGGCAGTCCGCGTGCAGATTTCCCTAAACCATTCGAGATACACCTGTTTATCGGGTGGACCCAGATGCGGGTAGTCGGTTTGGATAGTGTAGTCGACCAGTCGGGTCAGATTTTCAATATCATTCTGAGCGGTCAGAATCTGAAAGTTTCCAAAGCGGGTAAAGCTGGGAGCAACTCTACACACGATCGCCGCCGGCTCGTATTCTGGATGCCCGTCATAAAACATATCCCTGACCACTTTTTCACCGGACAGTACCAGGCTTAAGGCTCGTGTGGTCGGTACTCCCAGGTGAAACATCGCTTCGCTGCAGAGGAATTCCCTGATCGAGGAACGCAGTACCGCATAGCCATCCGCGGTTCTGGAGTATGGAGTTGGACCGGCACCCTTGAGCTGCAGGCTCCAGCGTTGGCGTTCATTATTGATCACGTCGCCGAGGATAATCGCGCGTCCATCACCCAGCTGACCGGCCCAGTGCCCGAACTGATGTCCGCCGTAACACATCGCGTAGGGTTGCATACCCGGTAACAACTGGTTACCCGCAAACACCTGCAGAAAGTGCTGAGAATCGAGTGTCTCGGGATCTAGATCAAGCGCATTCAGCATTTCATGCGACAGGGCAATCAATTCGGGATTACTTGAATCGGCAGGATCAACCCATGAAAAACAGGCGTTTTTGACCTGTCGGCGTCGGTTAGTCAGTAGCGGATCGGCGGGTAAACAATGGGTGAAGCGGTTATCGAAAACCAGCTCAGTGAGAGTCTTTTTAAGATTTTTATGCATTGTAGGAGCTTAACCGACAATGCGCGATCAATGGCAGTGATTAATTTAGGGATAATTCGCCAGTGTGTAGTGTGGGTTAAGCACCTTTGTCTGTATCTGTCTGGCATAGCTCCAGTCCCTGACGGTAAAATTTGCAGGCTTCCTTGGCTTCGTTTAACTCTTTACTATTTAGCAGCCTGGCCAGCTCAAGGCAGCTTTCAGTCCCTGGCCTGACCCCAATACTCGCCTCCAGATAACTCTGCGCCTTACCCCACAGCTTAAGACGGATACAGATGCGGCCAAGTGCCAGCAGTAACACATCACTCGATCCATAATCCTGCAACCACTTTTCGGCTGTCACCAGCTGTGCGGCACTATCTTCCAGCTCCAGCTTTCCGTAACAGGCAATCAGACGATTGTCCCACTGCTGATCAATCGCCTTGACCAGCAACTGTTCACTACGTCTGTTATCTTTTCTGTGCTGACTCAACAAGCGGATGTAATGCAATATCAGGGTCGCGTTGGCCTGATAGTTTTTGGGTATTTTATTCCAGGTCTTTTCCAGTGACTCGCCTTCCTTGATGGCCGCAGCACTCAGACAACCACTAAAAACCTTTGTTTCCATCTGCTGCAACTGCTCTTCCTTAAACAGTTTCTTTTTACGAACTTCAGGCAGTAAATCACATAATAAAGCCCATTCTTCAATCTGAAAATAGACTTTTGCGAGTAGTTTCACGACATAATCATGCCTCGGAGCAAGGCTACGCAGATGAGTCAGGGTTGCCAGCGCTCTTTCTGTCTGATTAGAAGACAGCTGCAGCTCTGCCTGGGTTACACCGATCGCAATTTCGGCCTCCGGCTTGACTTCGTGGGCAGCCTTCAGATAGTTATCGCGCTGATCATACTTACTCAGGTTCTGTGCCGCTCGGGCAGCGGCCAGGTAGTTGAGTAAGGGATTTTCCGCATGCTCAATCAGCTTTAACAGTTTCGCTTCCGACTGCTCAAAACGTCCTTCTGCCAGATCGATAAGACCGATATTTAATAGCTTACGACTTTTATCGATGCGGCGTCTTTCAGCCTGCCGCGCCAGTGTTTTCGGTAACCGCCAGAGAGCCAGTAGCAGGCGGAACATCAGCTGCAGTGCAACCCCTGCCACTGCGACAGCAACGACGCCAAACGCAAGACTGGTTTCCAGTGAAAACTCGCCATACCGAATCAGCACAAACCCCGGATCATTTTTTACAAACAGCACGCCCAGCAACACGGCGATAACCATGATCAGCAGACCGATAAAGAGCTTAACCATTGTTAGCCTCCGGTGATGAATTTTGGGTGGCGGGTACGGGCGCTTCGCGTTTGGCCTGGATTTCCTTCAGGAGTCTTAACGACTGGGTAATATCCGGCAGATCGGGATGAATCGGCGACTGTTGCAATTGCTGCAACGACTGATAGAAATCGGCATTTGACGCATTTTCCAGATCATAGTTTTGACTGAACAGCTGTACATTCTGCTCCATCAACTTCAGGTACTGAGCCGCATCACGATCCAGCACAGACCAGCGTGTTAGTTTCAGGTTTTCCTGCAGGCGTTCACGCACATCGGTAATTACGGTCTGCTCCATTACCTCTATTTTTGGCTGTACACCCTTGATGGTCACCAGCGAGGTCATAAATGCAATCAACTTCTGATCCAGCGGACGTTCTGCGCTGGCGGGAGTTGCGACAGGGGCTGGTGCCGTTGAGGCTTTCGCTACCTCGGCTTTTGGTTGATATCCCGGTTTCAGGCCAGCGATCTGTCGAGCCAGACGCGACAGGGTCAGAGTCATACCGACCAGATCTGGTCGAGTACGGGTTTTCAGCTGGGTGATTTCTTCGTTGATCCTGACTCTGACCGGTAACAATCCGGGATCTGCCAGTTCTGCAATGCGTTCACTCGCCGCATTCAAGGTTCTGGCGGCCCCTTCAAAATCATCTTCCAGGATCAGTTTATGCTGCGCAACAGACATCAGGTATTCAACTTCAGACAACTTCCAGCCATTTTTATCGCGTGCATATAACGCAAACAGTTTTTCCACCGATTTGGTTAAGTCTCGCTGCCCCTGCTCCAGCGCAGGCAGTCTGCTGGCGCTCTGATCAATAGAGCGGCGTAGGCCGTTGATACTGGTTTCAACCTGAGTGCTGGATGGACGTTGCGCCAGCTGAGACTGCAGTTCATCCAGCCGGGCCTGATTCTGCTGCTGATACTGGTTAAACAAGATCCAGCCCTGATAGGCGCCAGCAGCAAGGCCAGCGATAAGGATAAGTATCAATACCAGGGGTAGCAGAAAGCCACGCTTTTTAGCCGTTTTTTCTACGCCGGATGCCGCCTCAGTGGATACTGACTCGGCTGGCTTCTGTTGTTCTTTCTGAGGTATCTGTTTCATGAATGATGATTCAGTTTTGTGATTGCTGCCACTCCTGTAGTGAGTCAAATATTCCTTCGTCACTTGCACTGTTGGCGATAATTATAGCTGCATTATGTCCCAGATGACGGGCAGTTTCACGCATTCTTTCACTGATCAACAACCAGGGTATCTGGCGCAGACTTTGCGCCTCTGCTTCATTCAGTAATTGAAAGCAGTTTATCAAGCCTTCAGCACTGGTGAATATCGCCAGATCGGGGAAGACTCCGGCACTTAATTCTGCGAAATATCCGTCAGCGTAGTCCGGCAACGCGCGTTGATAAACTTCTATATACTCCACTCTGGCACCGCGCTCAACCAGCGTATCCCCCAATAGATTGCGCCCTTCCTGTCCACGAAAGATAACAATCTGTCGCCCCTTTATCTGTTGCAGAGCTGCGGAAGCCAGCAGACCCTCGCTGTTATAGCTGTCGGCCGGAATAATAGCTGAAGCGACTGAGTGACGCTGCAAGGCCTGCCAGGTGCCCTTACCGATGACGCCCAGTAACAGCCGTTGCGGCAACGCTTTGGCATCCAGATACTGGAATGCATAATCAACCGCATTACGGCTGACGAATAATGCGATATCGATGGACTGAAGATGATCTGTTAAAGCTTCTAATTGGGTATTTTTCGGCGCGGCCTGAATCTCGATAGTGGGGAAGTTGATAACGCTGTAGCCTGCCGTTTGCAGCATTTCACTGAGTTGAGCTGACTGGTGCGCGGGACGCGTCACCAGACAGGTTTTATGTTGCTCACGAGCATCCACTGGCGCCGGATGTTTACTCATGCAGTTTTGCGAGAATCTCACCTGCACCCTGGCGCAATAGATCCTGTGCCAGCGTTATACCCAGTGCCCTGGCCTGTGTGGACGGTCCACGAATTTCGGCACGCAGCACCTTACTGCCATCCGGTTCTCCGACCAGACCACGCAGATACAGCTGGTCACCTTCCAGTACCGCGTAACCAGCTATCGGCACCTGACATCCCCCGTTCAGAGCTTCATTCATGGCGCGTTCTGCGACCACCCGTAAGGTGGTATCCGCATCACCCAGCGGTGCCAGCAATTGCCTGACCGCTTCATCATCACTGCGCGCTTCGATGCCGATGGCACCCTGGCCAATCGCTGGCAGGCTTTCTTCCGGCTCCAGAAATGCTCGAATACGGGACTCGAAGCCGAGACGCTTGAGTCCGGCTGCCGCCAGAATAATCGCGTCATACTCGCCATCATCGAGCTTTTTCAGGCGTGTATTTACATTCCCGCGCAGCCAGTCCAGTTTAATATCCGGATGTTTTTCCCTGATCTGGGTCTGTCGACGTAAGCTCGATGTTCCGACCACTGCATGCTCGGGTAATGCTGACAGACTGGTATACTTATTTGACACGAACGCATCTCTTGGGTCTTCACGCTGCATAATCAATGTCAGCTCAAGCCCCTGCGGAAACTCAACCGGTACATCTTTCATCGAATGCACCGCGATATCGGCTTTGCCTTCCAGCATACCAGCCTCCAGTTCCTTTACGAACAGCCCTTTGCCACCGACCTTGGCGAGTGGCGCATCGAGTATCTTGTCTCCTTTGGTTTTCATTTTAACCAGCTTGATATCGAGCTCGGGATACAGGGCTTTAAGACGGCGACTGACTTCTTCGGCCTGCCAAAGTGCGAGTGGACTGCTGCGGGTGGCAATCCTTAAAGTTTTGAGTGATGTTTTCATGCGCCGCATTATATGTCAGCTCCGCACAATCGGAAACTGGCAAGTGCGCCTTTTTTGGGCAAAAAAAAACGCTCTACTGCCTAGAGATTTTTGAGGATTTTCCGCACCGAGGATAAATGACGCCGGCTAACTTCCATTCGGTCATTAATTTCTGTAAAAAAAACCTGATGCCCTTCTACATTATTTTTCATGCCCGCGACCTTATCCAGTCTGACCAGGGCGTTACGATGTATACGCACAAACTGCTCAGCGAATTCCTGTTCAAGAGCCTTCAGTGGTTCTTCGATCAACACTTCCCCGCCTGCATGGCGTACCGTGACGTATTTCTGTTCGGCATGGAAATAAAAGATATCGTCCAGCGAAATCAACACCAGATTGCCCCGTACACGTGCGCAGATATGCTTTCTCACATCCTGCAATCCGACCGCGTCCAGACGCTCACGGGTTTGCGCCCGATTCAAACGTACACACGATGCCAACGAATCCCGCAACCGCTCCAGCTTGACCGGCTTCAACAGATAATCCACCGCATGGGTTTCAAACGCTTCCAGCGCATGATCTGAAAATGCGGTGGTAAAAATAATAGCAGGCGGGTTTTTGCAGCCATACAGATGACGCGCCGTCTCCAGCCCATTCATCACCGGCATGCGTATATCCAGCAGAATGATATCCGGCTCCAGTTGCTCAGTCAGGCGCAGAACCTCACTGCCATTGGTCGCCTCTGCAATCACCTGATATTCTGTTAGTGGTGCCAGCAAACGGTTCAATCGATCTCTGGCCGGCTTTTCATCATCCGCAATGAGTATTTTCATAATAGAGGCCGTAGTTACTCGTGAATTAAAGATTATCTTAATTTATGATGACAGGAATTTTTATTTCTACTTTATATAGTCCATTTTCAACCAGATGTGAAATCTTTGCCCGCCCCTGGAAGCTCAGGCTCAGGCGCTCACGGATATTTTCCAGTGCCATCTGATTACCCTGACGGTGCTGCGTCGTTGACTTCTGTAGTATCGGATTGCTTATCTGAATCTGCAGCACAGCTGTCTGCTGTATCACTATGTTGATTTCACCGCCGTGCTGCAACGGCTCTATACCGTGATAGATTGCATTTTCCACCAACGGCTGCAGGGTCAGTGCGGGTAGTGTCCATGCATCGGTGTCTGCCTGTACATCCCAGTTAACCTGTAGTCGCTCCCCCAGTCGCAATGACTCAAGGTTTATATACTCACGCGTCAACTCGATTTCATCACTCAGGCTGATCTGGGTTTCAGAGCGTAAACTGGCCCGGAACAGATCAGCCAGACTGACAATCGCATGCTCGGCCTTTTCCGGTTCATCATAGGTCAGGCTGGCAATCGTATTTAAGCTGTTAAACAGAAAATGAGGCCGAATGCGCGCCTGCAGCGCCTGTAAGCGTGCATGCGACTCCGCCTTGATCATCGCTTTGGCCGCATATTGCACATAGAAATAACGCAGTGCCAGTCCATATAAAATAAGACTCACCGATACATGCTGAGTGATCACCAGCAGCAGTGACTGCTGCCTGAACAGGTCCAGCCTCAACAGATCATTGATCTGATAGGCCAGCGCTGCCATGGTGGCACTCAGCATGAACACGACCAGTACACTCAACAGGGTTGCCTTGAAGGTGCTGTCAAGCACACCGGATCTGCCTAACCAGCATAACAGCCCGGCACTGGTCAGGCCGGTCCACTGGATATACAGCGACATTAACGCGAGATGGATAGTCAGGCTGCCAGCGGCGGAAGCACTTGCAATCGCCAGTACAATTGCGATCAATTCCAGCACCAGTATCAGGATTAAATTTGTGTCCGCATGGCAAAAATCCGGCAGGTAGCTGTGCTTAGCCAGCGCTGGATCGGGATTGGAATTATTATTTGTCATAAACGCCTTGATTTACGGTAGCCGTCAATGCAAGCATACACGATTCTGTCAATCCGAGCGGATTAGCGACAGTGAACCAATTACTTTAAACCGGATATATTGATGACTAAACAAACAGATTCACGCATGTGGGGCGGCCGCTTCCAGGAACCTACCGATGCGTTTGTAGAAGCTTTTACCGCCTCGATTAATTTTGATAAACGGCTGGCCCTGGTGGATATCCAGGGCTCCCGTGCGCACGCTAAAATGCTGTCAAAAATAGGCGTGTTAACGGCCCAGGAACTGCAGGACATCGAATCCGGTTTATCCACTATCGAGCAGGAAATCGTGAACCATCAGTTTATCTGGTCGGTCAAGCTGGAAGACGTACACATGAACATTGAGGCACGCCTGACTCAATTGATTGGAAACGCCGGTAAAAAACTGCATACCGGTCGATCACGTAACGATCAGATCGCCACCGACATACGCCTTTATCTGCGTGAACAGATCAAGCATTGTCAGCAACGCATGCGCGATTTTCAAAACGGCCTGCTGGATCTGGCGAGCAGCCATTCCGATACCATCATGCCCGGCTTCACCCATTTACAGGTCGCCCAGCCAATCACCTTTGGCCATCATCTGCTGGCCTGGTTTGAAATGATCGAGCGCGACCATGACCGCCTGAGTGACTGCGCCAGACGTATCAACATCCTGCCGCTCGGCTCCGCTGCGCTGGCTGGAACATCCTATCCGCTGGATCGTCAGTTCACAGCCGAACTGCTGGAATTCAGTGCGCCTTCCAGAAATTCACTGGATGCGGTGAGTGACCGTGATTTTGCGATTGAGTTCTGTGCCGCTGCGGCTATCTGCATGACGCACCTGTCACGTATGGCCGAAGAAATGGTGATCTGGTCATCTGCCCAGTTTAATTTCATTGTATTGCCGGATCGCTACTGCACCGGATCATCGATCATGCCACAGAAAAAAAATCCGGATGTTCCCGAGCTGGTGCGCGGCAAAACCGGTCGTGTGAATGGTCATCTGATCTGTCTTCTCACGTTGATGAAGTCCCAGACTCTCGCCTATAACAAGGACAATCAGGAAGACAAGGAGCCCATCTTCGATACCCTCGACACCTTACTTGGCAGCCTGCGTGCCTTCGCTGATATGGTACCCAATATTAAGGTCAACAAGGATGCGATGTATCAGTCCGCCCGGCAGGGGTTTGCCACGGCCACCGATCTGGCCGATTATCTGGTGAAAAAGGGGCTAGCGTTCCGGGATGCGCATGAAGTGGTCGGCACCGCCGTTGCCTTCGGAATTCAGCATGGAAAAGATCTATCCGAGTGCAGTCTGCAGGAGTTACAGCAGTTTGATGCTCGCATCGAACAGGATGTGTTTGATGTACTAACTCTGGAAGGCTCAGTCAATGCGCGTAATATTACTGGAGGAACCGCCCCCGAACAGGTGCGTTTTCAGATTCAGCAGTGCAGAGCACTGATCAGTTAAGACTGTATTCACTCATCAACATTGCGTTTTACTTTTGCACTGATAAGCAGCAGATTTTTTTTCATCCGCTGCCTGAATCCGGTTAACCAGCCGCTAAACAGCGGCCTGTCTTTTAAGATGTCAGGGTTGAAATCACCCGCCACGACCCTGGCATGTGGAATATTGCGTTGTATTGCCTCTACCATATGGCGGGTTATTCCCGGTACCGGTTTGATACTGATCCACAGCAGATTCAAGCGTATATTCAAATCGACATACACCACGACACTTTCAAACGTGAGCAGGCTATCACGAATTTTTAACAGGTAGCCTTCCACCGTCGCTTCATTCGCTTTTTTCAGCCCCGGAATGAGCATCATGAAATCACTGTAAGGCTTACCGTCTTCGTCTCGGGCGGGCACTCGCGACCAGAGTGGGCTGGATGCAATGAATGGGGTACAACGGAGAGCGTTGGGATTTTCCATGCGATTTATTATAAGCAGAAAATGATTATTCGCTTTGAATAAATAGTTATCAGGTAATAAGGAAATGAAGTTTTTGTAGTGGGTCGGGGTTATTGGCCCCTGTGTTTCGGGATATAAGACCATCCATGACAAATACTGCTCTTGCGCATCCATGCGCCCGCAGCATAAGCACATATATGTGCAAACACCCTTCTCGGCCCTCCCTGGCCTTCAGGGTATAAGCACTTCCGTGTGCAAACACCCTTCTCGGCCCTCCCTGGCCTTCAGGGTATAAGCACTTCCGTGTGCAAA
>JACNJF010000237.1 GCA_014382695.1 Gammaproteobacteria bacterium | reverse complement strand
CCTAACCTGAATATTTCACGCATAAAAAAGGCAATTCCCTGATATTTCGATATAATTCAGTTGCTTACACTGTCATCGAACAAGGAATCGCCTATGTCAAACTGTACCCAACAAACTTCTCATTTCCAGCCTTAAAACGGCGCAAAATTGAAGCCGAATTCTCAGGTGGTGATATCACCAGTGATGGTGGAGTCCTGTTACTTAGGCAGGCGGATAACCGCCTCGGTTTATTGGCCGCTATCGATAAAGTTCTGAATGACCCGCGTGACCAGGAACAGATAAAACACTCACAACTAAGTCTTCTCCGTCAGCGGGTATACAGTCTTCGTCTGGGCTATGAAGACCTCAACGATCATCATCAACTTCGCGCCAGGATCCAGCGCTACAAACGGTGGTTAACCGAGACAATGTGCTGGGCAGTCAGTCGACGCTTTGCCGTCTGGAAAACCGTATGGATAGAAAAGCCATGATCGATATTCACCAGGTTTTTCTGCAGCAGTTTATCGCCTCTTTCAGCACGCCGCCTGAAGAACTCATTCTGGATTTTGATGCCACCGATGATCCGACACATGGACGTCAGGAAAATACCTTTTATCACGGCTATTACCGACATTACTGCTTTCTGCCACTGTACGTTTTTTGCAACGATCAACTACTCGTCAGTTACCTGCGCCGCAGCAACCAGGACGGTGCCAAACACAGTGGCGCTATTTTAAAACTGCTGGTGGATGCCCTGCGCAAACAGTGGCCGACGGTACGCATCCTCTTTCGTGCCGATGGCGGTTTCTGTCGGCGTCGCCTGTTAAGCTGGTGTGAGCGCAACGAGGTTGGATACATTGTGGGCTATACCCGGAATTCCTGTCTGATGGGTCTGATCGAAGAACGCTTCACACAGACTCAGCGGCGTTTTGACGAAACACAACAGAAACAACGCGACTTTATGGGCCTGGATTATGGCGCAAAAACCTGGGATAAAACGCGACGCATCATTACCAAACTGGAGGTTACTGACAAAGGTTCGAATCCTCGTTTTATCGTGACCAACTTTACGGGTGAGGCACAGACTCTGTATGATGAAATTTACTGCGCCAGGGGTAATATGGAAAAACGCATTAAGGAGCAGCAGTTGGGGTTATTTGCAGACAGAACCAGTGCCCATGAGTGGTGGGCCAACCAGTTTCGCTTATTGCTTTCGAGCCTGGGTTATATCCTGCTCGAAAGCATCCGGCGTCTGGCATTAAAGGGGATTGAGCTGGAAAAGGCGCAAGCCAGTACGATCCGTTTAAAGCTGTTGAAAATCGGTGCCATTATCTTACGCAATACGCGCCGTATCCGATTTCTGCTGTCCAGTCACTCCCTTATCAGGACTTGTTCCGGTCGGTGGCTGCAAAGCTTCACACCAGATAAAACATAAAGAGTGCTGCTCCGGCACGTTGATAAAAAATGGAGGTAGGGGAAGTTGCGTCTGAAATCTGGGAATAACCGTAAAAATCCATTTAAAACTGATTCATCCAGTTTGAAAGTAGCGGCTGAAATGGAGGAACCCTGCCGTTCCAATTTTTAACCAACCTATGAAATATTCAGGTTAGGGTGTATGACGATTAAGAATCGGATGATGTGGTGGATCACGACATTATTCTGATCTGGGCAGAGCAACGGCGGGTTATTAGCGGGCTGACATCCTCGGCCGCCTGTTACGTGGAATTTCGCACCGTTCTACAACCCCGAGCCCAGCCAGTAATTAAGCAGCCAGACCCGCTAAGGGCAGGATCAGTCATTTCCTGAGTCGTTTTTTTGAATTAGACTGTGGTTCTTATATTAAGCACTGGCAGGTTGTTATTGTGGTCTCAAGAAGGCAGTTAATACAGGGCACCCTGTCCAGTCATCGTGAATCCTTCTATCCGCCATGGTCGCTGCCAGCCGAGCGTTTTGTCGAACTCTGCAGCCGTTGCGACGACTGCATCAACAGTTGTCCGCAGCATATCCTGAAAAAAAATGCGCAGGGATATCCGGTCGTCGATTATACCCGGGCAGGCTGTACCTTCTGTGCTAAATGTGCCGAAGTCTGTAAAACCGGTAGCCTGTCTCTGATGGCGTATATCGGGGCTGAGCCGTGGCCGGTAAAAGCAGTGGTTACTGAATTCTGTGTCAATTATCAGGGTACCGTGTGCCAGATGTGTGCCAGTGGCTGCGCACAAAATGCGATCCGTTTTGTGGTACAGACCGGCAGTATCGCTGTGGCGGAAGTTGATCCGGAATTGTGTAACGGCTGTGGCGACTGCTATCGCAGCTGTCCGAAACAGGCAATCGATATAAAGCCGGTCTGATGTACTGGAATGAACGTTTGCAGTTAGCGTCCGTTTACAGAGGTCCGCTAGATAACGTAATATTCAATATAGACCAACAACAGAACAGGAGATTACGATGAAAAATAATCCGGTCGGCTGGTTTGAAGTCTATGTGCAGGATATGGATAGAGCGAAAGCCTTTTATGAAGGCGTGTTAGCGCTGCAACTTGAAAACCTGGATATGCCTGAGATCGAAATGTGGGCCTTTCCGATGGATATGCAGCGCTCAGGGGCGTCGGGTTCGCTGGTGAAAATAGCGGGCTTCCCCTCGGGTGGTAACAGTACGCTGGTGTACTTCAGTTGCACTGACTGTGGCGTTGAAGAAAGCCGTGTAGAACAGTATGGCGGTCGCATCGATAAACCCAAGATGTCGATCGGAGAGTATGGGTTCATCACGCTGGCGTTTGACACCGAAGGCAATATGTTCGGGTTGCATTCGCTTAACTGACACGAAGTTTTTTTAAGCGTTAAAGTATCCTGCAGTGCTAATAAGGGAGAACAGAAATGGACATTAATCGTTTACCTGACTACGACGCCAGCGATAATCCGACCAACTGTTGCCCTCGCTT
>JACNJF010000056.1 GCA_014382695.1 Gammaproteobacteria bacterium | reverse complement strand
AATGCGAAAGCCAGCGTCCAGTTGCTGAATACGGTGCCGATCAGGATGATCCATACGGCGCTAAATAACAGCCCTGTTTTTTCTGTTTGCCAAATTTTGCTCATACTACGGAATCATTCAATTTTGCTACTGAATCGGTAGCCTGAACCACGAATAGTCTTCACCATCTGCTCGAGCTGAAACTGCTTTAAGATTTTTCTTAAACGCAGGATGTGCACATCAACCGTACGATCATCCAGATAGGCATTCACACCCCATACATGATCCAGGATCTGATTACGCGAAAAAACCTTATTTTCATTGCTGACAAAAAACTTCAGCAGTAGAAATTCGGTTTTTGAAAGATCGACATCGGTTTCATGAATAGTGACACGGTGGCTATCGCTATTAATGGTAATCGGACCTGATTTCAGTTCATGGGTGGATTCGATATAGCTTGCCGGCCTGCGTAACAGGGCCTTGATCCTTGACTGCATCTCTCTCAGGGAAAGCGGTTTGGTCATATAATCATCGGCACCTGAATCCAGACCGGTGATTTTATCCTGTTCCTGTGCTCTGGCGGTCAGCATCAGGGCAGGGATGTGCTTATATTTTTGCTGGCGCCTTAACCAGCGTAACAACTCCACTCCCGTCGAGTCAGGCAGCATCCAGTCGACGACGAGACAGTCGGGTTGATATTGCGCGATCATTTGTTTCGCTGCTTTTACATCCTGACAGGAAAAAGTCTGATAATCAGCCTGTTGGAGAGATAAACAGATCATCTCGCGTATTGCCTGATCATCTTCTATCACCAGAATATTCATGCACAAAAATCCGAAATTATATGAGCGCTTATTTCAGCATAATTATATGACAGTTTGGTGACAAACCACTCCCTGGGTTACAGATTATACTTAACCATTATCAATCGATTAATAGCTGAATTTTTTAATCAGCTGATCCAGCTTTTGAACAAGCTGTACGATGTCTTCGCTCTGAGACGCGGTCTGTTCGGCATCAATCGATGCACTTTCCGCCAGTTGTTTAATAAGACGCGTACGCTCCTGTACCGAATTGGTTAACGCGGTCTGACTGGTGACGGTCTTATTCATATCCTGATTGATGGTATGAATCTTTCCAACCCGTTCGACAATTTCTTTTAATGTATTATCGGCCGACTCCACTTCATTTTTACGCAATACGGCTTCCTGTTTGGCCTGGCTCATCACTTCGACGGCCTGTTTGGCGCCCTGTTGCAGCTGCTCGATAATCCGCTCAATCTCCTGCGTCGATTCCTGAGAGCGAATCGCCAGGGTTCTAACCTCATCCGCGACCACGGCAAAACCGCGTCCCTGTTCGCCCGCCCGCGCGGCTTCGATGGCGGCATTCAACGCGAGTAGATTGGTTTGCTCCGCGATGCCTTTGATTACATCCAGTACATGCCCAATGCCCTCGCTCTGCCGATCCAGCGATAAAATCACCTCAGACGCATTTTCAATTCGGCTCACCAGCTTGATGATGCCTGCGATGGCTTCCTGAGTCGTTTTTGCACCTTGCATGGCTTTGCTGTTTGCTTCACTGGAGGCTGCGGCAACATGGGTAAAGGATTCACCCACGCCATCCACCGACAGTTCGAGTTGAGATATGGACTGCGCTACCTGTTCCGTTTCTATCCGTTGCTGTTTGGCCACAGAGGCCGTTTTCTCGGCAGAAGATGAAATCGCTGTTGCACGGTTATTGAGCAGGCTGACAGACTCACCGACCTGTTTCAGGCTGTCCGAAAAATGCATCATCAAATCGTTATAAGCATCTGCGACATGACCAATTTCATCACTTGTTTCAATCTGGATACTTTGTTTTAAGTCCAGAGTTTCCGCACTTTTCATCATGATATCGTGAATCTGGCCTAATGGATTCATTATCACATAACGGAAATACCAGTGAATCACCAGCAGGGCGATGATCATCACGGCGATGTTGATGGCAGACAGGTACCATAAGTTTTCGTTTATTTGCCGATCAACACCGGCCAGGGAGTAATCAACTCGAACGGTACCCAGCAGGGTTCCCTCCGTAACCGCATGGCAATTCAGACAATTAGTCCCCTTGTAATTACTGGAAGCAAACATCGGAACAATCACGGAGACCATACGGCCCGGGCCTTCTTCAATCTGATTGATCAAGGTCGATGAACTCTGTAGACCCTGACGATCAAGCTCATCCTCTATGATCTGTTCGGGGTTCCCAACACCAAACACCTTGGAAACAGCCTCCGCGCGTATGATTTTTACCTGGGTGATATTCTCGTCATCGAGTAATTTTTCCCGTAACAGATGGCGTTGTGGCATAGTGCCAGACAGCATCATGGTGTTGACATTATCAAAATAAGAGTTGGTGATCTGTTGAGTTTTGTCGATCGAAAGGTCCATCACCATCTGACGTTCATTGAGTGTCGTCACAACCGTAGTGACTAGCACTACCAGTGAGAACACAGTGATCAGGGCGAGCTGTATTTTATTTTTTATACTCATGGATAATTGCCACATAGATGTAATCGGTTAACTTATGGAGTTGTCGTTACATAATAGTCAATGTTTAGATATAAAATGCAGATATTTTTAATATAGCCGATATCGTTGAGCTGAATTAACTGAATTTAACCAGGATTGATGAAATGCAGGCCGATGCATATATTTGGCCGGGATGCAGCCAGTACAGTGATTGGGTTCGACGCGATCCAGATCCAGCGGCATACACACCCTCTAATGCGTAAAACCTGGAGTTGAGCACCTCCGCAACGGGAGCCAGCCACTCGATCGGCAAGATTAAGCGGAAAGGCTTTTAATTGTCTGCGGCCGGGTGCTGGCCAGTGCAGCGCTAGCGCTTGTTATTTCAGGGAAATAGCGGGTTTATGCACTGCATAACTCGACGCGGTAGCCACAAATCCTTATAG
>JACNJF010000129.1 GCA_014382695.1 Gammaproteobacteria bacterium | reverse complement strand
CTATTTATAGGTCAGTATTGTCGGATGCGCATCCTACTTTAGTTGTAGTTTGCTGCAGAAAAATGCGGGGTAGATGAAATTGCTTTCGTTAAAGTGCCTTCCGGCCAAGTGTTAACGCGGATAAATCAACTGTTTTTCAGGTGTAAAACCAGAGCGACGCGGTCAGGCAATTGCAGTTTTTTAAAGATATTGCTCAGGTGCCTTTTCACGGTCGATTCAGTGATACTGAAACGGGCTGCAATTTTTTTATTCGATAAGCCTTTGGATACCGCAACCGCGATGTCTTTTTCTCTGCGCGTTAACGCTTCGAGTAATACCTCGACATCCACACCATTCAGCGCTTTATATGCGAGTTCAAAGGACAGTTCCAGCAACTTAACCGGAAACCAGCTTTGCCCATTACTGACCAGCCGCTGTAATTGCTGATAATGTGGCTGCTGCATATAGCTATGACAATACGCGTTTGCACCAGCACGTACAGCTTCCAGCATTTCACTAATATTGGGTTGATCCGAACACATCACGACGCGAACTCTGCTGTTGCGCGCAAGCTGTTTTAACCATTCAAAACAATCAGATCCCAACGTTGATACATGTAAAAAATAAACCCTGTCTGTACCCGTTTCTAAGCGCGTTAATACCGACTTGAACTCAATATCATCAGCCAGTACAGCTGACAGATGTTTTTTGAATGAAGCCGAAGTGGTGAATGCTATCAAACTCATTATTGCTCTTTTAAGGCCTTGTTCAGGCCGCGACTAACCGGCTGTATCAGATACTGTAGTATGGTTTTTTTATCCGTTACTATATCGGCTTCAGCGTTCATACCGACTTTTATTGGCAGCGGTTTTGTGACATGCCCGAGGTAGGATTCAACCGGTCTGACCCGGACCAGATAATAACTTTCACCCTCCTCGTTGGTAATCGTATCCGCACTAACGAAGATGACTTCACTTTGTAGGCTGCCGTGGATGGCAAAGTCATAGGCGGAAAACTTTAACCGTGCCAACTGGCCGACACTCACCGATGCGATGTCTGCCGGTTTGATTTTTAACTCGACCAGCAGGTCATCATCATGCGGTACAATCTCAATCACACTACTGCCGGGACTGACCACGCCGCCGATGGTATTGGTGTGCAAACTTTTCACGATGCCTTTAACGGGTGATCTTAAAATGGTCCGCTTGACCCGGTCCTGTAACGCACTCTGCGCTTCCTTAAGGCGTGATATCTCGGCATTCACTTCATTCAGTTCTTTTTTAGCCTTATTTTTAAAATCGAGTACTTCCTTCTGCTTTTTAAAGCGCGCTTCTTCGATGGTGGACTGGATACGAGGAAGCGATAACTTGACGGATTCCAGCTCACCTTCAATTTCTGCTTCACGTTGCAATAACTGGATAAACTCGACTTCGCTGATGATCCCTTTCTGCTTTAACGGCTTTTTGATTTCAATTTCCTGCAGCATCAAATCGAGTGACTTTTCCAGCTGACGTTTTTTTGAGTGCGTTTCCAGTAGCGCACTCTCCTGCTGTCTAATCTGTTCTTCCAGAATATTCAGGGTATCACTGACTTGCTGTTTGTTTGACCGGTAAAGATTTTCTTCCGACGCGTGTAACTTCGGAAAATTGTTCTTTACCTCACTATCTGCAACAAACGCCTTGCCCGAGGCTTCTGCCGTCAGACGGCTGGACCTTGCCAGCAACTCAAAATACAGCAGACGGTTTTCTTCGAAAGATCCACTAAACGCAATATCACTGATTTTAATCAGCGACTGATTGGCTTCCACCATCTCACCTTCCGCCACCAGAATTTCAGAGACTATACCGCCCTCAAGGCTTTGAATAAGTTGCAGCTGGCTGGCAGGAATGACCTTACCGGAGCCGCGGATCACGACATCGATACTGGCCCAGTGCATCCAGATCAGCGCTGAAAGTACAAACAACAACATCAGAAAAATGACCAGCATCAGATTTCGTGGTGAGCGCTGCACCACAGCGGCCGACAGACTTTGCATATAGGCAAGATCCTGCTTGCCATACACACCGGTGACGGTGATATCTTCATTATCACTTAACATCATCACCCCCCTTTAACGCCTTAAGCACCTGTTGCTTGGGGCCATCCATCACGATGCGGCCTTCATCCACCACAACAATGCGTTCAACCAGATCCAGCATCGGGGCCTTATGCGTCACCAGTATCAATGTCTTATCCCGGGTATATTCATACAGACGTTTTTTAACCACCGACTCGGTCGTATTATCGAAGCTGTTGGTCGGTTCATCCAGCAGTAAAATCGGTTCGTTCAGCAGAATAGATCGACCCAGCGCGATCGACTGACGTTGTCCACCGGATAGAAAGCCGCCCTGCTCTCCGACCTCGGTGTCAAAGCCCTGGGGCAATCGATTAACGAACAGATCCACGCCGCTAATTTTCGCGGCCTGAATCAGTTGCTCATCATTCACCTGTAGGTCTTTATACGCCAGATTATCCCGGATCGAGCCTCTGAACAGTTCGACTTCCTGAGACAGATAGCCGATATGATGCCTCTGGTCTGCCGGATCAATCTGATTGATATCGATATTATCGATCGAAATAGAACCTTCGCTCGCGTCAAAAAGCCCGACGATCAACTTGATTAACGAGGTCTTACCAGAACCTATTTTGCCGATAACGCCAACGTGCTCTCCTGGGTTTACGTGAAAAGATATATCCGACAGGGAAGTCTTGACGGCTTCCGGATAACTGAAACTTACATTTTTAAAGGTGATCGAGCCTTCGAATTTTGGGCGTCGTACAAAGGTCTTCCCTTCCGGCCTTTCGACCTCTTTTTTCATTAGCTCATTGAGCGACTGGTAAGCGGTTCTGGTTTGTTCAAAGCTGGTGATTAACGAAGCGATCTGACCCATTGGGGCCACCGCGCGTGAGGACAGCATCACCGTTGCAATCAAGCCCCCCAGCGACAGCTCAAGATCGCTGATGCGATAGATGCCAAAAACGATCAGTCCCACCGTATTCATCTGTACCAGCAGGTTGGTCACCACCGAGATCGAGGTTGATAAGGTGCGTGCACGCATCGAATTATTCGCGATAACACTGGAGGATTCTTCCCACACCCACTGCGAATAGCTGGTCGCACCGAGTGTTTTGATGGTCTGAATGGAATGTAGTGTTTCGATTAGATGCGCATTTTTATTCGCATTCGCTTCAAACGTCGCTTCGATACTTTGCTTGATCGGCTTAATCAGAATGGCGCTATAGATCAGAATAATACTGATCGTCAACAAAGGGACCGCGACCATCGGTCCACCAATATAAAAAATTACCAGCAGGAAGATGATCGCGAACGGTAGATCAACCAGCGTTGCAATGGTAGAGGCGGTAAAGAAGTTTCGAATGCTTTCAAACTCGCGCAACTGACTGGCAAACGATCCCACCGATTTTGGCCACTGATCCATCTTCAGATTGAGTGTCTGTGCAAAAAAGATAGACGACATGATAATGTCCCCTTTTTTACCCGCTATCTCCAGCATGTAATTACGCACAATACGCAAAATGGTATCGAAGGTGTATACCACCAGAATACCGGTCGCCAGCACCCAGAGCGTGGCAATGGCATCATTCGGCACCACCTTGTCGTAGACGTTCATGGTAAACATCGGGGTAGCCAGAATAAACAGATTAATCAGTATCGATGCGACGATCACACTGATAAAAATATCCTTCGATCTGGACAGGGTTCCCCAGAACCAGTGGCCACTGAGCTGATTGATGACCTTTTTTTGTTGTTGCTTCTCCTGTTTGAACTCTCGCTTGAGCAGAAAAGCATAGCCGATATACTCTCTGTTGAGCCGTTCAAGATCCAGCCATTCTTCCCCCTCTCCCACTTCCGGCAAGATCACTTTAGCCTTACCAGACTTGCGACTTATGCTTTCCAGAATGCAGGCATTGCCATTTCTTAATACCAGAATACAGGGCAGCAATAATCTGGAAATTTGACTGATATCGCGCTGTATCAGGCGACTGGCAAAACCAGCCCGGTTGGCCACTCGCGAAAAAAGCCCTTTCGGACTATCGATGCTGAATAACTCCGGTCCGCTCGCGCCAGGCTTAATCGGTAACCCGGCGATCAAAGCATCCACACTGATAGGGCGATTATCCAGCTTGGCCAGAATAACCAGACACTCCAGCAGAGGGTCATAATGATGCGGAGTTTCCATCAAGCAGTCAGCGTGGGTTTAAGGTTAAGAGTCATTGAAATTTTCATCGAATAAAATACTGGGTAACGAAATTTGTGCCGAATATTAGCATGAAAAATTTTATTATCCGTCGATGCGTACAGCTTCATTCAAAAAATTACCCTGCATCGCTTTGACACCCAGTTGATTCAGTTGATCAAAAAGCTGCTGGGAATCGACAGCAACGGCAATAATCCGTATGCCGAGCGTATCGGTTAACGTTTTCAGAGCCTGAAAACCGGAAGACACTTCATCAGAACTCATACCACACAGGGTATTCGCATTGATTTTCACATAATTGAACTGAGCCGTTTGTAATAGCTGTAACGGCTGTCCCAGATCCAGATTATCGATACCAAATTGATGGCCCTGTTTTTTCGCCCGCTCGGATAGCTGGCTACACATGCCTGGATGTTGCAGCAGGATATGGTGGCTGGCTTCAATACATAATTGTACTTCCTGCAGCCGGCAATCGATCAGTAACTGGGCAAACGCTTCCTGAGCTTCCGCACATTCAAAAAATGATGCACTTAAGTTAAGGGCGAGTGGCACGCCCTGATAATGGCTCAGGTGCTGACTGATCAACTTAAACACAAACTTGTCAATCTCAATCGCCAACCCAAGACCGGTCGCCATCGGCATAAATGCGGAAGCCGGAATCACCTGTCCCTGCTTATTCTGTACTCGAATAAACAGCTCTCTCTGCACCGGGCGTTGACTGTTATCGATCGCCAGTTGCCCCACCAGAAACAATCGACTGGAATCCAGAACTTCGTCGAGCCAGGTCCGCCATTGCATTTTACCCTTGGGCAAATCCAGGCTGGTGGATACCTTCTGTTCGATCGAAAAGGGGCCTGCACTGACAGACTGAGACAGGCAATAATCAATACCCGCTAATAAATCGCCCATCGTTTGACCGGTTTCCAGAGCAGACACTCCACCCGCCAGATAAACTTCCTGAGCATATTGATTAAACAGCTCAGATTGTTTGCAGTCAGTATAGATATTTTTGATAAACTCAACCACCGTATCTTCATCCGCAGCCACCAGAAAGGCAAATTCATCTTCACTCAGCCGGGCAACTTTTTCGGCTTTAAACCCGGCCCAGGACTGACCGATCAGCTGTGCCATTTTGAGCGCCATTTGATCCGGAATCTGATAGCCATGACGTTCACGCAACTGCTCAAAATTGACCAGCTTGATAACCCCGAAACTGCCATGAAAGGACGATTCGCTGGACAGTGATTGCTGTAACTGTTCCAGCATGTAACGTCGGTTGCCCAGGCCGGTCAATTTATCGTTATACAGCAATTTCTGATAACGCAGTAAGGTGCTTTCCTGATCGCTGAATATGGTTTGAACCTTGGCGACCATCTGATTCATCGCTAGCACGACAGACTTTAACTCCAGTGTTTTTGGAATCTTAAACTGCTGCACGAACTGATTGCGGTGAATCGAATCGGCCTGCTGTTTCACTCGCTGCAGCGGCCTTAGCAGGTAATCCAGTAACAGCCAGAGGATAAAAATGGCGGCAATAAATAACACGGCAAACCATTGCAATGTTGTTATCAGGGTATTGTAAAGACCGCTATAAGCAAATCCAGGATGCAGGCTGAGACGAAGCTGACCCAGCTGACTCCAACCTTTCATAACCTGCGTACTGCCTTGGGCAGGCTCTAGCGGTACCAGACGTAAAAACCAGTTAGGAATGCCATCCACTGAAATCTTCTGGCTTTTCCGATGGATGATCGTTCCATCCATCGACACTAATTCTATGATTGAGTAATAGCCGCTATCAAAAACAGAGTTAAACAGTACCTCGAGAGTGGCTTCATCATCACCAGAATTGGAGTGACTGATCGCAATTCCCAGCGTGGTGGCCATGTCCTGAGCGGTGGTCTGTAACTGACCCTGTAAAAAATCGCCGGTACGACTGAAATCATTAACCACGATGATGCTGGCCAACAATAAAAACATCAGCGATACCAGTAACGCAATCTGTTTAAATAATGTCATGGTTGTTCCTTCCTGATATCTGCCAGCAATTTCTGCCACTTGCTGTTTTTAATTTTATCGGTGGGTAAAGATTTACCCAGTCCAGCGGATGCATTGGTTAAAAACAGCGACTGCGCGTTGAAGCTGTAAACCGGCAATAGATCAATTCGTTGATCACCTTTTAAAATGGCCGGATTATAGTTATCCAGGATCAATGGAATGCTGCCCGGGGTTTCAAAATAACTTAACACCATGTGAGCCACGTTCTGTTTAAGCGCTTTAACATAGGTCAGATACAGTCGCTCATCGGGTACTCCCAGTTTGCGCAGGGAGAAATACTTGGCAATCACGAAGTCTTCACAATCACCCTGCTGAGTACTCAGAAATTCCTCCGGAGTCGCCCAGTAATCTTTGACGCCCCATTGACTCTGATCTTCGCGGTACTGGAACTGGTTAAAGAAACGGTTTACCTCGATAAGCTGAGTCTGCACATCTTCTTTCTGTAAACCGTCGAGTAACTGATTAAGCGCGATCCCTCTGCGCTCGGCCTGTTCAGAATACTGATTCTTTAAGCGCAGCAACATCTCATCTCCCACCATGGGCTGCGTAGACTGTATCGAGGGCAAACAGATCAGTAACACCAGCAGAAGGCCGATTTGCCCGCGCTTCACGGACGTTTAATTTTCAGAGAATGCCGCTTCCGGCGATAGGTTATGCACATACGTAATCCAGCGTAATTTACTGTTTCAGGCCCAGTGCCTTAAAGGTAAACTCTCCACGCCGATTGATCGCCTGCCCCTCTTTAGTCGAATTATCGGCAATCGGCAGCTTTTCACCCTTGCCAATGGCGACAATAGCATCTGCATCTATGCCCTCTGATATCAGTAACTGCTTCAGGGCCTCTGCCCGGTTCTCGGACAGATTTAGATTATACTTGTTTGAGCCGATGCTATCGGTATGCGCGGTTATGATGATCATAATCTGTCTGGCTTTACGGATCTGTGCAATTATATCCTTCACATTTTTTTCAGAGTTCGGCGTCAGCTCAGTCTTCTTGTAGATAAAATTGACATACTGCATTTTAGATAAATCGAATGTATCGATCGCCTTCACATTCAGACTGACCGTGCCTGAGGAAGTCGCACCCTGGCCATCCGAAACCGTATAGCTGAAGAAATCCGTACCCGTATACCCTTCTGCCGGGCGATAAATCAGGTTGCGACTACTGTCAAACGCCAGTCTTCCGTGCCCGGTTCTACCAAAATCAACGATTGTTAAACTATCTCCATCAGGATCACTGTCATTCGCCAGCAGTTGTTTCTGCGTGATCGTTATGACGCTATCCACATCCAGCTGAATTTCATCATCATTCGCTTGCGGAGCTGAATTCTTATGATCATAACCCAGCTCCACCAGCCCGGAATCAACCAGGCAGCCATAATCATTGACGACACTATCAGTCACACTGTTGTCACAATGATCGACCCTGTCCAGCTCCTTATCCAGATCTTCATCGACTGGCAGCGGCAGTTCATCTTCTGCCTTTACCTCAATTCTTGCGATCTGCAGATTATCTTCTGTCAGTAAAGGATTCAGGTTTAACCTTTCAAACAGCTGTCCAATTGATTCATAAACGCGGTAACGAGCTGCCAGGCCATCAAAAAAAGCCTCTGCACGCTGGTTTTTTGCAGTGTTCAATTCACTCTCAGCGTCCAGCAGATCAACCAGATCCCTCTGTCCGATAAAAAACTCATCACGATAGGAGTTGACGGTTTCCTGTGATTTCACAATATGCGTATCCAGATAAACCAGTTGACGACTGAGTGACTCATCGGCAACCCATGACAGACGCAAGGTATTAATGACCTGACGCCTGACTCTGGCAGCAAACTCTTTCTGCTCGTGCATTACGCTGATTTTTTTCTGCTGGTTCGCCTTATCGCTACCACCGTTATAAAAATTATAAGTCAGGCTCAAAACCAGACTGAGCTCTTCCTTCTCGCCGGCTACACCACCGATATCATCCCCGAATTCCGAGGCTAAACGGAGATTAATATCAGGATAACGACTACTTCTGGAGCGTTGATAATCGGCCCTGGATGCATTCATATTGAACTCAGCGACTCTCAACGCTGGATGGTGTAATAGTGCCAGGTCAATCAGCGTGTTTAAATCATCGGCCGGAAAATCAGGCAGTTCCGGCAGTTGCAGATCGTCAGGATCAACATAGCGCCCCAGTAACTGGTGCATTAAGGTTACAGAGTCCTGTAGATTATTCTGCTGCGCGATCAGGCTGGCATGCGCACGCGCAACCCGCCCCTCGGTTTGCTGCAACTGGGAACGTCTACCGACTCCGGAACTGTTACGAATCTTGATCTGCGACAGAATCCCCTCGTGTGAATTCACATTCTCCGTGGCCAGCTCGAGCAGGCGTTGCTGCTTCATCACTTCCAGATAAGCCTGAATCGCATCCAGGGCTATGTTATCGGCCGTGTCATAAACGTCATGCAGTGCAGAACTGGCGCGTTGCTTGGTTTGCTCTATCTGGTTGGTGGTATCAAAACCGTTAAAAAGATTCTGGGTAAGCGACAGCTCGACCCTGGAGCTGCCATAATCGACCGCAGTATCGGCAGTTGCAGGCGATCGAGTGTTATAGGCTCCGGTTGAAGCGTCCAGATCAATACTTGGACGATTACCGCTTTGCGCGATGCGCTGATCGCTAACCACCTGGCGATAGATATGAACTTTTTCCTTAATCTGGGGATGTGCACTGACCGAATCAGCAACCATATTCGACAGTTCCAGTGCTAAAACCGGATTAATGCAGAATAGTGCTAAAAAAAATACCCCTGACAGAAATATTTCGGCTACCTTTATTCTTTTTATCATCGCTTAGTTAGTCATTCATGGGTAAATACGGCGAATTAAATTCAGACATCCCGAAAATCGCTTTAGCATTGATTCTATAGTGCGGTAGCTTAACACGGCCAGTTACTGGACAAACCCTGAGTATTTTATTCATAAAAACACATCAGACAATTTTTTTGACTAAATATACCTTATTTTTTGCATAAACTTGCTTAGCTTGTGACGACTATCAGATTTTATACGTCTAAATTTTATACATTTCTAGTGTAAAACAACATTTGACCTGCATCATCCGGTTATATATTAATCCGTACTTACCCACTGAATCTCCTCTTTAGACGGCATCCTGTCTGTTAATATAAGCACTATGGAGGTCACCACTATGCGCAAGTTTCGTTTCATTGCTTTCATCCTTATCAGCGTAGGACTGGTCGCCAGTCTGGTTTACTGGCTGCAGCGCAATAAACCGATCGAAGTCATCATCGCAGTGGTTGAAAAAGGCGAAATACAGCGCACCGTCACCAATACCCGCGCCGGTACACTCAATGCCTGCCGTCGAGCCAAACTATCACCTTCGCTGGGAGGTCAGATTTCCAGGCTGCCGGTACGTGAAGGCGAAACGGTCAAAAAGGGTCAGGTGCTGTTTGAAATCTGGAACAATGACCTGCTCGCTCAGGAAACCCTCGCCAGATCCGAGTTAACCGCCAGCAAGGCATTACAGCAGCAGGCCTGCATCCAGTCTGAGCTGGCTGCACGAGAAGCCAGACGCATGACCGAATTACTCACGCGAGGGCTGGCTTCCGACGAGAGTGCGGAGAAGGCCGTCAGCCAGTCCAGATCCAGTCAGGCTGCCTGCGATGCAGCAGTGGCCACTGTCAGTATTAGTCAGGCCAGAATCGCGGTTGCCCAAGCGGCTCTCGAACGTTCCCGCCTGGTTGCCCCGTTTGATGGCACTATCGCTGAAGTGAATGGCGAACTGGGTGAATACGTGACCCCATCTCCGGTCGGCGTGTTGATAACTCCCGCCATCGATATCATCGACAACAGCTGTCTGTATGTCAGCTCCCCGATTGACGAGGTCGATGCGCCGGAAATCAGGGCCGGCATGACAGCACGCATTTCACTCGACGCGTTTGCCAAAAAGTTCTTCGAGGGACAGGTTCGGCGCGTTGCACCGTATGTACTGGACAAGGAAAAACAGGCACGCACGGTCGACATAGAAGTCATCTTCCTGTCAGATAAGGATAACCGCAACATGCTGCCCGGCTATACCGCCGATGTCGAAGTTATCATCGATTCACACAGCAACAGCCTGCGTATTCCGACCGAGGCGCTACTGGAAGGCAACAAGGTTTTTGTGTACGACCCCGACTTTGACACGATTAGTGAAGTGAGTGTCACGACCGGCCTCAGCAACTGGCAGTACACCGAAATACTGCAGGGCCTGGAGCAGGGGCAACAGATCATTTTATCGATCGACCGGGATGGTCTGATCGATGGTGCCGTAGTCAAACTGGAAGCCGCAAAAAAATGAGCGGGCATCGTCTGTGGGACTGAAACAGCATGATTAAACTCGAACGGATTCATCGTGATTTTCAGGTTGGCGATCAAACCGTGCATGCACTGGATGACATCAATCTGCAGATTGAACAGGGTGAATACCTGTCGGTGATGGGACCGTCCGGTTCCGGTAAATCAACCCTGCTTAACCTGATCGGTATGCTCGACCATGCCACCTCCGGTCGCTACCTGCTAAACGACCGGAATGTGACCGAGATGGATGAGCAGCAGGAGGCGTTGACCCGCAACCAGCATATTGGCTTCGTATTTCAGGCCTTTCATCTAATCCCGCGCCTGACCGCGCAGGAAAACATCGAACTGCCGCTATTGCTGGCCGGAATCGATGCCGCCACCCGTCAGCACAAAGTCGAGCAGGCGATCAACGCATTGAACCTGACAGATCGTGCTCTGCACAAACCCGATCAGCTTTCCGGTGGCCAGCGTCAGCGCGTCGCCATTGCTAGAGCCACCATCACCGAGCCTTCGGTGCTGCTGGCGGATGAACCAACCGGCAACCTGGATCAGCAATCGGGAGAGGATGTGATTCAGATTCTGGAAGCACTCAATCAAAAAGGTATCACGCTGATCGTGGTGACTCATGACAGCCACCTCGGGAAACGCTCAACGCGCGCAATCAAAATGGTTGACGGACGCATACAATCCGACCACAGCAATAGCGGGTAGCGCGATGCTGTTCAGCGACTACATCAGATATAGCTGGCAATCCCTCAGAGGGTATCGCGCCAGAACACTACTGATGTTACTGGCGATGAGTATCGGTGTCGCATCGGTGTTGCTGTTAACCGCACTGGGTGAAGGTGCCAGACGCTATGTCAACGGGGAGTTTGCCTCACTCGGCACCAATCTGGTGATCGTCATGCCGGGCAAGAGTGAAACCTCCGGTGTCGGCCTGAATAACATGATGGGAGTAACCCCGAGAGACCTGACTCTGGATGATGCGCAGGCCCTCACCCGCCATCCGGCTGTGACCCGTATTGCACCACTCAACGTCGGTGCGGTCGAAGCATCCTGGCAGAACCGCAAACGTGAAGTCAGCATCATGGGGTCGACCCATGAACTGCTCGCCTTACGTCACTGGAAGCTCGCTGCCGGGCAGTTTTTACCGGCCGATGACTGGGACAGGGCTACTCCGGTCTGTGTGATCGGAAAAAAAATTCGTGATGAACTGTTCGGAGTACATGCTGCACTCGGGCAGTGGATACGACTCGGGGAAAACCGTTATCGGGTGATTGGCATCATGGCTTCCGAGGGTCGCTCGATTGGAACCGATGTACAGGAGGCAGTGATCATCCCGGTGGCCTCCGCTCAATCCCTGCTCAACGCACCCTCGCTGTTTCGTATCCTGATCGAAACCAGAAGCCGCGCTGCGATGCAGCCGGTGATTGAGTTTACCGTCAAAACCATTCGCCAGCGCCATCATGGGGAAGAGGATGTGACCGTGATCACCCAGGATGCGGTTCTGCAGACCTTCGACAATATCCTCGCTGCGCTGACCTATGGCGTCGGTGGAATTGCAGCGATCAGCCTGGCGGTGGCCGGTATCCTGATCATGAATGTGATGCTGGTGGCGGTCTCTCAGCGCACCGCTGAAATCGGCCTGCTGAAAGCGCTGGGTGCCTCACGCCAGAAGATCCAGCGACTGATCCTCACCGAAGCTGTTTTGCTCACCCTGTCCGGTATCCTGCTCGGCTTTATCATTGGGCTGGCCGGCTGCTGGGGTATTCGACTCGCATTGCCCGAGCTACAGGCTTACCCGCCTGTTTGGGCCTTACTGGCTTCTTTTCTGGTGGCGCTGACGACCGGACTGGTATTCAGCCTGATGCCCGCACGTAAGGCGGCAAAGCTGGATCCGGTGCAGGCATTGCAGCGGCGATAACATGCTCACACGCGACTTTCTGCACCTGACCAGCTCTTCCCTGCTAACCCACAAGCTACGCAGCTTTCTGACCATGCTCGGCATCGGGGTCGGTATTGCAGCCGTGGTAATGCTGACCTCGATCGGTGAAGGTATTCATAAATTCATTCTGTCGGAGTTCACCCAGTTTGGCACCACACTGGTCGCCATCAATCCTGGTAAGACCACGACCATGGGCATGACGATGGGGGTGTTCGGCACCGAGAGGCCGCTGACCATCGAAGATGCGGAAGCCATGCAACGTCTATCTTTTGCCAAATCCGTGGTAGGCCTGATTCAGGGCAATGCCGAGGTCGAAGGCAATAACCGCACCCGACGCACTACGGTGTATGGAACCGGCTCCGACTTTCCTGCGGTATTCAGCATGCCGGTTCGCAGTGGTAGTTTCCTACCGCAGGATGATCCGATCGCGCCCCGTGCGCTGGCAGTACTTGGCAGCAAGGTCAAGCAGGAACTGTATGGCAACAGCAGCCCGCTCGGCCAGCGTATTCGCATCGGCGGCAACCGCTACCGCATCGTCGGCGTGATGGAGTCGAAGGGGCAGATACTCGGCTTCGATCTGGATGACACCGTTTACATCCCGCTGGCTCGCGGGCTTGAGATGTTCAATCGCGAAGGTCTGGTCGAAATCGATTTGCAATACCACGACGGAGTTAGCGAAGACAAGGTCGTGGCCGGCATCAAACGTCTGCTGATGGCACGCCACGGGCGCGAGGATTTCACCATCACTACTCAGCAGCAGATGCTCGATGTGATGGGATCGATCCTGAATATCATTACCTTTGCAGTAGGATCAATCGGGGCCATATCACTGCTGGTCGGAGGCATTGGTATTATCACCATCATGACCATCAGCGTGTCAGAACGGACTTCAGAGATCGGCCTGCTGCGCGCACTGGGTGCGCGCCATTCTCAGATTCTGGCGCTGTTTCTGGGCGAAGCGGTGGTGTTATCCGCCATCGGTGGCATCGCGGGTCTGGGCTTTGGCATTGGCATCGGGCAGTTACTGCACCTGGCAATGCCGGCACTTCCGGTACACACACCCTGGACCTATGTGGTGCTGGCCGAAGTCAGCGCGATCTTGATTGGCCTTGCTGCGGGTGTGATTCCAGCCCGCCGTGCAGCCATGCTGGATCCGGTGGAAGCGCTGCGCGACGAATAAGGATTAGTGTTCAACCCCGCGGTCAAACAGCCGCACCGTTTTATATTTCATCGGCACGATCAGTACTACACCGGCGATAAATCCACCGATATGCGCCCACCACGCGGTATTATCACTATCGGAGGCATTCAGCACACTGTAGCCCTGCAAAAGGCCCCACATCAGTATCAATAAATAGGCCGGCAAGCGCAGCGGGATACGACTGAACAACAGCACCAGCACCTTTACCCGTGGGTGCAGCATCAGGTAGGCCCCGAGCAATCCGGCGATGGCACCACTCGCACCGATCAGCGGCAGATCAGAATTTGGCTGCATCACGCCGTGCAGCAGGCCACCTGCGATGCCGCACAGCAGGTAGAATGCAATGAAACGCAGATGACCCATCGAGTCTTCAATGTTGTCACCGAACACCCACAGGAACAGCATATTTCCGAGCAGATGCAACCAGCTGCCATGCAGAAACATATAACTCAGCAGGGTCAACTCACTCGGCAGCAGATCAATCTCTACAGGCAGACTATGCAGATTCAGCAACACCGAAGGCACCATGCCGAACATGAACGATACAGAAAAACCCGCCTGTTCCGATAGCGACAACTGCCAGATAAAAACTCCGCTACACATCAGCATCAACAGGATAGTAACGAACTGAAAGGCGACTATTTTAAGCGGGTTTTTATCGTGAATCGGGATAAACATAGCAATCGGCAGCGAAAAAATTATTACAGAAAGGGGTCGGATATTCTCTCGGCACCGATAAGAAATTGCACAAAATTAATCCAGATTAATGATGAGTATTAATAATTGTAGCCGGAGAACAGTGAGTCTACATAAAAAAGCTAAGCATCGCCTACGCTCTTCCCTTATCATTATCAGATGACTTTCATTCGCCCTTTTTTAATATACATCCTGCTGTATCAGCTTGTCGGCTGCGCCAGCTATATCGGCTCTACCACCCAGAAAATGGCCGATAATCTATCGCTGGCGATGCTCAATCAGGATGACACTGAGATCGTCAAAGCCGGTTCGCCTGCGTATCTGATCATGATCGACAGCCTGGTGCAAGGCGA
>JACNJF010000040.1 GCA_014382695.1 Gammaproteobacteria bacterium | reverse complement strand
TCCTTTGGCATAACGTTGAAAACCTTATGATTAAACCTATCTTTAAACCCTTTATTTATGGGGTTATTACTCTGGCGGTTCTTAATGCGCTGCTATTCTGGTTTACCAATACCACATTGTCGCTTGTTTTCATGTTTACCCTGTCAGCTGTTGTTGCCATGCTGCTGTCCATTTATTTATATCAGTTCTTTAATTTCTTACCCTTGTTCGAATCAATCGATCAGCTGATAAAGCAGCAGCATAAAAGCGAAGATGAAACCATGCTGGCCGATCAACGAACTGGAAAACTGATCAAGCGCAATCAGCAGGTTGAACGACTGTTTAGTGATATCCAGAGACTGTTACTCAGCTATACCGACACCGCGAGTCATTTATCGCGGACTTCCAGTCAGAGTGCTATCTCTGCGGCTAAAGTTTCCTTTTCCGTCTCGGAGTTAAGAAATAAACTGGAAATCCAGGCTGAGGAAATCAGCCAGGTCGTTACATCAACTCAGGAAATCACAAAAATAGGCCAGTGTGTTGCGAATACTTCCGGTATCGCCAAAACGTTCTCTTCTGAAGTGAAAACAGACAGTCAAAATGTGCAGGAAGTACTGGTCAATGCGTATCATAAAATAAACGAGATTCTACTGCATACAGAAAAGGCCAATGAACGCATCATATTACTGAGTAAAAATTCTGACAAGATCAGGGATGTAACACGGGCCATTGAAGGTATTGCCAAGCAAACGAACCTGTTAGCGTTGAACGCTGCTATTGAAGCTGCCCGTGCCGGAGAAATGGGGCGTGGTTTTGCGGTTGTTGCAGATGAAGTCAGGGGGCTTGCTGCCCGAACATCAGAAGCCACCAGAGAGGTGGGGGAAATTATTGATCTCAATCATACGGAAACCGGTAATGTGGTTGAACTATTTAATGCTCTGATCGAAGAGGTTCGTGTTGGTACGAAATATATTCAAAATAGCAAAGGAGTGATTCAGAGCGTCACTATAAAAGTGGCTGATGTGGAAAACCGGATTTCCGATATAGCCGATAATGCACAGAAAAATCATCAACACCTGCAACAGATATCCAGTTCCATCAGTACCATGGATACTGAACTGGCACAAAGTCGTGACCATGTTCGATTACTTGATATTGAAGCGGAAAAGTTATCTGAAATTGCAGAGCGGGCGAATGCCTCACTCGCCGAACTAGCCATCGATGGAATTCATCAGAATGTTTTTAATATTGCTCAAACAGCTTCCCGCGCAATACAGCAGAAGTTCGAAACTTCGATAAAAACAGGAGAAATTTCTGAAACCGATTTATTTGATCGAGTTTATAAAAAAATTGAATCATCCAACCCGTTTAAATACCACACAAAGTTTGATAGCTATACTGATAAGGTGTTACCAGACATTCAGGAAAAAATACTGGAGCAAAACAACTTTCTGGCATATGCCATTTTAACGGATGACAGGGGTTATGTGCCAACCCATAACAGGAGGTTTAGCCAACCATTAAGCGGTAATTATGAAAAGGACCTGTCGGGTAATCGAAGCAAGCGAATTTTTGATGATAAAACCGGTTCTCGTTGCGGCGGTCATACTGAAAGATTATTGTTGCAGACTTATAAACGTGACACTGGCGAAGTCATGCATGATTTATCGGTACCGATTTATATTAATGGCAAACATTGGGGTGGCTTTCGTGTTGGGTATATCAGTTGATGGCTATAATTCTGTGAACAGTATCAATCGATTAAAACCGGGTGATTTCATCCTGTCACAAAAAAATCCACAAAAGGTGTTACTGACTTGTTTCAGAAGAAACGTATATTATTCGTAACCAATCCTTCTGGCTGAGTGCTCGCTTCTCAAAGCGCAGACCCAGAGGGGCAGGTTAAGTAAAGCGTTATGACTCTGGAGGTCAGTATCTCAAACACGACCCTAACGAATTTCGAACAGGCTCAATCTGGGGTAAAATAAACAATTACAATTATTCATAATCTGCATGCCCATTAAGATAGAAAATATATCCAAAACCGAAGTTAGCTGTTCAAATTGCCAGGCTTGCTGTTGCCGTTTAGAGGTCATGATTATTAGCGACACAGGTGTTCCTGACGAGCATATTGCCTTCGACAAATGGGGCGGTGAAACTATGTTGCGTTTAGAAGATGGCTGGTGCTCCGCTTTAAATCGTGAGACGTTCATGTGTTCGATTTATCAAAATCGGCCGTGGATTTGTCGAGACTTCGAAATGGGTTCCTATGAATGCCGTAATGAAAGAGCGGTACCGGTATCGCTTGATGCTAATTTTCTGGACTGAAATAACAGGCAAGGATGCAGGTAACTATGTTTGCCACCCTGCATCAGTTGCACCGATGAGCAAGCCGAATGATCAATATATAAACAACATCCTTGATGTTTAGAGGGTGCTTCTTGAGTCATTATTGAATGAATAAGTGGTATGCTGGCTTAATTTGTCAGGCTCGAATTTTTGGAAGTAGTCTCAATGAGTATTAAAAAAGGTCCTGATTCGTAATGAAGCTTAGCCGAATCTCAAATAGTATTATCACGCGTCTGATTCTGCTTTTTATCGTCATTGCTACGGTGGGTGTTTTCACTCGACTTCCTGTGCTGACGAGTTTTTTGCGTGAAGATCTGGAGAAAGTTGCTTCTGTGCAACAGCTCGCTCTCGCCAATTATGTTGCGCAGGAGATAGATCAAAAAATTGTTGCGCGGCAGGCGTTTCTGAAACAGATTGCAATCACCTTACCTCTGGCAATGTTACAGCAGCCCATTGAGTTGCGTGCCTGGCTAAGTGAACGGTATAAATTCCAGCCATTTTTTACCGAAGGCCTGTTTATAACCGATCTCAATGGCATTGCCTTGTCAGACTATCCGCATAGGGTTGAACGTGAGCAGATAAATTACCTTGAAGACGACTTCATGCGTGACGCGCTGGCAGGGAAAGCATCCATCGGCCGCGCTACCATGAGTCGTATTTCGAATCTGCCCACACTGCCCATGTCCGAGCCTGTCAGAGATGTTACGGGTCAGATTCGAGCCGTTCTGGTTGGGGTAACCACTCTGGCAGCAGAAGGTTTCCTTGAGCTGCTACAAACCACACGCATCGGTGAAACGGGTGGATTTCTGTTAATTTCGCCGCGCGATCAAATCTTCGTTGCAGCCACCCGGCCGGAATTGATTCTCAAGCCAACGCCTCTAGCTGGCGTCAATGCGTTGCATGATCGTGCCCTGGCGGGGTTTCGGGGGGCTGGTGTCACGCTTAATGCTGAAGGTATTGAGGAGCTTTCGGCGATAGCATCAGTACCCGCTGCAGGCTGGTTTGTGGTTGCTCGACTGCCTACGGCCGAGGCATTTTCTGTCATCGCGAGAATGCGGCACTTTGTCATTGATCGTGCCATTACGCTGATTCCGATCTTCCTGTTGTTGACCGCGACCGGACTGTATTTCGTATTCCGACCATTGCTACAGGTTGCTGACCATGCTGATCGGATGACACTGGGCATCATTCCGCTGGCGCCCTTGCCCGTGGCGCGTACCGATGAAGTCGGTTATCTAACAGAGGCCTTTAACCGGTTACTGAAAAAGCTGCAAAAAAATGAAGCGCTACTGAAAGAGGCGCAGGCCATTGCGGGCCTGGGAAATTTTATTCTGGACATTAAAAGCGGGCAGTGGGAAGGCTCAGAAATCATTGATAAACTGTTCGGGATTGACGATACCTATGATCATTCTATCGATGGCTGGATTGGTTTGCTGCATCCTGCAAACCGCAGCATGATGATCGATTACTTAAATAATGAAGTGATTGCTCAAGGCAGGAGCTTCGACCGGGAATACCGCATCATCCGTCGCTCTGATCAGCTTGAACGCTGGGTGCATAATCTGGGCAAACTGGATTTCGATGCTGAGGGACGACCTGTCTCCATGCACGGTACGATTCAGGACATCACCGAGCGTAAACTCACGGAAGTGGCATTACGCATCGCCGCCGAAGCCTTTGAATCGCATGAAGCTATGATCATCACCGATGCCAATAGCGTGATCCTACGCATCAACCGCGCTTTCAGCGAAGCCTCGGGGTATAGCGCTGAAGAAGTGATCGGTCAGACACCGCGAATATTCAAGTCCGGTCGCCACTCGAAGGAGTTCTATGTCCAGATGTGGGAAAGCATCCAGCGTATCGGTAGCTGGCGCGGTGAAATCTGGGATCGACGCAAGAACGGAGAAATTTATCCTAAATGGAGCACCATCACCGCCGTCAAATCAGAAGAGGGCACTGTCACCCACTATGTTGCTGTGCACACGGATATCACGGAAAGAAAGGCTGCTGAAGAAGTCATTAAAAATATGGCGTTTTACGACCCACTGACCCAGCTGTCTAATCGTCGCCTGCTAAACGATCACCTGAGGCAGGCCATGGTTACGAGTAAGCGTAGCGGTCGGCATGGTGCACTGCTGTTTCTTGATGTGGATAAATTCAAGACCCTGAATGACGGCTATGGTCACGTGGTTGGCGATTTGCTACTGATCGAGGTGGCTGATCGGCTGAAAAAATGTGTGCGTGAAATGGACGCTGTGGCTCGATTCGGCGGCGATGAATTCGTGGTGTTGCTGAATGATCTGGCGGAGGATGAAGCTACATCGGCTGCTCAGGTCGAGAGTATTGCCGAAAAAATTCGTAGCTCGTTATCACAGACTTACCTGCTGGCAACCGAGGAAGATGGGGTGGCAGGTCCTACTGTCGAACATCACTCGGCGGCAAGCATTGGCGTGGCACTGTTTAAAGGTCATGACATCAGCCAGGATGAGATCCTTAAACGGGCGGATAATGCGATGTATCAGGCCAAAAATGACGGGCGCAATTTGATTCGGTTTTATAATCCGGAAGCTTAACGGGCTCTGTTTCCTTTAACTCGATTTTTCTGGTTTGCGGTCATGCTCCCGGGCTTCTTTCAGTGGGTTAGAATCGCTTCAAACTGATAACGTGGGCTGGAAGTTTTGGTAAGTAGTGTCAGATACGAATGGCGCTCGACAACCTTCCTGATTGCCCTGCTACACCACGATTATGTGGTTATTTCTGAATCCCTTCAGTCTGGGTAATGGCATCAGCGGGATGGCCGGATATGGTACTGGCGACAATGCCATTGCAGGCCTCGATAGCAACCTGTTTCTGCAGTTGCAGAAAGACTCTGGTCAGGGGGTGATTGCGCATCTTGAATTTGAAACCGCCAAACTTGGAAATGGAGCAAAAATCAGCGTTATTGCTGCTGCATTGAAATACAGCATCTAAAGTCGACAGCTGGATGCCTGCATTTTGCAGGTATCCAGATTTCCCGGGATGACGCCTTAGTTATTATCCCGAAGCATGCCAGCTGGACAATATTTCATGTGGCTGTAAGCCGGCCAAATGGACGTTTTACCGAGTCATGATTACCCGAATAGATCAGTAGTGGCAGCCTGCATTATTGCGAACTCTTCAGAGCCGGTGCGCTGGTTCCCAGCCATTGATTGACGGTATCCAGAACCTTTTGTGCATCGTTTAGTTTCATCCCTGCATTGTAGCCAACTAGCCAGCGCACTTTATCCATTTCCGGGATAGAAATAAAAGCGCTTTGCGCGCTCAGTACTTCCTGCGGTATCACTCCCGTCGCCAACGCCAGACAGAAAACCGGTCGATTCGCCTCGGGGGTCTGGCTGGAACTTTTGAGCTGTCTTTCGAGATAGGCGAATCGAATCGGCTGGATCGGGCGGGATTCGCTACGTGCACGAAACAGATGGATGTTCCCGAGTGGCAGTAACGGTTCTGTGGTGCGAGTAATGCTGCCTGCGCTGCGATCGAAATGAATCCGGATGCGCCTCATCGCGAGTGTCGTGAGCGCGATAAATAGCAGTCCCGCGAGTAGAGTGAGAAGCCTGTTGATGGCTGGGTATTCGTCCATCTGGGTGGCTGCACTCCAGAAACAGAAAGCGCCAACGATCACCCCAACCCCAGGCACCCACCAGGAGGTTTCGCTAAGAACAAGTGTTTGTGCTGTATTTTCCCTGATCTGCATGAAGCTAGCCCGCTGGTTGTGACTGGAATGAAATAGAAATAGCCTGCCAGAGAATTTTTTATTTCCCTGAAGGTCACTCTGTAACCTAATTTACCGACTCAAACAATCATCAGTCGAATGCAGAGGCTTGTCAATCATGCGCCAGGCTTGGCAGGCGGTTTATTTTACGCGGGTTCACGTGCTTTCAGCGGTCAGAAAAGACCCAGGCCAGTGCGATCCCGGCGGTCAGGTTGCTGGAATCGGAAACCAGTGGGCTATCTTCAATCACGCTCTGGCTGAGATTGTCATAGCGGATAAATCCACCCAACCAGTATTCACCGAAGCGTCGGCTGTAGGTGAAGTCCGTGCGAAAACCGCTGTAGCCCTGATTCGAACGATAGGCGCTTCTGCTGGCGGTGACTTCATCGGCCTGCACATCGTAGTAATAGCTGTGGAAGCGGTCATCGGCAAATACCGGTCCGGCGGCCAGACGTAGTTTCCAGTCAAATTTACCGGGCGCAGGTTTGCGCCAGGCCAGTTTGGGGTGGAATATCGCGCCGATGGATTGCGGTTCTTTGCCCAGCGCAAACGCGAAGCGCAACGGTAATTCCAGCCATACCGAGGTGGTCTCATCGTGCTGCAGGCGGAACTCGAGCGATGGGCCGAGTTCAACACTGGGATCAAGCTTATCCATTCCGGCACGCTCCGGGTTGTCATCGGGGCCGGGTAGTGAGCCATTACCGCTGACAGAGAGCAGCATGTCCGGGGTGTCGAACAGACGCGCTTCGACCCCGTCATCGATACGCAGGCGTTCGCCCCGGTACTTCAGGTAAGGGAACAGCAACAGCTGATTCTGGCTATAGCTGGAACCGATATAATCCGGTGTATGTAGCGCCGTGATTCCGATTCCGTATTCGAGCGTGGCATGGCCGGGGTAGTGATCGGCTTTCACTGCATGGCTGCAAACCAGCAGTGCTATGCCTGCCGTTAAACTATTCAGCAGGCTGGTCGAGTGAGAGTAATTCATAGTATTGATGATCCGGGAAATGGTATTGCAGTTTAAGGTCGGGACGAGCAATGATGATTTCGGGCTTGATCGCCAGGAGATGAAACTCGATGCTCTGTTGAGTCTGTAGGGTCGCCGTTATTTTGTGTAAAGGCATCTGGCTAAGGTCGAACGGTCGGATACTGGAAGCCTGTTTGTGCTGCCAGTTATTCACCAGTTGCTGGATGCGTGGTAGATTTTGTTCCGAGCGGTCGCTACTCCAGCTGGAGTCTTCACGGGTCAGCCTGAAATTACTGAATTGCAGCTGCAGCAGCTCTAGCGCTGGTGGTAACAGGCGGTTGTCGGCCAGCCCCGGCAGACCCTGACTGATGAAGGGAAAGTGCACATCGTCGGTCAGATAGACATTCGGTTCCAGCAGCAGATAACGCCGGTTACCAATACGATTGGTATCGCCAAAATAAAATTCCTTGTCATTCAGAGTGACCACCGCCTTGGGAATTCTAAGCCCGAGGGTCGACAGGTCGATTTCATTTCTGGGCAGTTGGGATTGTGGTGCAATCGAGACCAGAGTGGTCAGACGTTCAGCGGCGATGTTGTTCGCAAACCAGTCGACCGGGCTGAGCAGGTGCCAGCGATTACCCTGACGCTGTAATTGTATGGTGGCGTCTGCCGTTCCAATCTTTATGTCGGTGATGTCCTGCGACTTCAGAGCAGTGATGACGCTGCGGTTGATCAGCTGGTCTTCACGGATTGGATAATTGATGCCAATGTAAGTGAAGATAATGATCAGGATGAATAGCAGGTAGTTAATGAGCATGCGTTTGGACATTTTTTTACCTGTATTGTATGAGCAATGTAGTGGAGAGCATGCGCTTAGCGTTTGCGCCGGATCAGCCAGATAGTGATGCCACTGGCGAGTAGCAGCAGCGGTAGCAAAATCAGGAAAGTGATGGCGATAAACAGCTGGTGATTCGGGCTTAAATTAAGCTGGGTATCGCGCGCCTGACGCGGTGAAATTGCGATCAGATTATCATCATGGCTCAACCAGTTGAGCATGTTGAGGCCGAGGTTCAGATTGCTGCCATTGCCGACAAACTGATTCGACAGAAAATCGCTGTCACCGGTCACCACGATACGCTGCGTTAGCAGCTTACCGTCATCGGCCTGCAGGCTGCGGCTCAGGGCGAGACCAATGGTGAGTGGGCCGGCCTGTTCAGCGGCGTCATCGCCCTGCATAATCTTTCCGGACATTTTACCGGTTTCGTTCCAGGTGCGATCATGGGTACGAATCACCGGTTCCGCCAGCCATTCGCTGTGTTCGCCGAGAAATTCAATCGCGCGGGCTTTCGGGTACAGCGTAATGCTATCGATTGCGGTGGTCACCGGGTGACGCGGGTAATCGGCGGCGAGCGCAAAATCGACCCGGTCGAGGCCGAGTAACTGGGTGCTGGGATCGACAATCACGCCCGGCAGAAATTCGATTTCGAGCAGCTCCGACAGCGTGTCCAGATTGCTGCCGGTGGTCGGTTCGGTCAGCCACAGCAGGTTGCCGCCGTGCTTAACATAGTCGGTGATCAGTTTGATTTCACCGGGCAGCAGATCCGCACTCGCATCGGCGATCACCAGAATGTCGGTGTTATCGGGCAGCTGGGGGGTTTCGGTCAGTTTCACGGTTTCGATATGCAGGCCTTTCTGGCTCGCGCGCGCGGCGAAGATCTGTAGATCGTGATTGGCATCGCCGTAGGGATTGCGTTCTCCATGACCGGCCAGGAAGACTACCCAGCGCTCGCCCTGACGCAGCAGTCCGGCGATTGTGTTGGTGACATTCGATTCCGTCAGCTGGCGGATATTTTCACTGCGCCCTTCATACTCGATCACCACTTCGCCATCCTGCTGAATATTAAACTCACGCAGCCGTTCCGGTACCAGATCGGGGTTGATGCTGCTGTATTCGATCAGGGCCTGCTGGTCCTGATAGCGCTGGAACAGGGTGTCGAGAATCTCTTTCTGATCGTTAACCGGTGAGATAAACGCGCTGATTTTGAGTGGTTTTTGCAAGCTGCCCAGCAGTCTCAGCGTTGGCTCGGACAGGCTGTTGCGCTGGTTAGCCGTGAGGTCGAAAGAGAATTTATACTGGGTACTGAACCAGCCCAGCAGGCCGATAAAGGTCACAAACAGCAGCACAAACAGTCCGGACTGTAGCTTCAGTTGCAGGCGTGTTTTACGGTTGATTTTCATCCAGATCGCTATCCCGCTAATTAATGTTGCAGACGGTCACCATCCAGCTGGCGAATGGTGAGGCCAATGAACAGGAGCATGATTAGTAGAAAATAACTCACATCGGTCGAGCTGAAAATGCCTTCCAGCAGCGGTTGATGGTGCGCCAGCAGGGATAGATAATGAAACAGGGTTTGATCGCTATTCCACTCGATGATCCACAGCATCAGCAGCGCGCCAAACGTGGTAACCGCAGCGATGGTCTGATTATCGGTCAGGCTCGACAGGTACAGACCGATCGCGCAGAAGCTACCGAGCAGTAACACCATGCCGATATAGATCGATAGCAACTTGCCGAAATCGAGTTCGGTGCCAGGCATTAGCGATAATGGCATCAGCATCAGCATACTGATCAGGATTAGCACGAACAGCAGCAGCCCGAGAAACTTTCCGAGTACCAGCTGGGTAATCGAAATCGGCGCGGAAAATAGCAGATAAATGGTTTTATTTTTCTTTTCTTCGGCCAGTGAACGCATGGTCAGCAATGGCATGATCATCAACAGGATAATGGCGGCCAGCGAAAAGATCGGAGCAATCACGATGTCGGTCACGCCGGGGGTGTTTTCCAGTTCAATCAACTGCGGCTGCAACACGAAAAAATTTTCGATCTGGGCCAGAAACATCCAGCCCAGTATCGCCTGAATCACCGCCAGGATGACCCAGGCCAGCGGCGATACAAACATACTGGTGATTTCGCGTCGGGCGATAGTCCAGATCATGCGGCCTGCTCCGCGTCTGTGCCGAGATCCGGATGCTCATCGGTGGTGAGTTCGACGAAGATCTGTTCCAGCGAGGTATTATCCGGGATCAGTTCAAACAGTCCCCAGTGATGCTGTACCGACTGACTGACCAGTTGTTCGGCAAAATCATCCGGCTCAAACTGAATCTGAAAGCGATGTTCGTCCAACGCTGTAATA
This sequence comes from Gammaproteobacteria bacterium, assembly GCA_014382695.1. Taxonomy (GTDB): domain Bacteria; phylum Pseudomonadota; class Gammaproteobacteria; genus JACNJF01. The sequence goes on along the minus strand of JACNJF010000040.1, from coordinate 4,897 downwards.
TGCTGAATGCCGGCGAGCTGCTGCAGTTCCTGTACCGGGGGCGCGTGACGGAAGGCGACCGTCAGGCTATTGCCCTGGCCGCGTTTGTTCAGCTCATCGATGGTGGCATGGTAGATCAGTTCGCCACGGCGGATGATCTGCACCCGGTCACAGATCGACTGCACCTCGGGTAGTATGTGGGTTGACAGGATGACGCTGCGATCCTTGCCGAGAGCCTTGATCAGCTTGCGGATTTCACGGATCTGAATCGGGTCGAGGCCGACCGTAGGTTCATCCAGGATCACCACCGGTGGCTGATGAATGATGGCCTGGGCGATACCGACGCGCTGCTGAAAGCCTTTCGACAGATTACCGATCAGACGTTTGCCGACCTGTTCCAGACCGCAGTGCTGCATCGCATCATCTAGCGCCGAGCGCAGGCGGGTGGATGGAATCCGGTGCAGACGGGCACAGTAGCTGAGGTATTCGATGACCGTTAATTCGCGGTAAACCGGCGGATTTTCCGGTAGATAGCCGATGCAGGATTTAGCTTCAATCGGTTGATCGATCAGGTCGAAACCATTGATCGTGATCTGTCCGGCGGTGGGTGCCAGATTACCGGTGATCATCTGCATGCTGGTTGATTTACCGGCCCCGTTGGGTCCCAGGAATCCCAGTACTTCGCCCCGTTTTAACTCGAAACTGACCTGGTTTACGGCCAGAGTTTCACCGTACAGGCGCGATAGATTTTCTATCCTGACCAGTAGCTCGCTAGGGTGAGACGGGGTTTCCATAAAGTCGATTATTTGCCTGGGTAATGGGGTGAGTGGGCAGAAGTTTACTCAGAACAGGACCTGATTTAAAGTCCTGACGTTGTCTGGTGCCAGTCTACTATTTTGGCGTCAGATTATATACAGGCATAAAAAAACCGGCAACGCCGGTTTTTTATTGAATACGAAACCTGATCAAAAAATTACTTAATTTTGGCTTCCTTGTAATCAACGTGTTTACGCACAACAGGATCATATTTTTTCATCACCAGTTTGTCTGGAGTGGTTTTTTTGTTCTTGTCAGTCGTGTAGAAATGGCCTGTTCCAGCGGAAGAAACCAGTTTGATTTTATCTCTCATTGCTTTATATCCTCAGACTAAACTTTGGTGCCAGATTTACGCATATCTGCCAGCACTGCATCAATACCGTTTTTATCGATAATACGCATGGCTTTAGCTGAAAGACGCAATTTTACCCAGCGATTTTCAGCTTCAACCCAGAATTTATGGGTATGCAAATTTGGCAAGAAGCGGCGACGCGTCTTGTTATGAGCATGAGATACATTATTTCCAGTAACAGGCTTTTTGCCTGTAACTTGGCATACTCTGGACATGATAAACTCCGATAAATGTTGGACAGATTGCACAAGGGCGCGAACTCTACCAGAAGGTGGGGCATGATTCAAGCTTGATGGCGTTTATTTATCAGGCTTAAAACGACTCAATTAGTGAGGTGATATTCAGCGCAGGAATGCACATAATAAACGACTTACTCTGAAGCGAATTAGAATTTAACTGAAATGAGCATGGATATAGTATTTATCAAAGATTTAAAGATTGAAACCGTGATCGGTATCTATGACTGGGAACGTAAAATCCGCCAGATCATCAGTCTCGATCTGGACATGGCGACCGATATCAAAAAAGCCGCCAACAGCGACAATATTGAAGATACCCTGAATTATAAGGCGGTGGCCAAACGCCTGATCAGCTTTGTCGGTGCCAGTGAGTATGAACTGGTCGAAACCCTGGCTGAAAAAATCTGTGAAATTGTGATGACAGAGTTTAACGTGCCCTGGGTCCGGCTGACTCTGCATAAGCCGGGAGCGGTCAGCGGTTCGCGCTCGGTGGGAGTGATGATACAGCGTGGGGTGAGAAGCTGATGGCGGCGCTGGTTTCGGTCAGTCTGGGCAGCAATATCAGTCCTGAGCTGAATGTGCGAAAGGCGGTCGCTGAATTAAAGCAACTGTTTGGCGCTATCACCATTTCTCCGGTGTATCAAACCGCCGCAGTGGGCTTCGATGGCGAAGACTTTTTGAATCTGGTGGTGAGTTTTAGCACTGGCCTGACGGTTTATCAGCTGGTGACTAAATTAAAAGGGATTGAGGATCGGATCGGCAGGGACAGGGCGCAACCACGCTTTTCTCCGCGCCTGATCGATCTCGATCTGCTGACCTACGATAATCTGCTGTTAAACGAACCCGGCCTGCAGATACCGCGTGCAGAAATATTGCAGAATGCCTTTGTGTTAAAGCCATTGAGTGATATTCAGGGTCAATCCCTGCATCCCGAGTTACAGTGCAGCTACCAGCAGTTATGGCAGGACATGAAAAAAACCGCGGACAGGATCGAACATTACGAGATGCAGTTTGACTGATAATCTACTGCTGCAGAAAATTTCAACGGCACATTGTTTATAACTGACTACAATAATAACAGTAATAATAATACAGGGTTGTTTATCCATGAGCTTAAACCAGCATTCCCACTGGGAAGTATTGACTGCTTCCATGAGCGATGGTTTTTTTGTAACGCAAGATTTCAAGATTGTCTACCTGAACCCCGCCTGCGAACGACTGCTGGGAGCACAGCCCGGCGAGTTGACCGGACACGATTTTCTCGACTATGTGCACCCCGATATGCGGGAGATGATACGCACCCGCCACCAGAACAGGGTGCAGGGTTTGTCTACCCCGCGTCATTATGAACTTTTATTACTGTGTGCAGATGGCCGTAGCACGGTAGAAGCCTGGGTTGAAATTGATACGATACTGGATCAAAACCAGCAGATTGCGGTTGCTGGCACGGTTCGGGATATCGGTTCTTTCAAGGCGCTCAAACAGGAGCTGGAGCAGACCCGGGCGCAGCTCAGTAGCATTATGGATAAACTATCCGATACCATTTACCAGACTAATATGAATGGTGAAATCACGCTGATTTCAGATTGTGTCCGCTCGCTGCTCGGGTATCGAGCCGAACAGATGCTGGGGACTAAAATGGCGAATTATTACTGGTCACCTGCGGAGCGCGAAAAGGTGGTGCATGCGATCGTTCAGAACAATGGCGTGATCACCAATGTGGAAGCCATGCTGAAGCGTAAGGATGGCTCTGCCGTGTGGATTTCAACCAATGCCTATGTGAAAAAGAATGAGCAGGGCGAAGCGATCAGTATTGAGGGTGTGGCACGCGATGTGACGCGCCAGAAAGAGCTGGAGCTAAAGCTGGAGCGACTGGCCTTAACCGACAGTCTGACCAGTCTGCCGAACCGGCGCGCCTTACTGGATGAGCTGGAAAGTCGTTTTAGCGATGCGCAACAAAATACCACTGAACTCAGTCTGTTTTACTTCGATGTGAATGAATTCAAATCGGTGAATGATCAGTTTGGTCATCTGGTTGGCGATCAGTTACTGCTCCACATTGCACGTACGCTGCAGGCTTATGTACAGGGGGAAATGTTGTTTGGCCGCTTATCCGGTGATGAGTTTCTGTTTATTCTGCCGGGGTTTAGCGCGCAACAGGCGAGAGAATTTGCCGCCAGGATCTTCGATGATCTTCAGCATCATCCACTCAAACTGGACGCAGTCGACATACCTATCTCATTATCAATGGGTATCAGCTGCCTGAGTAGCGATGATCTGAACGAGTACAGCCTGCTCGATCGTGCCGATCAGGCCATGTTTGCCGCCAAGCGCGGCAGTCGCCAGATTGAATTGCTGTAGCTTGTGGATGGATAAATTCTGTCTCATCGAGTCAGAAAATAGATTCAACTGAGCTCGGGTGCGGCCGATGGGCGCGAAAGGATGAACATCGCCACGAGGGTCACTATGCTGGCGTGTATTGAGATGGTGATAACACTTCCGGTAACCCAGTAGACGATTGCCACACTCACGAACATGGCGCTGATGGCCAGCAGCTTGATGTCTTTACGGATAGCTCCATGTTGGTGCCAGTCGCGTAGAGATTTGCCAAAGCGAGGATGATCAAACAGCCACTGCTGCAGGCGTGGAGAGCTCTTGCCGAAGGCCCACAGCGCGACCAGTAGAAACGGAGTGGTGGGCATCACCGGCAGGAAAGCACCGATGACTCCCAGACCAGTGCTTAACCAGCCGATGGAGAGATAGATCCAGTGAAGAACTTTAGGTGTCATGGTAGTGATTAATGGGTCAGCCAGTTGCTGAAGTAAAGCAAGGATAAGCGTGTGCAATGTTTCAGGCAAGTGTTGGTTAGCAATTTATATTGCATATTTTCATGACGTTATTCCGGATGTTGACAGGTGGAGTTCATGGCTGGATAAAGTGTAGCAATGCTTTTGAAGGTTTATGCTTCAATTCAAGAGTTGAACGATTAGTGGATCGTTTTTCACACACAAAAGCTGTCCTGACTCCGTAGCAAATTCCTTTCAGGTGTGCGAGTCACTTTTTCTCTACAGCAAGAAAAAGTAACCAAAAAGTGCCGTCCCGCGATTTTGTGGCCTGCGGCTTCCTGGGAATAGTGACATTTTGTAAGGCACGGCCCAATTCGCTCCTGCTCAATGCGCCTCAAATGACTTCCCTGTCATTTGACCTCACAAAATATCACTATTCCCAGCACACAATAAGGGAGGTGAAAGTCAAAATCGTAACGTCAGGGGTCTTGTTTTTCCCCTTTCAAGCCCGCGGAAAAATAGTGCCCAGATCGTGGTGAATTGGCAGGGATGCCAATTCAGGCGTAGCGGCGGTTTGGCCCCCCCCTACCCCGGCCGCGAGCTGGGGGGTCTTGTTACGGCCGCAGGGGGTGCTGGGGGGGGGGTTCTTGTTTTCTTTTTTTTTGTGTTGAGCAACAAGGACTGCGACACGGTTTGATAAAATGGCGCGGAGCAAAGGCGGGTTT
>JACNJF010000023.1 GCA_014382695.1 Gammaproteobacteria bacterium | reverse complement strand
CCAATCGTCCCTACGTTAACGTGGGGCTTGTTTCTTTGGAATTTTTCCTTTGACACGACCTATATACCTCTATCAAACCTGTTAGCAAATTTACAATAATAAAACCTAGTGACCGCTTTTTACCACGGCGTCCGAAACATTTTTCGGCGCTTCTTCATAGCACTCAAATTCCATTGAGTAAGAAGCGCGTCCCTGAGTAGCAGAACGCAGATCCGTTGCATAACCGAACATTTCAGCCAACGGCACCGAAGCTCGGACTATTTTCCCAGCCGGCGCATCTTCCATTCCAGTCACCACGCCACGACGACGGTTTAAATCACCCATCACATCGCCCATATAGTCTTCCGGCGTAACCACTTCAACCTTCATAATCGGCTCCAGCAACACAGGACGTGCAGCCAGGGCACCCTGCTTCAGAGCGATCATACCTGCCAACTTGAACGCCATCTCATTAGAGTCAACATCGTGGTAGGAGCCATCGTACAAAGTTGCCTTCACATCAACCATCGGATAGCCACCGAGCACTCCATTTGCGAGCTGCTCATGCACCCCTTTTTCTATCGCAGGAATGAATTCACGCGGAACCACGCCACCAACGATAGCATTCTCAAACTTATTACCGGACCCACGCTCTCTGCTTTCGAGCTTGAGCCAGACATGACCATACATGCCTTTACCGCCAGACTGACGGATAAACTTGCCTTCCTGCTCAACCGACTTCCTGATCGTTTCGCGGTAGGCAACCTGCGGCTTTCCAATATTGGCCTGTACATGAAATTCACGTAGCATGCGATCAATAATAATCTCCAGATGTAACTCACCCATCCCGGAAATGATTACCTGACCGGATTCATCATCCGTATGCACTCGAAAAGAAGGATCTTCACGGGTTAACTTACCCAGCGCGATACTCATTTTTTCCTGATCACCCTGGGTTTTTGGCTCCACCGCAACCGCTATAACCGGTTCCGGAAAATCCATACGCTCGAGGATGATCTGCGCACCTTGATCACACAGAGTATCACCCGTTGTAACCTCCTTGAGGCCTACAGCAGCAGCAATATCACCTGCACGAACTTCTTTAATTTCTTCACGCGTATTGGCATGCATCTGCAGGATCCGACCAATACGCTCTTTCTTACCCTTGATCGGATTGTAAACAGAATCGCCCGATTTCAGCACACCGGAATAAACCCTGAAAAACGCCAGGCTTCCAACAAAGGGATCGGATGCTATCTTAAACGCCAGTGCCGAGAAAGGCTCATTATCGGTAGAGTGACGCTCAACCTCTGATCCATCATCCAGATGCCCCTTGATAGAAGGCACATCTGTGGGGGCAGGCATATAATAGATGATCCCATCCAGCATCGCCTGCACACCTTTATTCTTAAAAGCACTTCCACAAAATACTGGAACGATCTCACCAGCGAGGGTTCTCTGACGAATCCCTTTACGAATATCATCAATCGAGAGCTCTCCGTCTTCCAGATAGCGCTCGGTCAACTCATCATTGGCTTCGGCAGCACTCTCTATCAGATGCTCCCGCCACTCCTGACACAACTTCAACAGATCCTGAGGTATGTCCTGCTCCACATAGGTGGCACCAAGATTTTCATCATCCCAGATAATGGCCTTCATCTTTACCAGGTCAACAACCCCCTTAAAGCCATCCTCAGCGCCAATATTGATTTGCATCGGCACCGGGTTACTACCTAAACGACTTTCTATCTGGCGCACAACGCGCAGATAATCCGCTCCAGCGCGATCCATTTTGTTAACAAAGGCCATGCGCGGAACATGATATTTATTCGCCTGTCGCCAGACTGTTTCTGACTGAGGCTCTACTCCACCAACGGCACAGAACAGAGCACAAGCTCCATCCAGAACACGCAGACTTCTTTCCACTTCGATGGTGAAATCCACATGACCAGGCGTATCAATGATATTAATACGATGCAGATCAAACTGCTTATCCATTCCCTGCCAGAAACAGGTGGTAGCAGCAGAGGTTATGGTAATGCCACGCTCCTGCTCCTGCTCCATCCAGTCCATGGTTGCCGCGCCATCATGCACCTCTCCCATCTTGTGGGAAACACCCGTATAAAACAATACACGTTCCGTCGTGGTTGTTTTACCCGCATCAATATGAGCCATGATTCCAATGTTACGGTATCTCTCAATTGGTGTTACACGGGGCACAGCAAAAATCCTAAAGTAATAAACTTACCAGCGAAAATGTGAAAACGCCTTATTAGCTTCAGCCATCTTGTGCGTATCTTCACGCTTTTTAACCGCCGAACCTTTGCTATCTGAAGCATCCAGCAATTCACCCGCCAGCTTGTTAGCCATGGTTTTTTCACCACGCTTCTTGGCTGCATCGATTAACCAGCGCATTGCCAGCGTATTACGACGTGATGGACGCACTTCAACCGGCACCTGATAGGTTGCACCACCGACGCGGCGAGACTTAACTTCGACCACTGGACGTACATTTTCCAGAGCCTTTTCCATCATCTCGACAGAATCTTTCTTGGACTTTTCCGCTACTGTGGCCAAAGCCTTATACATGATCTTTTCAGCGATAGACTTCTTTCCGCTGCGCATAATCATATTGATAAATTTGGAAACCTGCTGACCACCAAATTTTGGATCAGGTAAAATTTCTCTTTTGGGGACTTCTCTACGTCTAGGCATTCTCTATATTCCTGCAGCTTATTTTGGACGCTTGGCGCCGTACTTTGATCGACCCTGACGACGCTTGGCAACACCCTGAGTATCCAGACTGCCACGCACTGTATGATAGCGAACACCAGGCAAATCTTTAACACGACCACCCCTGACCAGAACCACCGAGTGTTCCTGCAGGTTATGGCCTTCACCACCAATATACGAAGTCACTTCATAGCCGGTCGTCAGGCGTACACGAGCTACTTTACGAAGCGCAGAGTTAGGCTTCTTTGGAGTTGTAGTATATACACGAGTACACACACCTCTTTTTTGTGGTGATGCCTCGAGTGCCGGCACATTACTCTTATAAGTCTTTGACTTACGAGGTTTACGTACCAATTGGTTAATGGTTGCCATTTTGTTCAATTCTCCTACATGAGTAAAACGCATTTACTCAACATACTTACAGAAAGACCAGCCTCTTTAATCGCGCCGTACCAGGACGACATCCGATTGTTTGACAGCTGGCTGGTCCCCAAAAATAAACGACAAGTCACGCAAAAACATGACCTGTCGTCAGGGAGGCGGAATTTTAGGGCTGCAGAGGTATTCTGTCAACCGCTAAATAGCATTCCGCCTGCTTTTCATTTTATTCCGAGGCTGAATCGACCTCATCAGAACCATTTTTCGACTCTGATACTTCGGAAAGAGCGGCGGCCAGCTCATCCACTTCGTTTGAGCGTTCCGGAATCACCGGCATACTCAACTGGATTCGGCTGGCACGACGCTTCTCATGGTAGGACTGACCGGTTCCAGCCGGAATCAGACGACCAACAATAACGTTTTCCTTCAGACCACGTAACGGGTCTCTAGCGCCTTTCACTGCCGCTTCCGTCAGTACTCTGGTCGTCTCCTGGAATGAAGCCGCAGATATAAACGACTCCGTCACCAGCGATGCCTTGGTAATACCCAGCAAATCCTGAGTATAGGTGGCCGGTTTCCTGTTATGTGCGTACGCCTTGTCGTTGGCTTCCAGAACTCTCGACTTATCGACCTGATCGCCCTTCAGCAAACGGGTATCACCTCCATCACTGATGGTGACCTTACGTAACATCTGGCGCACGATAACTTCGATATGCTTATCGTTGATAACAACACCCTGTAAGCGATAAACATCCTGCACTTCCTTAACCATGTAGTTGGTTAATTCGGTAACACCTTTGATACGTACAATATCGTGCGAATCAAATTCACCATCGACCAGCATTTCACCTTTTTCTACGTATTCACCTTCAAACACGTTGATATGTCGAAACTTCGGTATCAAGGTTTCCAGCGAGTCACCTATATCATTGGTAATGATCAAACGCTTCTTGCCCTTGGTTTCCTTACCAAAAGAAACAGTACCTTTAATTTCAGCCAGGATCGCCGGCTCTTTCGGCTTTCTGGCTTCAAACAGATCGGCTACACGTGGTAGACCACCCGTAATATCGCGGTTTTTGGAAGTTTCCTGCGGAATCCTTGCGAGTACGTCACCGACGTCAATAGAGGCACCATCTTCTACGTTAACGAAGGCCCCGCCCGGTAGCATATAGTGCGCCGGTATATTGGTACCCGCATAACATAATGACTCTCCTTTTTCATCGATCAGCTCGATGGTAGGGCGCAATTCCTTACCCTGATTGGAACGGATTGAATCATCCATTACTTCGATCGAACTCAGGCCGGTTACATCGTCTGTTTTATGCTGAACCGTTACCGCTTCAACAAACTCACTGAACTTAACCTTACCGGACACCTCGGTGATAACCGGATGCATGTGAGGGTCCCAGGTCGCAATAGTCTGTCCAACATCAACAGCATCACTATCCGTTACCCTGAACTCGGAACCATATGGAATCTTGTAACGTTCTTTTTCACGTCCGTTCACATCCACGACACGAATTTCGCCGGAGCGTGACACCGATATCGTCTTACCTGAAGAGTTATTGACTGTTTTTACGTTATGGAACTTAACCGTACCCTTGTTTCTGACTTCTATACTGTTGACCGAAGCAGAACTACTGGCCGCACCACCGATATGGAATGTGCGCATGGTCAGCTGGGTACCTGGCTCACCGATAGACTGTGCGGCAATAACGCCGACCGATTCACCCTTGTTAACAAGATGTCCACGCGCCAGTTCACGACCGTAACAGGCGGCACAGATACCATAACGCGCTTCACACGCGACAGGTGAACGCACCAGCAACTCATCCATACCGAGATTGTTGATCGTATCAACCTCTTTCTCTTCAACCAGAGTGCCTCTGGGTATGACCACATTGCCTTTGGCGTCTTCTACATCGGCCTGGGTAACACGACCCAGAATACGCTCACCCAGTTCTACGGTGATATCACCACCTTCGATAACCGGGCGTAACAACAGGCCTTCCATGGTACCGCAATCATCGTGCGCCACCACCAGATCCTGCGCTACGTCAACCAGACGTCGGGTTAGATAACCTGAGTTAGCTGTTTTAAGTGCGGTATCGGCCAGACCTTTACGTGCACCGTGGGTAGAGATAAAGTACTGCAGTACGTCCAGACCTTCACGGAAGTTTGCGGTAATCGCATTCTCGATGATCGATCCATCCGGCTTCGCCATCAGACCACGCATACCGGCCAGCTGACGAATCTGCGCTGCAGAACCCCGCGCTCCCGAATCAGCCATGATAAAAATCGAGTTAAAGGAGTCCTGCTTGACTTCTTTACCCTCGGCATTCAGAACGGTTTCCTTACCCAGCCTTTCCATCATCGCCCTGGCGACCTGATCATTGGTATGCGACCAGAAATCAACTACTTTATTGTAGCGTTCACCGGACGTAACCAGACCCGACGACCATTGCTTTTCAATCTCTTTAATTTCTTTTTCTGCACTTTCCAGCAATTTAGCCTTTTCGTCCGGAATAACCATGTCGTTAACACCAATCGATACACCCGACTGTGTGGCATAGTAATAACCGGTATACATCAGCTTGTCAGCCAGAATAACGGTATCTTTCAAGCTGATATCACGATAACAGGCATCGATCATGGCCGAAACAGCCTTTTTATCGAGCGCCTTATTGATCAGGTCAAACGACATGCCTCGCGGCAACAGTTCACTCAGGATAGCCCGACCTACCGTGGTCGCGACCAGTCGTCGACTGGAGGGTCTTACACCATCGACTTCCTTACCGTATTCGGTGATACGAAATTTAATGCATGCCTGCAATGCACAGCAGTGCGTGTTATAGGCGCGTAAAACTTCCTTCGCGTCAGCAAAAATCATGCCTTCACCCTTGGCATTGATTTTTTCACGCGTCATGTAGTACAGACCGAGGATAATATCCTGGGTTGGCACGATAATCGGCTTTCCGTTAGCCGGCGACAGGATGTTGTTGGTCGACATCATCAGGGTGCGTGCTTCCAGCTGCGCCTCTATCGATAAAGGCACATGGACCGCCATCTGGTCACCGTCAAAGTCCGCATTAAAAGCGGTACAGACCAGAGGGTGCAACTGAATAGCCTTGCCTTCGATCAGTATAGGCTCGAAAGCCTGTATGCCAAGACGGTGCAGGGTCGGCGCACGGTTTAACATGATCGGATGTTCACGGATAACTTCTTCCAGAATATCCCAAACTTCCGTGACTTCACGCTCCACCAGTTTTTTTGCCGCTTTAATCGTTGTTGCCAGTCCACGTAACATCAGCTTGCTGAAGATAAATGGCTTAAACAGTTCGACTGCCATTTTCTTCGGCAGGCCGCATTGATGCAGACACAGAGTCGGACCCACCACGATGACCGAACGGCCAGAATAATCGACACGCTTGCCGAGCAGGTTTTGACGGAAACGCCCCTGCTTACCCTTGATCATATCGGACAGTGATTTCAATGGGCGTTTGTTGGTGCCGGTAATGGCACGTCCACGACGGCCGTTATCCAGCAACGCATCAACCGATTCCTGCAGCATACGCTTTTCGTTGCGCACGATAATATCCGGAGCACTCAGCTCCAGCAGACGCTTCAGACGGTTGTTACGGTTAATTACTCGACGATAAAGATCGTTCAGATCCGACGTCGCAAAGCGACCGCCATCGAGAGGTACCAGCGGACGTAAATCAGGCGGCAACACCGGCAATACGGTCATCACCATCCATTCTGGCTTATTACCGGAATCGATGAAGTATTCGACCAGCTTCAGACGCTTGGATAGTCGCTTGAACTTGGTTTCAGACTTGGTAGTTTCAATCTCTTCGCGCAGCGAAAGCGCTTCGTTATGCAGATCGATGGCTTTTAGCAGTTCGTAGATCGCTTCAGCACCCATCTTGGCATTGAAATCGTCGCCAAATTCTTCGATCGCTTCCAGATAGGCTTCATCGGTTAACAACATGCCTTTTTCCAGCGTTGTCATACCGGGGTCGATCACCACAAAGCCTTCGAAATAAAGTACCCGTTCGATATCGCGCAGGGTCATATCCAGCAGCAGACCAATACGTGAAGGCAGTGACTTCAAAAACCAGATATGCGCAATCGGGCAGGCCAGCTCGATGTGCCCCATACGGTCACGCCTAACCTTGGTCTGGGTAACTTCAACGCCACACTTCTCGCACACAACACCGCGATGCTTGAGACGCTTGTATTTTCCACACAGACATTCGTAATCCTTTACCGGACCAAATACCTTGGCACAGAACAGTCCATCACGCTCGGGCTTAAAAGTCCGGTAATTGATAGTTTCAGGCTTTTTAACCTCTCCATAAGACCACGAACGCACCATGTCGGGCGAAGCGAGGCTAATACGAATATGGTCAAAGTCATCATCTTGTGAGGATTGCTTTAGCAGATTGAGTAAGTCTTTCATTTTTTCTCCTGTTGCCTAATTCGATTCAGATAGACCAGCGGCCTAGTCCTTCTCGAGCTCAATATTCAAGCTTAAAGAGCGAATTTCTTTAAGCAACACGTTGAATGATTCTGGAATTCCGGCTTCCATGCTGAAATTACCATCCACGATATTCTTGTACATCTTGTTACGTCCATTAACGTCGTCCGATTTAACGGTCAACATTTCCTGCAACGTATAAGCGGCACCATAGGATTCGAGCGCCCACACTTCCATCTCACCAAAACGCTGTCCACCGAACTGCGCCTTACCACCCAGCGGCTGCTGGGTAACCAGACTGTATGGCCCGGTTGAACGTGAATGCATCTTGTCATCGACCAGGTGATTCAGTTTTAGCATGTACATGTAACCAACGGTAACAGGACGGTCGAAAGCTTCGCCGGTATGGCCGTTATACAACACAGTCTGACCACTCTCGGGCAATTCAGCGAGTTCAAGCATCTGTTTGATCTCTTCTTCTTCGGCACCGTCAAAAACCGGTGTCGCCATCGGCACACCTTTACGCAGGTTTTCACACATCTCTAAAACTTCAACGTCATTAAACTGTTTCAGATCGAGCTTTTCGGCTCGCGTGTTATACACCTTACCCAGAAACTCACGCATCTTTTCAGCTTCGACATGCTGATCCAGCATCTTGCCAATCTTCAGACCGATACCTTTCGCGGCCCAGCCCAGATGCGTCTCCAGGATCTGCCCGACGTTCATCCGTGACGGTACACCCAGCGGGTTTAGCACCACATCGACCGGGGTACCATCTTCGCGGAAGGGCATGTCTTCTTCCGGCACAATCATCGAGACCACACCCTTGTTTCCATGACGACCCGCCATCTTGTCACCCGGTTGCAGACGACGTTTAACCGCGATGAAGACCTTAACCATCTTCAGCACACCAGGCGCCAGATCATCACCGGCAACCACTTTCTTTTTCTTTTCTTCGAATAACTTATCGAAATTCGTACGCTGCACACTGAGCTGCTCACGCAGGTCTTCGATCTGCTTACTCACCACGTCATCATTGACACGGATTTTGAGCCAGTTTTCACGGCCGATCGCATCCAGATAGTCAGCACTAACCGTGCTGCCTTTTTTCAGATTTTCAGGGCCGCCGTCCGCTACCTGTCCTTCGATCAGGGCCGCTAATCGAGCATAGATGTTGCCTTCGATAATACGGAACTGGTCATCCAGATCCTTTTTCAATGATTTGATTTCGGCTTTTTCGATTTCCAGTGCGCGCGCGTCTTTTTCAACACCGTCACGGGTAAACACGCGTACATCGATAACGGTACCGACCGTGCCCGATTTCACGCGCAGCGAAGTATCCTTAACATCGAGGGCTTTTTCACCGAAGATTGCACGTAACAGCTTTTCTTCAGGGGTCAGCTGGGTCTCGCCTTTAGGCGTTACCTTACCCACCAGAATATCACCCGACTTAACCTCGGCACCGACATACACGACACCCGACTCATCCAGTTTGGACAGCAGGCCTTCGCTCACATTCGGGATATCCGCAGTAATTTCTTCTGAACCCAGCTTGGTATCACGAGCCAGACAGCTTAACTCTTCGATATGAATCGTAGTGAAGCGATCTTCTTTGACTACACGCTCAGATAACAGAATCGAGTCTTCGAAGTTGTAACCGTTCCACGGCATAAACGCGACCTGCATATTCTGCCCCAGCGCCAGCTCACCAAGATCGGTGGAAGCACCATCGGCTAATACGTCACCGGCACAGATCACATCACCCGGCTTTACGATCGGCTTTTGATTGATACAGGTATTCTGGTTAGAACGGGTGTACTTGGTGAAGTTATAGATGTCAACACCAGGGTCACCGGCAGCAGTTTCGCTATCATTCACACGGATTACCACGCGACTCGCATCCACCGAATCGATCACACCGCCACGCTTGGCCTTAACCGTAGTACCAGAGTCAACCGCAACAACACGCTCCATGCCGGTACCCACCAGTGGTTTGTCGGCACGCAGACAGGGAACCGCCTGACGTTGCATGTTGGAACCCATCAGTGCGCGGTTAGCGTCATCGTGTTCCAGGAAAGGAATCAGTGAGGCCGCAACCGAAACGATCTGCTTCGGTGAAACGTCCATATAATCGATTTTATCTGAGGTCGACAACATGAACTCATTCTGATAACGGCAGGGAATCAGGTCACCCTGTAGTCTGCCTTTATCATCGATATTGATATTCGCCTGCGCTATAGAGTACTTACTCTCTTCAATCGCAGACAGATAAACCACTTCATCGGTAATCTTGCCGTCTGTTACCTTGCGATAAGGGGTTTCAAGAAAACCATAATGATTGGTACGCGCGTACACAGAAAGCGAGTTGATCAGACCGATATTCGGTCCCTCAGGCGTTTCAATCGGGCAAACCCGACCATAGTGTGTTGGATGCACGTCACGCACTTCAAAACCTGCACGTTCACGCGTTAAACCACCTGGCCCTAACGCTGAAACACGGCGCTTGTGGGTTACTTCCGATAATGGATTATTCTGATCCATAAACTGGGACAGCTGACTGGAGCCAAAGAATTCCTTAACCGCAGCCGCAACCGGTTTGGCATTGATAATATCCTGTGGCATCAGACCTTCTGACTCAACCAGACTCAGACGATCACGCACCGCACGCTCGACACGCACCAAACCGGTACGGAAAGCGTTTTCAGCCATTTCACCAACACTTCGAATCCGACGATTACCAAGATGATCAATATCGTCGACCACGCCATTACCGTTACGAATATCGATCAGAACCTTCATCACACTGAGGATGTCATCGGTAGAAAGCGTACCTTCACCAGTGACTTCTTCGCGTCCAACACGACGGTTAAACTTCATCCGCCCGACTTCAGACAGATCATAGCGTTCCGAATTAAAAAATAGATTCTGGAACAGATTCTCGGCGGAGTCCTTGGTTGGTGGTTCACCAGGACGCATCATGCGATAAATCTCAACCATCGCCTCCAGCACATTAGTGGTCGGGTCGAGTGCCAGTGAGTTAGAAATATAGGGACCATTGTCAACTTCATTGGTATAGATGGTCTTAAATTCCTTAATCCCTTTTTCACGCAGTAAATCCAGTAATTCCGGTGTAACTTCATCGTTGGCATTGGCCAGAAACTCACCCGTTTCCTTGTCCACTACAGACGTTGCAAAGATTTTTCCAGCCAGATAATCTTCTGGAATTGACAGCGTCTTAATCTTGGCCGCTTTCATTTTATTCACATGCAGCGCGGTGATTCGACGACCCTGCGGAACAATAATTTCACCCTTTATTTCAATATCAAAAGTGGCCGCTTCACCTTTCAGGCGATCTGGTACCAGCTCCATATCGATGCCACCTTTCTTGAACTTGAAATGATCATGTTCGAAGAAAATTTCCAGCATCTGCTCGGTGTTATAGCCAAGCGCTCTTAACAGGATAGTGGCCGGTAATTTACGCCGACGATCGATACGCACAAATAGCGCATCCTTTGGATCAAATTCAAAATCAAGCCAGGAACCACGATACGGAATAACACGCGCATTGAACAGCAACTTGCCTGAACTGTGCGACTTGCCTTTATCATGATCGAAAAATACACCGGGTGAACGGTGTAACTGGGACACGATAACACGCTCGGTACCGTTGATAACGAAGGTACCGTTTTCGGTCATCAGGGGCATTTCACCCATGTAGACTTCCTGCTCCTTAATGTCCTTAACCGAACGATTTTTGGCAGAAGCTTCCTTATCATAGATGACCAGTCTTACCAGCACGCGCACCGGGGCTGAATAAGTAAGGCCGCGAACCTGACATTCTTTCACATCGAATACAGGATCACTGATCCGGTAGCTGACAAACTCAAGCTCAACCGAACCAGAAAAACTTATAATGGGAAAAATGGACTCAAACGCGCTCTGCAGGCCAGTGCCTTTAAAGCCACCGCCATCAGACTTAAGAAAACGCTTGTAGGAATCAACCTGTATCGCCAGCAGATAGGGTTCTGCGATAACTGCAGAGCGTTTACCAAAATCCCTGCGAATACGTTTTTTCTCAGTAAATGAGTAAGCCATTTAATTTCCTCATTGAATAACTCATAAATAAATACGATATTTATAAACAGTTTTCTTTATTCATTTAACGTTAATAAAGTTGATTCAACTTCATAACGAACAAACAGATGCGGGCCGATAACCTTATAAGTCATCAGCCCGAATCTTAATGTCTGGGTGCAAGCACCCAATCGATCATCAAATTACTTGAGTTCGACTTCAGCACCAGCTTCCTGCAGTTGCTTCTGGATTGCTTCAGCATCCGTCTTGGAAGCGCCTTCTTTAACAGTAGTAGGCGCACTTTCGACCATGTCCTTCGCTTCTTTCAGACCTAAGCCTGTGATTGCACGAATTGCTTTGATAACAGCAACTTTGTTGCCACCAAAACTGGTCATTACGACGTTAAACTCATCCTTTTCTTCAACTGCTGCACCAGCTTCCGCTGCTGCCGGCGCTGCCGCTACGGCTGCCGCTGCTGAAACACCAAATTTTTCTTCCATAGCAGAGATAAGGTCAACGACCTCCATTACTGTCATGTTGGAAATCGCTTCCAAAATATCGTCTTTAGAAACTGCCATTTTTCATTCTCCTGAAACAGAAATTAAGTAAATATATGCTAAAAATTAAGCTTGCTTTGAATCACGTATTGCAGCGACAGTACGAACCAGCTTACCCGGTACTTCATTGATAGTACGTGTAAGTTTTTCGATTGGCGCTTTCATTACGGCCATCAATATGCTGATTGCCTGGTCTCGAGTCGGCATAGATGCAAGGCGTTTGATATCTGATGGGTCCAGCAACTGACCGCCAAAAGCGATGAGCTTTACCACCAGCTTGTCATTCTTACCAGCAAAGTCCTTGATAACGCGTGCTGCGCTACCCGGCTCTTCCAGTGAAAATGCAAACACCAACTGACCGCTTAGTGAACCACCCATACAATCAAAATCGGTTCCTTCAAACGCACGCTTTGCAAGCGTGTTTTTGACAACTTTAAGAAACACTTTTGATTCACGAGCAGCTGCACGTAATACCGTCATATCTGCAACCGTCAAGCCCTGGTATTCAGCAGCAATAACAGAATGCGCGGATGCCGCGATAACCGCGACTTCTGACACAACTGCCTGTTTTTGCTGTAGGTTTAAAGGCATATCAAGTTCTCCTGATTAATAAACCATGCTGAACGGATGTTCAGCACACTTTCCCTTTCCAGCCTTGTCCTTGCAGATTCGGCTGACTCCCTAAACGATCATCTTAACCAGGAATTCCTGTCTCAGAGGATCATCTACGCAGGGCATTAAGTGCTGGCCTTAAAAAGTCCAGAACACCTGCGGTCTTTGACGAGTAAGTACCTGACTGGCAGGTACTTTTCTCAAAGATCTTAACAATCGAACAGCTTAGGCCCCGATAGCAAGGCTGGACTGATCGACTGCAATACCTGTACCCATGGTAGTGGATACAGAAATTTTCCTTAGATAGACACCTTTTGCTGAAGAAGGTTTGGCCTTTTTCAGATCAATCAAAAGATGCTCAAGGTTTTCACGTAACTTGTCGACTTCAAAACTGGATTTACCAATCGAGCAGTGAATAATACCGCCCTTATCGGTGCGGTAACGTACCTGACCGGCTTTTGCATTTCTAACGGCACCGGCCACATCTGGAGATACCGTGCCAACCTTCGGGTTAGGCATCAGGCCACGCGGTCCCAGTAACTGACCTAATTGACCGACTATACCCATAGCGTCCGGACTTGCGATAACAACGTCATAAGCGATATCGCCGCCACGCATGGAATCAGCCAGATCCTGCATACCAACGACGTCAGCACCAGCTTCCTTCGCCTTTTCAGCATTAACACCCTGTGTAAACACGGCAACACGTACTGACTTTCCAGTACCATTCGGCAGCACACTGGAGCCACGAACGTTCTGATCGGATTTACGCGGATCAACACCCAGGTTGATGGCCGCATCGACGGACTCATCAAACTTGGCCAGACTTAACTCCTTGAGCAACCCAAGCGCGTCATTGATAGTATATTGACGAACCGGATCAACCTTTTCGACAATTTTCTTCATGCGTTTACTGATTTTTGCCATTTTACATGCCCTCTACTTCAAGACCCATGCTACGGGCACTACCAGCAATAATTCTGACAGCGGCTTCCATATCATTGGCGTTCAAATCTTTCATCTTCATTTGCGCAATCTCTTCCAGTTGGGCACGATCAACCTTGCCTACTTTCTTCGAGTTTGGCGTACTACTACCTGATTTAATACCGGCAGCCTTTTTCAGCAATACAGATGCTGGTGGCGTTTTGGTAATAAAGGTAAAGCTTTTATCACTGTATACAGAGATAACAACCGGCAGCGGCAACCCTTTTTCTGTGTCCTGCGTTGACGCATTAAACGCCTTACAGAATTCCATGATATTTAAACCATGCTGACCCAGGGCCGGACCTACTGGAGGACTTGGATTCGCCTCACCTGCACGAACCTGCAATTTGATGTACTTAACAATTTTCTTTGCCATGGCAAACTCTCCCGGGTGCAAACGGACTACTTAATTCGCCCTCCCCATCTATATTAAAAAACAACCACCGACCCGGACGGACCGACAAAACATCTTTAAAACTAACCTTTTTCGACCTGAGAAAACTCAAGCTCTACTGGCGTAGAACGTCCAAAAATCTGTACCGAAACGAGCAGCTTGCTCTTTTCGTAATTAACTTCTTCTACCACACCATTAAAATCATTAAACGGCCCGTCGTTAACCCGTACCACTTCACCCACTTCAAACAACACCTTGGGTCTAGGGCTATCCACACCAGCCTCAACACGATTCAGAATCGCGTTAGCCTCAGCTTCGCTGATCGGTGCAGGCTTATCACTGGTACCACCGATAAAGCCAAGCACCTTAGGCACTTCCTTAACCATATGCCAGGTGTCTTCATTCATATCCATCTCAACCAGCACGTAGCCGGGAAAGAACTTACGCTCGCTCTTACGCTTCTGACCGTCTTTCATCTCCACCACTTCTTCGGTGGGAACAAGGATCTGACCAAACATATCTTTAAAAGGAGATCCCGCAGCTCGACTGGTGAGGATTTTTTTAACCTGACCTTCAAACCCGGAATAGGCATGAACTACATACCAACGCATTGCCATAATCTTATCCTATCCGAGTAGAGACTTGATGCCCCAGCCTAAAAACATGTCGATCAACCACAGCATAATCGCCACAATCAACACCATAACCAGCACGGCAATCGTAGTCTGCGTAGTCTCCTGA
Source organism: Gammaproteobacteria bacterium (assembly GCA_014382695.1). Taxonomy (GTDB): domain Bacteria; phylum Pseudomonadota; class Gammaproteobacteria; genus JACNJF01. The sequence continues at coordinate 347 of JACNJF010000023.1, read as the reverse complement.
CGTGTAGGCCAGACAACTTTTCGCACCTCGACTCGGGCATCTCTGGCAAACCCCAGCGATCTTTTACCGATCAGGGTGGTAGAGATGACAAAAAACGCGACAGCAACAACAGCGAGTATCCCCAGCACACGAAATAACTGGGACTCCTCACTGAAATAATAAAATCCGACAATTCCCGCGACCAGAATCATCAGTGAAACCAGAAGTTTCACGGTATCAAATCCTGTAGAAACCTGTTGTTCGGCCTTTGTAACCACTGAATTACCCCTGCGGTAAAGATTAATTTGGCAGGACAGGAGGGAATCGAACCCCCAACCTGCGGTTTTGGAGACCGCTGCTCTGCCAGT
>JACNJF010000042.1 GCA_014382695.1 Gammaproteobacteria bacterium | reverse complement strand
GTCTCAATTAATGGCTGTCCGCGTTTTTCACCGCGTCAAAAAATGCCCAAACTGGCTATAAAGCGTCGGGCTATTAAATTCGCCGCAATAGCAGTGAACACGAGGTGGCGAACGCGCTCGCGATACTCGACGACCGGGCCCTGCCGGCGGATAAAATTCACTTCAGCTTTTGCGCCGCAACACAACCAACACCACTGGTATGTCAGCACCTTTATCTGCCCGAGCAATTAATCTGCATTCGTTCTGTCTCGAGGAGCTGCTTGCTGACCTGCTATTCAATAAAGTGATCGGAGGCTGCCCGGGTTGCAATAAGTATTTGTTTACTTCGAATGGGTAGATTAAACAATACTGCCATTTAACGACTACTATAATAACCACTAGGCTAACTCAGGATAAACCTTAATGAGCTCAACGGCATCAGATAAAGAGCGGTGGTACGGGCTGCACTCCAGTTATCGGGGAGCTATGCGCAGCGTCATCGTCACCATTGTGATGCTGGTGTTTGGCGTGGCGCTTGCAATGGCACTCCCGTCGCAGTCTGAAACTCGTGGCATCGCGAGTTACCTGCCGCTGCACACCCTGCTGGAGACTATCGCGATTGTGATCGCCATGTTGGTGTTTGCGGTCGGCTGGAATGCCTATCGTCGTGGCTTACCGGGTAATATCCTGTTGCTCGCCTGCGCGTTCCTCGGAGTGGGGCTGCTGGATTTCACCCACATGATTTCTTACCCGAGCATGCCGGATTTTGTCACCTCGAGCAGCCCGGAAAAGGCGATCAACTTCTGGCTGTCCGCGCGTTCACTGGCCGCTATCGCGCTGTTGATTGTTGCGGTCACACCCTGGCGCTCATTGACCTCCAATTCTTCACGCTACCTGATGCTTGCCGCTGTACTCGCTCTGGTTGGAGCCTTGCATTGGCTGTTCCTGTTTAATAACGAGTTGATGCCACGCACATTCATTCCCGGCCTGGGGCTCACCCCGTTCAAAATTTATTCCGAATACGCGCTCGTCGCACTCAATCTTTTCACCGCATTGACACTGTGGATGCGCATGCGCCAGCCGCTGCCATTCAAAGCGGCTGGACTGTTCGGCGCTGTCTGCATTATGGCGCTGAGCGAACTCTTATTCACTCTGTACGCCGAAGTAACCGACATTTACAACCTGCTGGGGCACATTTACAAGGTTATTTCCTATCTGTTCCTTTACCGTGCCATTTTCATCGAGACCATAGAGCTTCCCTATACTCAACTGCATGACACCCAAAAACAGTTGCAAGCCACGCTGGAAGCGCTGCCAGATTTAATGTTCGAGCTTGATCTGAAGGGTCGCTACCATGACTACCACACCCCTCGAACCGACCTGCTGGCGATGCCGGCAGAACGCTTTCTGGGCAAGACATTGTATGAGGTGATGCCGCCAGAGGTGGTCGAAATCGGCATGTCGGCGCTGCGAGAAGCCAACGAAACCGGTTATTCCTTCGGCAGGCAGATCGGCCTGACATTGCCCACTGGCAAGCATTGGTTCGAGCTTTCGGTCTCGCGCAAGCCAGTCGAGGCAGGGCAATCGCCGCGTTTTATTGTGCTGTCGCACGACATTACTGAGCCCAAACGGGTAAAGGAAACACTTCTTAAATCAAATGACCTGCTCGAGTCCATCGTGGAAAACTCGCCAGTCCACATCTTCTGGAAAGGCCTCGATCAGCGTTTTCTGGGTTGCAACACAGCGTTTGCACAAGATGCGGGGTTCTCCAGTCCTGCAGATTTAACCGGTAAAACCGATTTTGATATGGTCTGGAAAGAGCATGCCGAGTTGTACCGTGCCGATGATAAAACCGTGATGGAGACGGGCAGGCCCAGACTGGATTTCGAAGAGTTATCGACGACACCCGACGGCCATACCGTCTGGCTACGAACCTCAAAGGTTCCGCTGCGTGATGCAAGCAACCAGACCATCGGCATTCTGGGGATCTATCAGGACATCACCCCGCACAAACTGGCGCAAGCGCTGCGCAGCGGACAACAACAGGTGCTGGAAAAAATAGCGCTTGGCACGCCACTGGCGGAGACGCTGGACCTGCTGGTTCGGGTGGTCGAGGCCCAGTCGCACGGGTTACTGGGGTCTATCCTCCTGCTCGACGAGGATGGCATTCACGTCCGTCACGGCGCAGCGCCGAGTCTGCCGGCAGATTTTAACGCGGCGGTAGACGGACAGCCGATTGGCCCAGATGCCGGATCGTGCGGTACGGCGGCTTTTCGCAGGGAAGCGGTGTTCGTTGAGGATATCGCCACCGATCCGCTGTGGGAGAATTACAGGGCGGCGGCTCTGCCTCACGGCCTGCGTGCCTGCTGGTCTACACCGATTTTCGACGCACAGCAGCAGGTGCTTGGCACGTTCGCGATGTATTACCGCCAGCCTGGGCTGCCGCTGCCTGAGCATCAGCAGCTCATCGACACCGTCACGCATATTGCCGCCATCGCCATCAGTCGCCAGCGAGAAGAGATATTACTGCGTAACAGTGAAACTAGATTACGCAATATCATAGATGGCCTTGGGCCGAATATGTTCGTGGGTTTGCTGAGCACTGACGGGGTTGTACTGGAAGCAAACCATCAATCTTTGGAGGCGGCTGGCCTGATACCGGAAGACGTGCTGGGTAAGCCGGTCGAGGAAACCTACTGGTTTGGCTATTCAGAAAATTGCAAACGACAGATGCGTGAGGCCATCGCGCGCGCTGTCCAGGGTGAAGCTTCGCGCTTCGATGTGGAAATACGTGTCTCAGAAGACCAGTTCATTCCGCTAGATTTTTCAGTACATCCATTTCGGGATGTGAACGGCAAGGTGGTGTTGCTGGTACCGTCCGCAATTGTGATTATCGAACGCAAGCGGGCTGAAGAGGCGCTGCGTGCGAGCGAACAGATGTACCGGACCATCATCGACTCATCACCTGTGTCCATGGCGATTACCGACGATCACGGCAACATCACGTTACTGAACCAGAAATTCATCGAAACCTTCGGTTACACGCTGGCCGACACTCCGACCCTGGATAAGTGGTGGCCGCTTGCCTATCCCGATCCCGCCTATCGGCAGCGCGTCGCACAGGAATGGCTGGCGGCGGTTGAGAAGTCGCAACGGGACAATACCGAGATTGAACCGATGGAATATACCGTCACCTGCCAGAACGGCAGCACACGCGACATCCGCTTCAGCATGGCACCGATGGGTAACTTCAGTCTGGTGATCCTGTATGATCTCACCGAGCTCAAGCAGGCAGAAGCGGAGCTGCGCAAGCTTAAACTCGCGGTGGAGCAAAGCCCCAACTCGATCGTCATCTCGGACCTCGATTCGAATATCGAATACGTCAACGACTCATTCATCAAATTGACTGGCTACAGCCTCGACGAGGTGGTCGGCCACAACCCGCGTATCCTGCAATCCGGCAAGACCCCCAAAGAGACCTTCGTGGATATGTGGGCTCAACTAAACCAGGGTAAAACATGGCGCGGCGAGCTGATCAACAATCGCAAGGACGGCAGCGAATATATCGAGTCGGTGCAAATCTCCCCGGTACGCCAGGCTGATGGCCGGATAACGCATTATCTGGCGATCATGGAAGACATTACCGAGGCTAAGGAATCAAAAGCGCACATCGAAAGGCTGGCACATTTCGACCAGCTCACCGGACTACCAAATCGCAGCTTGCTGGCCGATCGATTTAGTTACGCGCTCAGCCTGGCGCAGCGCAGCGATGAGTCGTTGACGGTGATGTTTCTCGATCTCGACCACTTCAAGATTATCAATGACACCCTGGGCCATACCATTGGCGACCAGCTGTTGACGCAAATTGGAAAGCGGCTAAAGCAGACCTTGCGTGATGAAGATACCGTGTCGCGTCTGGGCGGGGATGAATTCATCCTGATACTGCATGATACCGATGCGGATGGCGCCGCCTTTGTTGCCACCAAGCTGATTCAGTCGATTTCCCAGCCCTGCCAGATTGAACAGCATGAACTGGTCATTACGCCGTCGATCGGCATCGCCATCTATCCGCATGACGGCGCAGATTTCGAGACGCTATCGAAGAATGCCGACAGTGCCATGTATCGGGTCAAACAAAGTGGTCGCAACGATTTCCGCTTTTACACACCCGAGATGCAGGCACACTCTGCCCGTACCCTGCAGTTATCGAATGCGCTACGGCACGCGCTGGCGCGCAATGAGCTGCTGTTGCATTACCAACCGCAATTTTCGATACAGGGCGGCCATATCATCGGCGCGGAAGCCTTGCTGCGCTGGCACCATCCGGAACTGGGCATGATCTCTCCAGCGGAATTCATTCCCATCGCCGAGGATAACGGGTTGATCATCCCGATCGGCGAATGGGTGTTGCGTACAGCAGCCAGGCAATTGAAGAAATGGATGGAAGGTGGGTTGCCACGCATGGTGATGGCCGTGAACCTGTCCTCGGTACAGTTCCGCCAGGCCAATATCACCGAGGTGGTCACCCATATTCTTGATGAGGTAAGACTGCCGTATGAATGTCTGGAACTGGAATTGACCGAAGCCGTTGCCATGGATGATCCGCAGGCAGTCATCGGGGTGATGAACAAACTGCATGAACGCGGTATCCGCATGTCTATCGATGATTTCGGTACCGGTTATTCCAGCCTGAGTTACCTGAAAAAGTTCAAGGTGTACAAGCTTAAGATCGACCAGTCCTTTGTGCGCGATATCAGCAACGATCCGGACGACAAGGCCATTGTCAGCGCCATCATCAGCATGGCCAGTAACCTGGGTATCCAGACCATCGCCGAGGGTGTGGAGACAGCAGAGCAGCTGGATTATCTCCGCCAGCAGCGGTGCGACGAGGTGCAGGGTTACTATTTCAGCAAACCGCTGCCGGCGGCGGCATTTGAGGCGTTTGTTAAAGCATCCTGAAGTCAAAGCCTGCAGCCTGTAAGGAACGGCTGCAACGGGTCTAGAGCCATTCTCGACTCGGGCAATAACCATACACAGGGTCGACAGGATTATTTTTCAGCCTGCCGTGGATTTATCTTTAATTCTATTTCTCCGGTAGCAGGACAAAAAAAGGGCAGATTGATATCTGCCCCTCTGGTTACAAATTTTCGCCTAGTACGGTCTAGAAAATTTCATCAAAAAACGCCTTCATTTTCGCCCAGGAGCGTTTGTCCGCTTTTTCATTGTAGGCCAGCGCATCCATTCCGAATGCTGCGGCATCGGGGTTGGTGAAACCATGCCGGGTATTCGCATACACATCCATCTCCCAGTCTACGTTGGCATCCGACAGGGCTTTCTTGAACTGTATGACACGCTCGGCTGGAATAAAAGGATCGGCATCGCCATGTGCAATCAGTACACGTGATTTGATCGCCGCGGCCTGTTCAGGACTTGCCGGTGGCAGTGAGCCATGAAAACTGACTACACCTTTAAGGTCTGCACCGGCGTAAGACATCTGCATCACCGTGGCACCACCGAAGCAGTAACCGATTCCAGCCAGTTTAGACTGATCAACCAGCGGACTATTTTTCAGCTGCTGCAGACCCAGCATCGCGCGCTTCTGCCATTCATCCTGATTCTGTGTAATCTGCGTCATCCAGCCCTTGGCATCGTTGGCATGGGTAGTCACCTTGCCGCTGCCGTACATATCCGCAGCGAATGCGACATAGCCTTCTTCGGCCAGCATCTTTGCACGTTTGATCGCATAGTCATTCAGGCCCCACCATTCGTGTACTACCATCACACCCGGACGTTTGCCTTTCTGTGCATCATCCCAGGCCAGATAGCCTTTCAGCTGCTGCTCGCCATCCTGATAAGTCACTTCCTTTATCTGCACTTCCGCCCAGCTCAGCGTTGTGAAAGACAGCGCCAGTAAGCTGATTAATATTTTTTTCATGCCATGTTCTCCTGATTAGTGATTATTAGTTTTAGGGAACCTCTGATCAATTCAGAGCTTCCTTAGCTTGTTACCGGGCTGAATACGATAAACCGGGATCCATTAAAAGTCACCTGAATAAGAACAGCACAGATCCGAAAATAGCTTCATCAACAGTACGGAAAGCTTAACCATTAGTAATGAATCGGGGAAAATATGAATCGTCGTGAGAGGTTTTCATGCTGGTCCCCGTTGAGCATCAACTGAAGTCATCCCTGAGGTATCTGTTAATTTTGTCTAGGGAACGATACTGACTGACGATATCTCAGAGTAGCCATTCATATTGCACTTTCCTGTCACGTAAACCCGCAATCGAATTCTGCTAGTTACGCCCTCAAGCAGGGTTTTAAACATCATCTCAGAACCAGATGAACTGTAATCCTGATAGAACCAGGCTTTTTCCCTGCAACCAGCGGGGTTTTCCTTCACTGGTAGTCTAAATTCATAGTAGTGGCGTGCCGTCGGCACTAACTCGGCTACGTTTACGTAATCTGTCCAGCCTGATTCAGCACCAACAACAGCTGAAAAGAAGAACCCGCTAAGCGCTATGATGAATGAACGTTTTTTTTCCATCTGTTTCTCCATAAGTTTTTACAACGAGTTGCCAAATGCTATCGCCATTAATTTTCCACTCTTTGAATAAAACAGAGCGTGACTGGCATTTTTATGCGTTTACACAAAACAGTATCTTATCAGATGGTTTCAAGCATAATGAGACTTTACCCGTCGATCGACCCTTATGAAAAATAACAAAGGTATACTGCAAAAAACCGCACATTATTCTGGCTATGTGAGTTTTATCGCATCCATCGCCTGCATCATTTTTCTGTATTTTAAAGTTGATGATCTGGGCTGGGAAAGTCCGATATCGGCAAGCATACTCGCCTCTTCATTCTTTTTCGCCTCAATGGGTGTCGTACTTATCGTTATAGGCACCAGCAATATCCCCAGCTTTAAAGCCAACGACTCTGCTGATTAACCACCTGCTTCGAATCTTATTTCAAATCCGATGACAATGCGTCGGAAATTAACTCTGGCTCAATTTCTTAATCCAGCAAAAAACCGTATCGCCTGGATCGATCTACGCCGATTTGACGGCAAAAACGATGCGTATATTAACGCCTACATGATAGCCGAAGTATGCTGATCTGATAGCCAGTAAAAACTGTAGGGAGGTATTACCAGATCATCCTTAAAGATGGCTGGAGAGACACCGCTCACCAGATCACGTAATTGCATGGACGGAAGCTGTCCACGCCTTCTGAGTACCGACAGATTAAGATGCTGCGGGCTTGCATCGAAGTTGGCGACCACCAGCACTTCCTCTTTCTGATGTTCCGGATGGTTGCGGATAAAGGCGAACAGGTGCTCGTTGTCGACTTCGACTAATTCTCGGTTATTAAAGTCGGCAAACGCCGGAATTGTTTTTCTTACCCCGATCAGTTTCTGCAGCGCACTAAAAATTCGATGCTCGACAGTGCCATGATGATGTCTCTGCTCGGCTCGTTCCCAGTCTATGCGCGGGCGATGAATCCAGCGCGTGTCGCTGGCCTTGTTTTCATCCTGCAGATAAGAGTCATCATTTAAGGTGCCAATCTCATCGCCATAGTAAAGCAGTGCGATACCACCAAACGAGAGGATCATGCTGTGTAGCAGGATGATCATTTTGATCGCATCATCGACCATTTTTGGATCATTTATCTGTAGTGCACTTTCCAGCCCGACCAGTGAGGCCAGCGACCCGGATATACGTCCATCACCGGTTTTCAAATTACGCCCGAAGGGTACGCCGCGCGCAATCGAGTCATCATAGCTACCGGTAAAATAATCCAGCAGAAACTTACGATGTGAGCGCGGTTGATAGCCAGAAGCGACGATATCTCTGTCATCAAAACCGAGCCCGATATCATCATGACAGCGGATATAATTAAGCCATGTAGCGCCATTCAGTTTGTTCGGCAGGTTTTTAATACCCTGCGTTAACAGCTTGGTATTCTTGGTTGCGACACTGTCCCATAATAACGCCATAAAGGTCGCGTTGTAGGCGATTTCGCATTCCTTGGCGATGACCGCGTCTTCTCCGAAATACTTGATAATCTCGGTTGGGGTGACAATCGCTTCGGCGATGAAGACCACGCCCGGTGCGGTGACCTGGCAACAGTCTTTCATCAACTGCAGGATCAGGTGAGCCTCGCGTTCGTTCTGCGAAGTAGTGCCGATTTTCTTCCACAGGAAAGCCACCGCATCGAGTCGAATCACATCCGCACCGCGGTTAGCCCAGAACAGAATGATGTCGATCATTTCGATGAACACGGCCGGGTTAGAGTAATTCAAGTCCCACTGATAGGCGTTGAACACGGACATAAACCAGCGTTGCGATTGCTCATCCCAGATAAAGTTTCCGGGGGATGTTTCTGGAAACACTTCCGGCAGGGTTTCCTCGAACATATCCGGGATATCGCGGTCAGGAAAGCAGTAATAATAATCCTGATATTTCTGTTCACCCTGCTTTGCACGCAGGGCCCAGTCGTGCTGATCCGAAGTATGGTTCACCACCACATCCAGCGTCAGCAACATGTCGCGCTTGCGCAGATTGGCGGACAGTTCGCTCAGGTCATTTAAGTCGCCATAGCGTTCGTCTATATCGCGGAAGTCACTGATGGCGTAGCCTCCATCACTCGCCCCCGCAGGGCATTTCAACATGGGCATGATGTGTAGCATGTTGATACCCAGTTCGCTCAGATACCCGCACTTGTTGCGCACACCTTTCAAATCCCCCGCGAAACCCTCTGCGTACAGAGCCATCCCGACCCATTTCTGATCGAGAAACCAGTTATGGTTGGATTCGCGTTCTATATCCAGCATCTCCAGCTCATCGGAGCGCTCTATATAGCGCATGGCGAGAACCTCAACCAGCTTGACCATCTGCTGCAGAAAGTCATCGCGCCCACCATACAGGTGGGTAAACAGACTGTGGATGGCATAGAAGTTGGCACCCAGACGAGTATAAAAACGTAACAGATTACGTTTACTAATTTCCGGCTTGAGTTCGTCGAGAATCTGATTCAGTAGGGAATGGGAAACCTGTTCATACATAATGGATTACCTTGCACTCACTGGAGTGACCATTGCTGGATAAATGTTTGATAAAAGGAACGCTCGGCAACGGTGGCACCGCGCTGCCCCACAATCTTCGAAGCAAATAACTGGGCGCGTTGCAGAGTTGTTTCGATGGGCCATTGCCTGATCAGACCGGTGATAATGACCGCCGTAAACGCATCACCGGCACCCACTGTATCGACAATTTCCACTGCACGGTCTGGAGTCACCTGGTGCCAGTCGCCATTCGCGCTCATCAGCTCTGCACCCGCTGAACCCCGCGTCAGCAGGATGCCTTTCAATCCATTCTGCTCAATCAGCGCCTGCATACGCATGCGTAAAGACGCGTTAGAGGGAAACAGCAGATTGAGTTCATCGATATTCAGCTTGAGCCAGTCACATGCAGCAATCATGTGCAGGATCTGATCTCTGTTCCACCAGGGTGAGCGCAGGTTGACATCCAGCAATACGGTTTCTGCTTTGCTGGACATTATACTCTCCAGCACAGTGCGGTTATGCTGATGGCGTAACGCCAGACTGCCATGATATAGAAATTCACAGCCTGCTGCGTGTGCAGGGTGATGACTGATGGAGTCCCAGGCACTGGGGGAAACGATATCGTATTCGGGTTCATCGTTGATCAGCTTAATATCCACTCTGCCGGTTGCGTATTGTTGATCCGTATTGAGGGCGGATGAATCCATCTGCCATTGCGTCATCGCCTGCCTGATTTTGCGACCCGCGTCATCATCACCGACCTGGCTGATCAACACTGGTGCCAGTCCGAATGCCTGCAAATGCCAGGCGACATTAAACGGCGCGCCACCGAGCACTGACTTGCCATCGGGGAAGTGATCAAACAGAACTTCACCAAAAATACACAGTTTAGAAATCATGGTCTGAGACGGCATCAGCTAATTTGCATCCAGTCGTAGGTGTGGGGGAAAAAATGTGCGATGCCTTCCAGCATACCGGCACTGTAAAAACCATTCATGCCGAGAAAATCCCCGGTTGCTATATACAGGGAAGGTTCCAGCCCTTGCTGGCTGACTCCTGCACGCGCCATTTGCTGGATCGCAGCACTGCTATTCGCCACTAGTACGCTATTCAACGGGCTGAGTAGAACCTCCATATCGTTGCCACTGTCACCACAGAACACGCACTGAGACGGGTTAAGCTGCAGCCACTGCAACAGGAACTCGATCGCATGAAACTTGGAGGCGCTGGCGGGAACTATATCGAGCAGGCCGATACCATTCGGTTCATCGATACTCCAGATCAGACTGGCCTGGATGCCATGCTGCTGAAAAACCGTTTGAATGGCAGCGCTAATATTCTGTTGCTTCGCCTTTAACGGCACATAGTAACTCAGCTTGTGCAGATTTTGTTTGGACGGTTCCTGCAGACGCAGGTCACGCTGATGGATCAACTCCGCTAACTGCTGGCGCGAGTAGCCATTCCAGTTCCGATCGATCTGTTGTTGCCACTCTTGAACGGCAGTCCATTCACCATCGGCATCGATGCGATAGATAGTGGTACCAACATCGGCAATTACATATTCGGGTTGTGGGAGCTGATACATCAGCATAGCGTTTAATACCAGCTGCTGGTCACGACCCGTGACATAAACCAGCTGTATTTCTTGATGCTCGACCAGTGTACGAAAACGCCTTCGGGCATCTGCAGATTCAGGCTGTGGACCATTCGGCAGCAGGGTGCGATCCAGATCGGTACAGATCAATATCGGTTCTGCCATCGCTACTCTGGCACCTTACAGCTGCTAAAAAAATCGTAATGGTCTATCGCTTCGAGAATACCGGAGGCATGATTCTGGCGGGCAAAATAGAGTCCGTCCTGTTGAGTTAATTGTGACAGCTCCTCGTGATGACGGTTTCCAACGACCACGGCAAGCGTATTTCCACGCATCATGTCTTCGTCTGCTCCAGAACCACCTGCAACCAGGATGTGCTCCATCGGTATCTCAAAACGTTGCGCCACATAGCGTAATGCCTGGCCCTTGGAAGCACGTGACGGGATACAGTCAATAAACTGCCCGAACGATACAATCACATTCGCACTTAAATCTTTCTGGCGTAACTCAGCAATGATTTCTTCCACCGGCGGAGATTTTTTCCGATCATAATAATAGGACGCCTTGAATGCAGTCTGTTCTCTTTTGTGCTGGGGCTTGATACCGGGTAAGCCCTCCAGCAGATTACGAACACGCTGAATACTCCAGTTGTGATCGACATGATCGGCCCAGTAATTATCTTCCGTCAGTTGCTGACCATAATGAATACGCGTGCCCAGACTACTGATCAACACATCGGGGCGTGGTATGCCATATTTATTCATCAGTGCCAGAGCAGAGTCGATTCGGCGTCCGGTGGCAATACCAAACGTGACGCATTTTTTATTCTGTTTCAATACATCCGTAAGGTGTTTTAATGCCGCCACATTGCCAATTAAATTCTGGTCAAGATCGGTAAACAATGCACGATCACGATAACGTCCTGAGCGTTCCGGCCGGGTGGTTGGAATGGTCTGGTATTTACCGCTCAGTTGCCTGATTTTTTGCAGATAGGTTTTAGAATGAGCCTGCCAGGAATAATATTTACGCACGCCCTGAATGCCATTGTCACTGGCTTTTTTCCAGGCTTTTCTGTCCTTCAACAGCGTGCTCAATGCCTGGATGATCGCATCCCGATCGAGCGGATCAACCAGCAGTCCATTATTACAGTTGCCTATAATATCCACTGGCCCACCATTTTCAGTCGCCACCAGAGGCAAGCCACTGGCCGCGGCTTCCAGTAAGGTCAGCCCGAAAGGTTCGGTCAGGGCAGGGTTAACGAATACTCCGCCACTGACGGCCACCAGTCGATAGATCGCAGGCACTTCATCGGCCATGTGAGCCTTGGGTATAGCAACCTTGCCATACAGGTTGTAAGCATCGATGGTTAGCAGGATATTGGTCAGTACCTGCTGTGCACCACTGTCCATATCACGGATATCATCGCGATTACCGGCGATGATCATCAGGTTGGCAGATCGTTGCAATAATTCCGACTCTCCATAAGCCTCGATCAGGGTGAGGATATTCTTGCGTTCATCGGGGCGTGACAGTGCCAGGATAATCGGCTTCTCCAGGTCATGTAGAAACTGCGGTAGCTGTTGCTCGAATGCGGTATGTTCTGGTTTTTCTGGAGGATGGAATAACTTGAGGTCGGTACCCGGCGGTATAACAGTCATACGTTTGGGGTCAAAGTAATTATACAATCCGTACTGTTCGTCAATTTCATTGTGGGTACTGGTGATGATCAGGTCTGCATTCGCAAGAACTTCTTCTTCGGCATCGATACGACGTTCGATATTGTAGGTTTTTTCGATTTCCTCGCGTGACAGACCGCGTGCGAGCAAGCGTTTGCGTTTATCCCTGCCGAGCGAATGACCGGTGTGAATCAAGGGCACGCTGAGCAGATTGGCGAGGCGTACACCAACATATCCGGCATCCGCATAATGACTATGAACCAGGTCCGGCAAATGTGCCTGCTGATTAATCCATTTGGTCAGATTATCCATGAAACTGTCGAGATGATCCCACAACTGTTCCTTTGGCAGATACTGATCGGGGCCAGCATCAATACGCACGATACGTGCTTTGGATGACAACTCCTCAATCGGTTGTGCGTAGTCATCACTGATTGAAGAATCAACCACTCGACGGGTGATCAGGTCGACCCGTTCAATTCCGCTTTGCTCGGACAGCGCATGTGCGAGATCGACTACATACTTGGTTTGTCCACCGGTATCGGCATCACGCCCCAGTTCCAGATTGTGGCCACGAATAAGGCCATGCACACTTATCAGTACAATATATTTAGATGAAATAGTTTCTGCCATAATTTTGTTATTGAGCCCCTGATTTATCGATCATGGACTCAGCAACCACTGTTAAAATCAATATCCATAATCGTAATAACCATAACATATTCGGCCAGCTCTTTCAGGGCGAAACGGTAATGCCAATGACATCCATTCATTGCTTTTTTGTTTCAGGTCATAGAAACTGACTTTTGTTTCAATTATATTCAGTTCATGTATCAGGGCTCTTACCTGAGACTGAAGGACAGTGACAGTCATCTATTCAGGTTAAGAGTAGTGAACGCATTCAACTGGATGAAGTGCAGGGTGATGTCGATATCTAGTGACCATAAGCAACAAAACATCTATGACATGCAGGTCATGCTCAGGGAAGGTATGTCCGCTCGCTATGAAATCATTCCTGCGATTAAAACCTACCTGAACCGCTCCAACACCCAGTACGCGATCATGATTGATGGTGATTGGGGTACCGGTAAAACCTATTTCTACAAGACCGATATTCAGCCGCTGATCAAGGATTATCATTCCATTTATATCTCGCTGTATGGCCTGGAAACGATACAGGACATAGAGAATGAACTATTCAAGAGTATTTCATTGCAGCAGGATGGGGATCAAAAACCTGTGCGCGAGGTGCTTGATGTGAACTCTGCAATCTCGGAAGACATCCGGCTTGGCGGTTCAGGTTATGCGGTGCAGGTGTTAATCAACCAGTGGAAAAAGGACTCGAAAATAAACGGAAAGCCGTTTGTGCTATGCCTCGATGACCTGGAGCGCTGGCAGGGGAATTTGAGCGTTTGCCTGTCCTATATCAATAAGCTGGTAGAACACCAGAATGCCAAATGCATCTTGATTGGAAATACAGCGCATTTCGCTGAAAACGATATAAAAACTTTCGAGAACGCACGTGAAAAAACCATCGCGCATATCTATCGACTCGAAAATAAGGTCTCCGTAGTGGTAGATGCGGCATTCAGCCAGGTCAGTTTTGACAGTGAGGATTCAAGGCAGTTTATTCACAACATGCTACATCAGAAGCATCAAAAGCTGTCCAACCTGTTACACCAGCTGCATTTTAAAAATATTAGAATTATCAGTGAGGCGATACAGCTGTACGAGTATATCTACAGTCATCATGCCGACTCTTTTAACAGCTCCAGAAAACTGGCCTTTTATTATTTTTGCTCACTACTAGCCACGCTCATCCTGCTCAACCGCTATTTTCTTCAGCACGAACTGCGTGCACGCTTATTGAATGAGTATGACTCGTCCAGAGGCTACGCCTTCCTCAATGAACTGGGCTATTTCGATACCGATCCACCCGACCACATGACCGATGAAGCGAGAACTCTGCTAGAAGTCATTTTTTATCGTGCGGACAGGATTTCTCTAACTGGACTCTTCAGCATCGTAAAAAAAGGCTTTTATTTTGCACTGGATTTTGAGCGAGACTTTGATAAATGGGGCATTGAAAAACCTTACGAAACCTATCTTGATACCGCATCCCTGTATCATATGGAAGATACTAAAGTCGCCGAAATTATCGACGATGTCATGCATGCCATTTTCATAAAAAAAGAAATTACTAACCCTGACACCTTATTGCTGCTGGCCGAGCATCTCAGCAACGATATCCAGCAGGGCATGATCAAGCTGGACTATGAACAAACCCGACAGCAATTCATCCAGCTGTTTCAGGAGCTGTATCGTGATGATCGCATAGATCAGTCATCCATCTATGAATTCGATGCCAACAGTCATCGTTTTGAGCATTGTGGTGATA
Organism: Gammaproteobacteria bacterium; assembly: GCA_014382695.1. GTDB lineage: Bacteria > Pseudomonadota > Gammaproteobacteria > JACNJF01. The sequence continues at coordinate 700 of JACNJF010000042.1, read as the reverse complement.
TCCTTGAAAAGGTTATCGAACTGCACAACAAATACCGCAAAAGCCTGGAAAATTCAAGGCTGTCTAATTTCTGGCTGGAGCTAACCGCGCACCCCGCGTCAGCCATCGAGTTATTTAAAAAATTCAAGTACGAACCTGTTTTTTCGACCTACTTTAACCCTAAAGAAGTGGTAGACGCACTCGCATTACTCAGCAATGCACAGCTGTTCGAAATCATCATCTGGATGAATGAAAGAAAGAGCGACCCCAGATGCAGCCATGTATTATTTCAGGAACAGGAGCAGGGGTACAATATCGCTGAATACATCAGCTATATCTATTCAGACCAGTACGGCATGAAAGCCGGACATTTCAAGCAGATTGCGAGGATACTGACGTGCTAGTGGGTTCAACTTAAGCTATTCTTTTCTTACCAGGTAAAGCATAACCGTCAAATTTTTAGCCGCATCAGAACAATTCACAGATTCCTGTGGGGTAAGGATATGCCGCCAAAATCGATGGCTGCAAGTCATTGATTTTGTGAGAGACTCGGGAGCTACATTTTTTCGAGCTGCCTGCTCTGAGAGATCACGATGAATGATCAGAGGTCCTCTTAATTTGCTTTAAAGAATAGCTCAGCCTTATCTTAAGGGGACAGTATACCTGTTTCAAATTAGTATACTGCCCCCTAAATCCCGCTTGAGTGACCGGTATCAAAATT
>JACNJF010000006.1 GCA_014382695.1 Gammaproteobacteria bacterium | reverse complement strand
AGTCGTGCCAGCTATGATTTGCTGGTTAACTGGATTTCAGAAGGCGCTGTGTGTGGCGGAAACTCCTCACAATGTCCATAATAGCGTTTTTCCTGTTGTGGACGACTGATTGAACAATCCAAAAATTGTATACCTGCAACGCCTGATTAAAATCTTTGTCATCGCATCACTGATGTGGCTGGTGTTTGTGATGGTCGATTACTTTAATCCGGATAGCCGTGCTGGTGATGGCGAACTTATCCGCATACCACTACCGCCACTGGTTGATGACCGGGCTTATTTTGTGCGCTTTGATCAACGTCAGCTGGTGGTGATGCGCTACTCCTCTGAACGTCAGTTAAAACTGTTTTCAGCAAGCTCCGCGAGTCGTCCGGATACCCCGCAATTTCTACTGGCTTACGCACTTGGTACTTATCTTGGCTGTCCACTGGAAGTGCTGGATGGGCAATATCTGAAGGAGAGCTGTAGCACCGCGCTGTATGATTTTGCCGGAAGACCTGTGCGGGATAATCAAAACTTCACAGCCTTAATGGTTCCGGTTTATACTTTCTGTCCCGATTATTCCTGTATTAACCTGCGACTATAAAACTATGCCATCCTTTGATACCGTATCTGAAATTGATCATCATGAATTAACCAATGCCGTCGACCAGGCGAATAAGGAAATCAGCACCCGCTACGATTTCAAGGGTTCGGATGCACGCATAGAATTTTCCGGAGAAGACCTGATGTTTCATGCGCAGTCACGCTTTCAGTTACAGCAGATGTTTCCGGTACTGATGCAGAAAATGTCCAGGCGCGGCCTGGATATCAACTGTCTGAAGATGGGGGATGTGGTGGAAGCCGCTAAAACGGCCAAGCAGCCGGTGAGCTTACAGGAAGGTGTGGATAAGGATGTCGCGAAGAAGATCGTGAAGCTGATTAAGGAATCAAAGATCAAGGTACAGGCTTCGATACAGGGTGAACAGGTGCGGGTAACCGGCAAAAACCGCGACGACCTGCAACAGGCGATGCAGTTGATGAAAGGCGCTGAACTGGGTATTCCACTACAGTTCAATAACTTCCGCGATTGAGACCTGGCGGAAATTTTTCTGATTGTGGTTACTCGAAGCAAATTTCAAAACTATTCCACTACGGCACCACGAAGCTCACGAAGGCCACGAAGGTAAAATCAAAACTATTTTTAATCAGTTAATAAAGAAGAATGGTTATCAAGCCGGACTTACCTTTAAACGGAATGCCCACCTTTAATACTTCGTACTCATCGTGAGCTTCGTGGTTAAAAAAAGCTCTCGTTTAAAGCCAGAGTTAGCTAAACCGTAACGTTGTTATGGGTCAGATAAACATCAAAGCGGATGGTTTTTTCTTTATACACAATATCCGCTTTTGTGTTGCTTAGCGTTGGGGCATGCAGCGGTCTTTTTACCACGACCCGATGTTTAGCGCGGACCAGTGCAGCTTCAAACAGGGACTCTATATCCAGATTAGTCGTCATCAGCTGCAAAATCTGTAAATCTTTGGATGGCAGGGCGGTTGATTTATGCGCAGGAAACATCGGGTCCAGATACAGACAATCGGCCATGCTGTAGTCTTCAGAGTTGAGGTACTCAAGGCTGTTCAGATTGAGTGCATTCAGGTTCTGAAAACAGGCTTGAGTGCTGTCATGCTGGGCAATCGATAGCAGGTAATTCAGGCAATTATAAATCAATCCATTCTGTTCGATCATGGTGACGCTTTGCCCATGAGTCGCGAGTATCAGGCTGTCTCTGCCCCAGCCTGCGGTCAGGTCGATGATGCTATGAATCTCCCGCTTTTTATTGTTGCAGGCCTTGATCAGTGCCTGGTTTTTCTGGATTGCACGCGCCAGTAGCTTTGGATCCAGCAACGAGTGGGTGAAACAGGTCGTTTGCTGCTGCAGATCGGTGCACAGGGCAACGCTATCATCTTCAATGCGTAACAGGACTTCGGCATCGATGACGTAGTTTTTTATGCCCTCGATCAACTGCTGGGCCTTTGCCTTATGGTAATGACAGTGATTGGCAATTTTTAACATCGGATGGGGGCAGGCTGAATTCAATAATGCGGTGGTTTTTCATCCAGAACAGCGCTTTCGGGGATGTCTTTCTTGAATTCCCGGATCTGATGTTTCAGTAAATTGATTTTTATGTGTAGCTTATCGATGTCCTGTGCCTGCCGGGTGACTATTGCATTGAGTGATTCAACGGTATACTCCTGCTCAGAAAATAATACTTCAAGCTTGTCGATGCGGGCGTGTAATTCATCAGAGTTCATCATTAGTGTCCTGGAAAGCGGCTGGTATTTTAACCCGAATTTGAAGCTTCAGCGTTAACTATTAAAGGTTACAAATTATATTCTCAATGTCAGAATTTCTGTTATTAGCTTCACTCGTGTTTATCATCTGGTTCTGGCGTGATGGGATGCGGGCAAGGGAGCAGGCTATCGCTGCTGGTATGCGCGCCTGTCAGCAGATTAATGTACAGTTTCTGGATCAGACTGTGGTTCTGCAAAAGCTCCGTTTATGTCGCACAAACTCAGGAACTATGGCATTATGCAGGCTATACGTTTTCGACTTCACACTAGATGGAGAGAGTAGACGTGAAGGTTTAATAACCATGAAGGGGCAGCTTATCGTGGACCTTGTTCTCGATATAGATCATACAACCAGAATATACTAAAAAAGATATCAGGGGCTGACATGTCAGAGTCACAAATTCATACTATAAAAGAAATCGCACAGAAAATTTCACAGGAAGATGATCGTCGTAATCGTCTATCGCATACCATCAACGAATTACTGGACGAGCGCCAGGAAGTACTGGTGGTTTTATGTGAGCTTGCCAAGCTGGAACTGGATGCTGCACCACTTAAAAAGATCCTGTTGACACTCAAGGGCTTCAATCAGATGCTGGTTGATTACACGGCTCTGGGGCATTTCGAAATCTATCAGCGCATCATGGAAGGTAATGAGCGGCGTGAATCGATACGTGTGATCGCCAATGATATTTACCCGGTGATCTCCAG
>JACNJF010000141.1:50409-58412 GCA_014382695.1 Gammaproteobacteria bacterium | reverse complement strand
TGATGCTCTTCCAGATGATTGATACAACGTATAGTGGTCGATTTTCCAGAGCCGGAAGGGCCGCAGATAACGATACGCTCACCCTTTTCGACCTTCAGGTTAACGTTTTTAAGAACATGAAAACTGCCGTACCATTTGTGTACCGCGTTCATCTCAATGATATAAGGATTGTCTGTCATGCTAATTACCTTTTATGTCCTGTGTTTAACTTCGCTTCCAGGGCTATGCTGTAACGCGACATACCGAAACAGAATATCCAGAAAATACTGGCTGCAAAGACGTAACCCTCGGTATCAAACCCCAACCAGGAGGAATCCGAATTGGCTTGCTGAATAATTGCCAGAAGATCAAACAGCCCAATAATCAATACCAGCGTCGTATCTTTGAATAAGGCGATAAATGTATTGACGATGCCGGGGATAACCAGTTTTAGAGCCTGTGGCAGAATGATCAGACCCATACTTTTCCAGTAGGTCAGACCCAGCGCCTCAGCGGCCTCATATTGCCCCCGGGGTATCGCCTGCAGCCCGCCTCTGATGACCTCAGCCATATACGCTGACTGAAACATGATAATACCGATCATAGCACGCAGTAATTTATCAAAGTCTGTACCGTCGCTGAAAAACAGGGGTAGCATTACTGACGACATGAACAGCACGGTAATCAGCGGCACACCACGCCAGAACTCGATATAGACCACCGACACCGACTTCACGATGGGCATCTCTGAGCGCCGCCCCAATGCCAGCACGATACCGATCGGCAAAGAAGCAACAATACCCACAGCGGAAAGTACCAGGGTCAGCATAAGTCCGCCCCATTTACTGGTTTCTACCTCTTCCAGACCAAAATAACCACCATGGATCAGCAGGAAAGCGATGAAGGGATACACAACCAGGATAAACCCGGCCAGCAACCACTTACGCTGGAAGGCGTCGATAAACAGAGGAATCATCAGACCAATCAGTAACAGGCCGGCAGTATTCGGTCGCCAGAATAGCTGTTCCGGATAAAACCCGTACATAAACTGGGTAAAACGGCTGCCGATAAAGGCCCAGCAAGCGCCAGCCCCTTCAACTTCACAGACTTCGCGTGATGAACCACTCCACACCGCATCGATAAAAATCCAGTCGATCAAAGGTGGAATGTAAAGATAGAGTAAATAAAATACGAACAGGGTAAGACCCGTATCGACAAAACCTGAAAACAGGTTTGCCCTGAGCCAGCCGATGATACCGCGGGTACTGACTGGTGGCTCCATATCAGGATGATCACCGGGCGCAAATGATGGTGTGTTTGTTGTCATTGTCATCTCCTGCCTAGCGCTCGACCAGAGCCATTTTTTTGTTGTACCAGTTCATGAACATCGAAATAGTCAAACTGATCGTAAGGTAAACGGCCATCGTCATCATGGTTATTTCGACTGCCTGTCCGGTCTGATTCAGAGTAGTGCCCATAAACACGGCAACCAGATCCGGATAGCCAACAGCGGTTGCCAGCGATGAATTCTTGGCCAGGTTCAGATACTGGCTAGTGAGCGGTGGAATAATTACACGCATGGCCTGAGGGATAATGATCAGACGCATGGTCTGGCCGTGGGAAAGGCCCATCGACAAAGCCGCTTCGGTCTGGCCATGGCTGACCGCATTGATACCGGCTCGCACGGTTTCAGCAATGAAAGTTCCGGTATAGATGGTCAGGGCCAGTAATAGAGCAAGCAACTCAGGTATGATGGCGATGCCGCCCTGAAAATTAAATCCACGCAATGTGGGATAGTTCCAGCTTAATGGAGTACCTGAAATCAGAAATACCACTAAAGGAAGGCCGATAATAAGACCCAGCGCGGTTAAAAAAACAGGAAATTGCTGACCGGTATCTTCCTGTCTTTTGCGAGCCCAGTGGCGGATAAAGAGAGTCGCGATAAAGCCGATCAGGAACACCCACATAACGAGTGAAAAACCGGCTTCAGGTACCGGTGCCGGCAGGTAAAGACCGCGGTTATTGAATTCAATTCCGGCACCGAGTGACATGCTTTCGCGCACACTAGGGAGAGTTCCCAATACTGCGAAATACCAGAAAAAAATCTGCAACAGCAGCGGAATATTACGAAAAGTTTCGATATAAACGGTAGCCAGTTTCGCAACTACCCAGTTCCTGGACAGGCGGGCTACTCCCATAATAAAACCCAGCAGGGTCGCTAACAAAATCCCTAAACCGGAAACCAGCAGCGTATTCAATAAGCCAACGACAAAGGTACGGCCATAGGTATGTGACTCATCAAACTCAATCAGGGTTTGCAGGATGCCAAATCCGGCAGGTTCGGTCAGAAAAGCGAAACCGGTAGAAATCCCTCTGGATTCCATGTTAGTCAGCGTATTGTCAACGATATTGACAATAAAATATCCAAGCGCCAGTACCAGTACTATCTGAAAAAATAGTGCTCGATACTTGGGGTCATTCCAGAAGGCGGGCTTTGACGGTGTTAATTCCGAATCATGTTCAGACATGCTTCGCTCCGTTAAGTAAAGAAATGTTGTGTACAGCAAAGGAATGTTCGCAACCCAGATCCCCTTCGCAATTGATCAAACACTCGAATACGAATGCAGGACGGTACTTTTATTTTACTGAGCTTATATAAAGCAAAGGGATATGCATGCAAATATTAGCGCAGCATATCCCTTCAATTTTAAAGCTTAACGAATTGGCGGTGCGTACTGCAGTCCACCTTTTTTCCACAGGGCATTCAGCCCACGTGAAATTTTAAGCGGCGAACCCATACCAACATTGCGTTCAAAGGATTCACCATAGTTACCAACCTGACTGACGATATTATAGGCCCAGTCATCACCAACGCCGAGTTTTTCACCCTGTCCGGACATAAACCGACCGATTTCAGGGTTAGAGCTGCCCATCATGCTCTTTGCATTTGCAGAGGTTACACCTAGTTCTTCGGCATTAACCATCGCATACAGTGACCATTTTACGATATTAAACCACTTATCATCACCCTGACGTACGACAGGTCCTAGAGGCTCTTTGGAAATAACTTCAGGAAGCACAATGGCGGTTTCAGGATTTTTTATCTTGATGCGCAGAGCGTATAACTGCGATTGATCAGAAGTGATCATGTCACAACGACCGGCCTCAAAACCCTTGATAGTCGCATCAGAGGTGTCATAGGTGACCGATTTATATTTCATCCCATTTTCACGAAAATAATCTGCCAGATTCAATTCGGTGGTAGTACCTGCCTGAATACAGACGGCCGCACCATCAAGCTCAAGCGCACTTTTTACACCCAGAGATTTGGTGACCATAAAACCCTGGCCATCGTAATAGTTGACACCGGCAAAATTGATACCCAGAGAAGCATCACGTGTCAGCGTCCAGGTGGTATTACGGGATAATATATCGATTTCACCAGACTGAAGTGCAGTAAAGCGCTCTTTCGCCGTTAGCGGCGTAAATTTAACCTTGTTGGCATCACCCAGTGCAGCAGCAGCAACTGCGCGACACACATCGACATCAAGACCATTCCAGTTTCCGGAAGCATCCGCATTTGAGAAACCAGGTAAACCGGTACTTACGCCGCATTGAACGTAATCTTTGCTTTTAACGGAATCAAAAGTATCGGCTGATGCGGAATTAGCGGAAAAGGCTAATACAGAAGTCAACATGAATGTTGAAGTAATTTTTTTCATTTATATCCCCTCAGATATTTGTTTTTTCTAGTGCTAGAATAGTTTTAAATCACTACTACTGCAGCAAATGTAACATTATCAAAACTGATTGCAAGGGCTAATTGAGTTTGCACAAAGCTAGTGATATATAGAGTATCTTTAGTATTTTCAGTGCATTTTGAGGCGAGAGAATAAACTTTAGCAGTTGAAATTTTCCGTTTCAAACCAATATTTTAGTCCGGCTTTGTTTAACTTTTATTCGTCTTCAGGTATATTACCCGAGCATTTTACTTGGTTATTAACACTATGTCTTTCTACTACATTTATAAAATATCCCAAACTCCCGGCAATATGATTAAGAAGCTGGAAAAAATTGAGCGTTTTGACAGCTACAAAGAAGCTAAAAGTCTGGTCCGCAGATTGCGTAACGAACAGCCATCAAATGAGCTGGCAACTCTTAAGATTATCTTCGCGGAATCCGAACTTGACGCCGAAGATAAATTACAGGAAAAACGCGAAGCACAGATTATTCAGGAGTGGGAAAAATAGTCTCCCCAAAGAATTTTGCAGCAGTCTGAGTGATGGATGAAAATGAATACCGTAGCGCCTACCACGGCCTGAATAGCCAGCGCTGTGTATTTGAAAAATCCATACTCACGCTGAACTGTGGATGCCGGCTGCATGAAAAATTCAATCTGGCAGAACGTGAAGGCATTCGATGTATAAGCTCAGAAGCCCAGCAAAATTGCACACTATTTTTAAACGCCTGTCGCTCCAGGGCACGCTTTGCACTGCACCTGACCGACATTATTGGTAATCTGTTACCACATAGTAAGGAAATTCAGGTACAGAAAGGAGCACTACTCGGCTTGCAGCCTGAGCTTCCAAATAAGCCCGACACAAAAATTAATGACATCTATCCGTTGATTCAGAGCGTCATGGACACATCCAATCATGACCCGGACAAACTGCCATTTGACAGGCTAATTTCTTCCATTTCGCATCATCCGTCACGACAGAAATTAAGGCATCGTGGCAGACCAAAGCCATAACGGTGTAGCCAGCTATCGCCAGCGCCCGGCAACCATAAACCCGGTATCATTGTGTAGGCATAGCGTCCGCAAGGTGTTAAATATCAGGCATTAGAATAAGACACTTGCAACTGGCTTAGGCATTGCTTAGTCTTCCACTTTCTTTCCGATATGTTGTACAACGCCATGCCCAAAAAAAGCACATCCCCGACCAAGCCAACAACGACTCCCGCAAACATCAAGCCAAATATACGCCAATATTCATCTCAGGTAGTCGATGGCGATGAGCGCGCACCCAGCCGCTCTATGTTGAGAGCGGTAGGATTTGAAGATGCCGACTTTAAAAAGCCGCAGATCGGTATTGCCTCGACCTGGAGCATGGTAACGCCCTGCAATATGCATATCGACAGGCTCGCGGATGATGCCGCTGCAGGCGCGAATGCAGCCAATGGCAAGGCCGTCATCTTCAATACCATCACTATCTCCGATGGTATTTCGATGGGCACTGAAGGCATGAAATATTCGCTGGTTTCGCGCGAAGTGATCGCCGACTCGATTGAAACCGTAGCCGGCTGTGAAGGCTTTGACGCTCTGGTCGCTATCGGTGGTTGTGATAAAAATATGCCCGGCTGCATGATGGGTCTGGCTCGACTCAACCGCCCATCGGTATTTGTCTACGGTGGCACGATCATGCCCGGATGCCATAAAGATACAAAAACCGATGTCGTTTCCGTATTCGAAGCGGTTGGCGCACAGGCACAGAATAAAATCAGCCGTAAAGAGCTCATCCAGATCGAGAAAACCGCGATTCCAGGCCCCGGTTCCTGCGGTGGTATGTACACCGCCAACACCATGGCTTCTGCGATCGAAGCGATGGGCATGAGCCTGCCCGGCAGTTCTGCCCAGGCCGCGATTTCAGCCGATAAAACAAAGGATTGCATTGAAGCCGGCAAGGCCGCGATGGCGCTGCTCAAAGCTAATATCCGTCCGTCCGATATCATGACCAAAAAGGCATTCGAAAACGCGATCACGATGATCATTGCACTCGGCGGGTCAACCAACGCGGTTCTGCATTTACTGGCCATGGCATCTTCTATTGGTGTCAAATTAAAGCTTGATGACTTCACCCGCATCGGTAAAAAAGTACCGGTTCTGGCCGACCTTCGTCCCAGTGGAAAAGCCATGATGTCGGAGCTGATTGAAATCGGTGGCATTCAGCCATTGATGAAAATGCTACTGGATGCAGGCATGCTGCATGGTGACTGCCTGACCGTAACCGGCAAAACCCTGAGTCAGAATCTGGCAAAGGTAAAGCCCTACCCTAAAACTCAGGATATTGTGCATGCGCTGAATAATCCGATAAAAAAGGACAGCCATCTGGTCATCCTCAAAGGCAATCTCGCACCGGAAGGGTCGGTCGCCAAAATCTCCGGTAAAGAAGGCTTACTGTTCAAGGGTACAGCGCGCATTTTCTCTTCGGAAGAGCAGGCGCTGAAAAGTATTCTGGATGGCACCGTGATCAAGGGTGATGTCATTGTGGTGCGTTATGAAGGCCCGGTTGGCGGACCCGGCATGCGCGAGATGCTAAGCCCGACCGCTGCCATCATGGGCAAGGGCCTGGGTAAGGATGTTGCTTTCCTGACCGATGGCCGCTTTTCTGGCGGATCGCATGGTTTTGTGGTTGGTCACGTTACGCCGGAAGCGGCTGTTGGTGGCCCTATCGGGCTGCTCAAGGATGGTGACAAAATTACTATCGATGCGGCCAAACGCGAAATCAATGTGAATATTTCTGATGCCGAAATGGAAAAGCGTCGGCAAAAGTGGAAAGCACCGAAACCAAAGTATACGCGCGGCGTGCTGGCCAAGTATGCACGTCTGGTGAGCTCTGCTTCGCTGGGTGCTGTAACCGACCTGCCTGAATAAGCCCTTCGTTTTCGATGCCATGCCATTGATTCAGTATCATTCTGAATGACTGAACCCTCCCCTCGCCTGATTGAAATGGTGTCGCAACTGATTGCGACACCCTCAATCAGCTGTGTTCGGCATGAACTGGATATGAGTAACGAGCCGGTAATCGACCTGCTCGCCAACTGGTTACACAGTTCCGGATTCAAGATCACCAAGCAGCCGGTCAGTGCTGGTAAATTCAACTTGATCGCGACCCTGGGACAGGGCTCCGACGGGCTCATCCTGTCCGGTCATACCGACACCGTTCCCTGTGATGACATCCTCTGGAAATCTGACCCGTTTAAGCTGACACAACGTGACGACCGCTATTACGGTCTGGGCAGCTGTGACATGAAAAGCTTTATTGCGATGGCCATTAGCGCCAGCCAGAGTTTCAGGCCGGATCAGTTCCGGCATCCACTCACTATCATTGCCACTGCCGACGAAGAAACCACCATGTCCGGTGCACGTCTGATCTCAGAAGAAGGTCGTCATCTTGGACGTTACTGTATTATTGGTGAACCGACCAATCTGACACCGGTGCGTGAGCATAAGGGCATCATCATGGAATCGGTTAAATTCACCGGTTCATCCGGACATTCGAGTGATCCGGAACTGGGTAATAGCGCACTCGAAGCGATGCACGAATTTATTAACCTGTTACTGAATTACCGCCAGCAGTTGCAACAGCAGTTCAAAAATACTGCCTTTAAAGTCTCGGTACCTACTCTGAACCTGGGCCACATCCATGGCGGTGATAATCCTAACCGGATCTGTGGTGAATGCGAACTGCATATTGATCTGCGCTTTCTGCCCGGCATGAGTATTGACGAATTACGTGTCCAGATTCAGGCCCTGGCCGACAGGGTCGCACGCTCCAGAAATCAAAAAGTAGAGTTCATGCCGCTGGTCATGGGAATCCCTGCCATGCATACCGACATCAACAGTGAATTAAATACCTACTTACAGGAAGTCACTCAAAAACAAAGCCAGTCGGTCGCCTTTGGCACTGAGGCACCTTTTTATAATGCAATGGGTTGTGAAACGATTGTGATGGGACCAGGCTCGATCAATCAGGCGCATCAGCCCGATGAGTTTCTGCCCATCGATCAAATCCTGCCTACGATTAAACTACTGGAAAACCTGATCCAGCGCTTTTGCTGCACGTAACCATCAGTGAAGTCCAGCTGTATAAAGCAAAAATATTAACCCTGCGTGTTCGCGCTAAACTCACGCTCAATCACCAACCAACATAAATAACGATCATGAACATTGTTGCAGACGAAAACATTCCCTATGCAAAGCAGGCCTTTGCCAGTCTCGGCCAGGTCAGCACGCTACCCGG
>JACNJF010000141.1:0-49606 GCA_014382695.1 Gammaproteobacteria bacterium | reverse complement strand
CAGTTTTTTAAGCACTCAACGGACTGGAGCATGCAGGATTACTTACCGCAAAAACAGCGCCTTAAGATCCACCCCGAAAACGACAGAGATTTCTGGCTGCAATTATTTAACAACCACTATCGAATAGAGAGTGACCATCAGAATCTACTTTCTCTGCATGGGCTCGCGCAGGACAGCTTTGCAAAAGCTTTTGATCTGCTCAGAAAAAACTACCCGGCCAGATATGAATACAGCCAATACCAGGTCGATATCGCTGAGCCATCCATTCAAACGGATAGACGCCATGTTCTGGATCAGTTGCTGTTCAACAAAAGTTCCAGATAACGATAAAAAGTCATTCTTTACATTCTAATAATTGTCGGAGATACTCAACTAAAAAATAGAACGCGATCATCACTGGTATTCTGGCGCGTAAACATTAATCCTATTCACAAAAAAACTACGCATATGAAAAAATTAATTATTTTTACCGCCAGTCTGTGTTTGGCATCCAGCGCTTTAGCTGGTGGCTACAGGGTCGCCCTGCAGGGACAGAAAGCCACTGGCATGGGACACACTGGTGTAGCAATGACAGAAAGCTCAGAGGTCGTGTTTTTCAACCCGGCCGGGATGTCATTTCTACCTGCTGAATCGAGTCTTACAGCTGGCATCACACTCATCGATGGTGTCACCAAGTATCAAAATGAAAGTACCAATACGAGTGCAGAAACCGATAGCCCTCTGGGTACCCCGGTCAATTTTTATTTCACCCAGAAACAGGATGAAAAGCTTTCTTACGGCATTGGCCTGTATACACCCTACGGCAATGCCGTTGAGTGGAAAAATGACTGGCCTGGCTCCCATCTGGTAAATGATATCGCACTGAAAACCATCTACATTCAGCCCACCATCGCCTACCAGATCAACGACCAGTATAGCGTAGGCTTTGGTCCTACTTATGTCAGCGGCACGGTAGACTTCAACCGCAATCTGAACACATCCCTGGTGGATGCAAACGGCAATCGCTCGAACGTCACTATCAGTGCCTCCAACGTGAACTCCTGGGGATACAATCTGGGTTTTCATGCAAAACCCTCCGAACAGCTATCCATCGGCATTAGCTATCGCTCAAAGGTAGTACTTGAAGCGCGCAATGAAAAGGCTGATTTTGAAAACATTCCAGCCTCTCTGGCCGCCGCCTTCCCGGATACCACTTTTGATGCCAACCTGGTGTTACCCGCAGAGTTAACGATTGGCGTCGCCTACCAGTTAAATAAGCAAACGACTCTGGCATTTGACCTTAACCGCACTTACTGGGGTGCCTATAAAAACCTGGATGTTGACTTCAACAATAGCGCAGGCCTGTCTCTGAACCCGAGAAACTATGTCGACGTAAACATCTATCGGTTTGGTGTCCAGCACAAGATGGATGATGAGTTAATCCTCAGAGGCGGCATCTATTTTGACAACTCTCCGATTAAGGATGGCTATTACACACCGGAAACCGCTAGAAACGATTCCGTTGGTCTGACCGCCGGAGCCAGTTACAAACTATCTGAGAATATGGAAATCGACGGATCTTTTCTGTACCTGATGTTTGATGAATTTAACGGCTCCTATGATTACTTCAACCAGTCTGGAACCCTGATACCATTCTCCGGCAGCTATAAAACCTCTGTAACGGCGATTGGTTTTGGTCTTAACTATACTTTCTGAGATTACAGGACATGACATCTATGAAAAACTCAATCATTAAACTGGCAGGCTTAGGCATGGCCTGTGCCGTTCTCGCCGCCTGTGACTCGGACTTCGATAACCCTGTGGGTGACAGCGCCAGCTATAGCAGCGGCACGGCCGATTTCAGTAACTACGTCAGTCTCGGCGACTCTCTGACAGCAGGCTATGCGGATGGCGCACTTTATCTTTCCGCACAGCAAAACTCTTACCCGGCGATACTGGCCAGGCAGCTGGCCACTGTCGGCGGTGGTACCTTTACCCAGCCTCTGGTCAGCGACAACCTGGGGGGTCTGCTGTTTGGCGGCAACCCCAACCCGGATTTTGGCAATCGACTGATCTTTAATGCGGCAACCTCCAGCCCTGAACCGATTGCCGGCACCCCGACGACCGAGGTTTTCGCTCCTCTTACCGGCAGCTTTAATAATATGGGCGTACCGGGTGCCAAGTCGTTCCACCTCGGTTCAGCCGGGTACGGTAGTGCAGCAGGACTACAAGCGGTGCCTGCTACCGCTAACCCTTATTACGTACGCTTTGCATCCTCAACAACGGCAAGCATGATCGCTGATGCAGCGAGCCAGCAGCCATCCTTCTTTACTCTATGGATTGGAAACAACGATGTGCTGTCCTATGCAACCACGGGTGGTGAAGGTAGCGACCAGACCGGCAACGCCAATCCGGCCTCTTATGACTCGAACGATATTACCGACCCAACGGCTTTTGCCGGAGTTTATACCTCATTAGTGGGCGCGTTTACCACGGCGAATCCCGCAGCCAAAGGGGTTCTGCTTAATATACCGGACGTTAGCTCAATCCCCTTCTTCACCACCGTGCCGTATAATCCTGTTCCCCTGGATAGCGCAACAGCCGCTGCCGTTAATGCAGGCTACAACTCTACCTATAACCCTGCCCTGAGTAATCCAGCATTCGCTTTAAGCGCTGCAGAAATCAGTAAACGTACGATCAGTTTTGCTGCTGGAACTAACAATGCGGTCGTTATCACAGATGACGAAGGTCTAACGGATCTCACCGGTTTTGGTGTGCCATCCATTAGACATGCGACTGCAAATGACCTGATCATCCTGACGGCCTCGTCAAAAATCGGCACCTTAAAGGATAACGACCCGACCAAAGTGTGGGGCGTTAGCGAAGCTTTAGTGGATGGAGATGCGCTGGTTCCGGAAGAAATCGACGCCATTAATACCGCCAGAACAGCCTTCAATGCCGCCATCAAAGCTTTGGCCGATGCCGATAGCAACCTGCTCTATATTGATGTTGCAGCTCTGATGCAGGGCCTTAAAACGGATGGCATCAATTACGGAACCGGTACTATATTTTCTACTTATGCAACAGGCGGAGGCTTTTCTCTGGATGGCGTCCATCCTACTGCGCGGGGCTATGCCATTATTGCCAATGAGATTATAAAGACCATCAACACCGGATTTAATGCCAATATCCCCCCGGTTGACCCGGGTGCCTACAGCACTGTTTTTATAAAGTAATTTATCCACACATTTTCCGGCGGTCCGATCCATATCAGCCCGCCGGAAAAACTTAACTGCCATGCCCAAAAAAAAGTCTTTAACCTTCGTCGATAACAGCCCGATACATGGTAAAGGGCTATTTTCTACCCAATATATTCCTGGTGGCACAATACTCGGTTACCTTGAAGGCAAACAGACCGGCAAGGATGGCAGCTATGTGTTATGGCTGGATGACAAAACGGGTTTTGAAGTTAGTTGTGAACTGAAATACATCAATCACTCCGACTCACCGAATGCCTGCTATTACAACGATAAATCGGTGGTCGCGCTGAAAGATATTGAAAAGGGTGAAGAGATCACCCATAACTACGGCGCAGACTGGTAACGCCTAGCCCGGCGGCCAGCGTAATCCACGACCGCCTAACACATGCAGATGGATATGAAACACGGTTTGCCCGCCATCTTCGTTACAGTTCATCACCAGCCGATAACCCTGCTCTGCAATACCTTCCTGTTTTGCCAGCTGCTGGGCGGTTAACACCAGCTTACCGATTAGTGCGGCCTGATCGGGCTGGATATCATTGATGGTAGGTATCGCCAGTTTTGGGATCACCAGAAAGTGCGTTGGCGCCTTCGGGCTGACATCTCTGAATGCCAGCACGTCATCATCTTCATACAGAATATCGGCGGGTATTTCACGTTTGATAATTTTACTAAAAATGGTATCGGACATATTCAATCCCCTTTAAAAGTATTGGCCATATGGTTAATTTATTTTTCACGAAGCTCACGAAGATAAAAGAACTTTCGTCCATTCGATGTAGATGCTGAATTTGCTGATGACCTTTGCAATAAGCGGACTATATTTACTCTTGGTGCGCATCGTGTGCTTCGTGGTGTACCCATTCAACCGATGCCAATCTGACACATCAGCTAAACAGCTGTCTTGCATTCAATGCTCTGGCCAGCGTTCCGCTATCCACATACTCTAGCTCTCCACCGAGTGGAACGCCATGTGCGATGCGGCTGGTTTTTATCTGGTAACGAGCGGCCAGATCGGCGATATACTGCGCGGTGATATCGCCTTCCACGGTTGGATTGGTCGCCAGAATAATTTCATCGATCTGCTCGCTTTCGAGGCGCTGCTGCAACAGATCAAACCCCAGATCATCCGGACCGATGCCATCGATCGGAGACAGCTTTCCGAGCAATACAAAATACTTACCCTGAAAACTGCCGGACGCTTCGATTGCCATCACATCGGCCGGCGTTTCCACCACACACAGCAATCCATCCTGACGTTTGGCGTTTTCACAGATCTGACAATGTGCTGCGTCGGAAAAATTACGGCAGCGCTCACAGTGCCCGACCTTATCCAGCGCTGCGCTAATATTTTGCGCAATAGCCTGTGCACCCTGCCGATTTTTGTCGATCAGATACAATGCCATGCGTTGCGCCGACTTGCGCCCTATACCCGGCAGACAGCACAGTGCATCGATCAAATTATCCAGCGCAGCAGAAGAAGACATGGGAATTAGAACGGAAGTTTAAATCCGGGTGGCAAATTAAGGCCAGCGGTCATGTTCGCCATAGAGTCCGAATTCTTTTTAGCAATTTTATGCACCGCATCGTTAAACGCTGCTGCCATCAGATCTTCCAGCATCTCCTTATCATCCTGCATCAGGCTGGAGTCGATAGTGACCCGGTTGATTTCATGGGTGCCGCGCATCATCACCTGAACCATGCCACCACCTGCTTCACCGGTTACTTCCATATTCGCCATATCAGCCTGTGCCTTCTGCATGTCTTCCTGCATCTTTTGCGCCTGCTTCATTATATTGCCTAAACCACCTTTCATTTAATCACCTCTATAGATTTCCGGGTACGAGTCGATGCCCATCGATCAAACTCGTTTGTGTACACTGTTTTCCACCAGCTCGGCGGAAAATACGGTTTTAAGTTGTTGCACCAGCGGGTCTTGCTGAATCGAACGGATCATCGACTGACGCTCTTCCTCCTGCTTTCTGACACCCGCCTGATACGGCGTTTCCACCGCTAATAAAGCTGAACTTTTAAGCTCAAGGTTTAATGATACCCCAAGTTTATGTTCGATCGCCTGCTTAATTTGACGTTCCAGATCAGGCTTCAGCATCACCTCCAGCTCCTGTAGAAAGGCCAGTACCAGATGCTGATCGGTATACGATTCAACAATACTGTTTAACACGATCTGACGCGGTACGGCATTCAGCTCCAGCTCATAAGCCAACTCAGACCAGTGCAATACATCTTTTGCCTGACGCACATCATCCGGCTTTTCCGGCACAGGTTTTTTGGCTTCGAGTTGTGGCGGTTTTGGCTCGGGTTTAGCTGGGGGCTGTTTGATTTCCGGGGTTACAGCGGGAGGCTGCGGAATTTTTACCGTATTTACCGGTTTTTGCTGCGGTTTGAGCGCAGCCTGCGGATGGACGCCAGGGTCAGGGACAGGACGAATTACAGGCTTTTTTTTTCCGCCGGCGCTTCCCTGTCGGCAACTCCAATAGTTGCATCCAGCGGAGCAAACGCCAACAGGCGCAGCATCAGCATTTCGAAGCCCATCGACTGATCGGGGGTGATATCCAGGTCCTTACGTCCCTGCAGTATGATCTGGTAATACAGCTGCACTTCTTCGGCCGACAGACGTGCACAGCAATCGATTATCGATGCTTTCAGCACGCCCTCTTCCGGCTCCAGTTTCGCCGCGCTCAGATACAGCGCCATCTGATGAAAGATACTGATCAGATCCGAGCACACCCGTTGATAATCAGGGCTTCTCTCGATCAACTGACGTGTGGTTTCGATCAACCCGGTCGCGTCACGCTCGATCAACGCTTCCAGAATACGGAGCAGGTAATCGCTGGAAATCGCACCCAGCATGGTTTCAACCGCTTCCGTTTTCACATTGCCGGCACTATAGGCAATCGCCTGATCGAGCAGACTGAGCGCATCACGCATACTGCCATCGGCAGCATGTGCCAGCAGCAACAGTGCCTGCGCTTCAAACTCGATGCCTTCCTGAGTCAATAGCTCCTGCAGGTGGCCCTGAATCTGGGCCGGAAACATACGTTTCAGATTGAATTGCAGGCAGCGTGATAATACGGTCACCGGTAATTTTTGTGGATCGGTGGTCGCGAGTAGAAATTTGACGTGCTCGGGGGGTTCTTCCAGCGTTTTCAACAACGCATTAAAGCTATGCTTGGACAGCATATGCACTTCGTCGATCAGATAAACCTTAAAACGGCTGCGGGTTGGACAGTACTGGACGTTCTCCAGCAACTCGCGCATATCATCGACACCAGTACGTGATGCCGCATCAATCTCAATTAGATCGACGCTGCGTCCTTCATCCACTTCGCGACAGGAACTGCATTCGCCACAGGGTGAAGAGCTGATACCGTTTTCACAGTTGAGGGATTTGGAAAAAATACGCGCGATGGTGGTCTTACCCACACCACGTGTTCCGCTGAACAGATAGGCATGATGCAGGCGTTGACTATCAAGAGCATTCACCAGAGCCTGCAGTACATGCTGCTGACCCACCATTTCGGTGAAATTTTTGGGGCGCCATTTACGCGCCAGTACCTGGTAACTCATAGTTTGAAATGGGTGGCAACTGACACCAGCTACACCTCGGCGCCCAATGTCCCTGCTACCGTTGCTCCCTTCCGGGCCTGGCGGGGTTTGCAGTTAATCGTCGCGTGGGAACCGATGCCAGTCACCATAAACAGGATTAGTCTTACCAGAAGTAATTCTGGAGCTATAAAATCGAATGCGGAATCTTACTGGTTGTCGCGCCAAAATGAAAGCGGGGTTTTACTTGTCTTGCAAACTATTTAGCCTGACAATACGCGCTCACATTTTTTAGTCAGCTTTTTCAACCATCATGGGCCAGAGCAAAAAATCCAAAACTCCGGATAACACCATTGCCAGAAACAAATCGGCAAGATTTGAATTCTTCGTCGAAGAAACTCTCGAGGTCGGCATTCAACTGGAAGGCTGGGAAGCTAAAAGCCTGCGCGAAAAAAAATTACAGATCAGTGAAAGTTATGTGTTCGTCAAAAATAACGAGCTGTGGCTGAGTGGTGCACATATTACGCCATTAACTTCGGCCTCGACCCATAATGCGGTCCTGCCTACGCGGGTCCGCAAACTACTCGCCCATCGCCATGAAATCGATCGTATCTCCGGTCTGATCGAACGCAAGGGTTATACCCTGATCGCTCTTACGGCTTACTGGAGCAAGGGCCGCGCCAAACTCAGCATCGGTCTGGCCAAGGGTAAAAAGCTGCATGACAAACGCGCGACCGAAAAAGATCGTGACTGGTCACGCGACAAGGCACGCCTGTTAAGAGGCAAGTAAAGCGTTTTATACCCGTTATTGGGCGTGATTCAGCGTTACCACATGTCGCGCTTCGGCAAGCAATAGCCCACGCTCAACAAATACACCTACCAGAGCACTGATCAGTTTCACCAGCAGCAACTACCGGCTTTTTTATCCAGAAACTGCAGATAATCCTGATGTTTTTTCAGATCCTGTTCGCTCGCCGTCCATAGTGGTAAATCCTGCTGTGGCAGGCCCGTCACCAGTTGCTGCAACTTATCCTGCTGCTCCTCTTCTTCATCGGCTTCCAGACTCAGCGCTGTCTGCCCACCGGTCATCAGCAGATAAACTTCAGCCAGAATCTCCGAATCCAGTAGCGCGCCATGCAATGTTCTGGCGCTATTATCGATTTCATAACGCCTGCACAGAGCGTCCAGATTATTTTTCTGCCCCGGATGTTTCTGGCGCGCCATCACCAGCGTATCGAGAATCGAGCAGATATCCTGGATCGCCGGGCCGGGCTGCTCCAGCAACGACATTTCAAGATTCAGGAAACCAATATCGAACGGCGCATTATGAATAACCAGTTCAGCACCGCGGATATAATCCAGAAAGCTATCCGCCAGTTCATGGAAGCGTGGCTTATCCTGCAGAAACTCGTTGCTGATCCCATGCACATTATAGGCACCGGCATCCACTTCACGATCCGGGTTGATATAGTGATGCCAGTGATTACTGGTGAGACGCCGGTTAATCATTTCGACGCAACCGATTTCAATAATCCGATGGCCTAGTGAGGTTTCCAGACCGGTGGTTTCGGTGTCCAGAATAATCTGTCGATTGATCATGACGCCAGATTCTCATCGATGGCCTGATTGGCCAGTTGATCGGCCATTTCATTACCGTGCACGCCGGAATGACCTTTAACCCACTTCCAGTTAACGCTATGCCGTAGCAGTTGCTGATCGATTTGCTGCCATAGATCAACATTCTTGACCGGCTTACGTGCCGCTGTTTTCCAGCCATTTTTCTTCCAGCCCGGCATCCATTCGGTAATACCCTGCAGCACATACTTTGAATCGGTATTCAACTCTATCTCACAGCTACGTTTGAGTACTTTCAGGCCCTCAATCACAGCGGTCATCTCCATCCGGTTGTTGGTCGTCTGCGGTTCAAAGCCGTAGAGTTTTTTAGTGCTATCGGCATATTGCAGGTAAACCCCCCAGCCACCGGGACCGGGGTTACCACGACAGGCTCCATCGCTGTACAGAGTCACTTTATTACTTGTCATACTTCATTCCTCTGCCGACAGTGGGTCTGGCGACCGCAGCGGGAAGAATCTGACGCTTGACCCAGCGGCTTCTGACCGGGGTTAGTGGAATCGTATTTTTCTCAAAAACCATCACATTCAATGCGCCGGAAAAATTCAGCCAGCGCTCACTGAATTTGGTCAAAATGCGTGATCGGGCAATCAGCCGCTGATAGTTTAACGGCAGAACATGGCCACATTTGATATGGTGCGTCTGCTCAAACCCGAGCAGGCTGGTCCAGTCTTTCAGCCGTCCGGCCGTATAGTAATGGCCCGCCCATGGGGCATCATCCAGCCAGGCCTGTAACAGGTGGCGAATACCCCATAATGAAACCGGGTTAAAATCAATGATGATGAGCTTGCCATCGGGTATCAGAACCCGGTCCACTTCACGCAGAATAGCGTGTGGGTCATTAGCCTGCGACAATGCATGCACCAGGACCACCATATCGGTACTGTCGGCAGCTATCGGTAAGGAGGCACTATCAACCATGGCATCGTGATCGGTTTCAGCATGACCCAGTCGGAACACATGCTTGATGCGGCAACTATCCATCAAATCGGCAGCAATGCTTTCACAGCCGATGGTAACTGCATAATATCCAAAGCTGGTGGATAGTACCGAATCCAGTTTGGCCTGCAGCTGTTCCAGCAGATACTGTCCCAGCGAAGATTGATACCATGAATTCAGTCGTAAGTGAGCTTGCATAAATTTTCTCGTTAAGTATCCGCAGCTTATTCGTAACAATTAACCCTGTTTATCGGAATAGCCTTGCGTTAATAGGCTTCGGCTTGTAGCATCGCGTGAGCTAAAAATCGATACTACAAAGAAACCTGTGAATAAAAATAAAACTCTACTACAAATTTTAGTTCAGCTTCCACTTTTAATCACGTTAAGTGGTTGCCAGACAATGACGATGGATTCCGCTTCGACCGAGCTCAGCTCGCAACAGCCGCTATCAACGCTCAGCAATGTCGAATTGGTTTCCTCAGCTGGCGAGCCGATTAGTCCAGAACCTGTCATTATAGCCGCTAACAGCCTGCCGCTGCTTGAACAGACCGCTGATGACATCGTTCAAATCTCTGACGTTGTCAACGTGCCGATTGAATCGGAAGTCGATCTATCGCTTGCTGGCGATGAAAATGCACTGCTGGTAGATGAAATCATCCATCAAGCCGAAATCGCATTAAGCCATCAGAACAATGCCTGGGATCGCCTGCAGCAGGGCATGAGAATGAACTCGGTAATAAACAGCCGGGTACAGGCTCAACTCGACTGGTATCTGGATCATCGCGAGTATCTGGATCGCGTAATGAAGCGTGCCGAACCCATTCTGCCGTATATCCTCGATGTACTGGAAGAAAAGGAGTTGCCTGCCGAGCTGGCTCTGTTACCCATCGTAGAAAGTGCTTACCAGACATTTGCCTATTCGCATGGCCGTGCTTCTGGAATGTGGCAGATCATACCATCCACCGGCCGACATCTCGGACTCAAGCAAAACTGGTGGTACGATGGCCGACGCGACATTATTGAGTCGACCCTGGCGGCTACCGAATACCTGCAATCTCTGGCCGGACAGTTTGATAACGACTGGGAACTTGCACTGGCATCCTATAATGCCGGCCCCGGTAAAATACGCTCTGCCATTCGTTACAATAAAAGCAAGGGTCGTGGCGAAGATTTCTGGCAACTCACCAAAATCCAGCCGGAAACCAAGGATTACGTTCCAAAGCTATTAGCACTGAAAGAACTATTTTCCAATCCAGAAAAATATCAGCTCGAGTTGCTGCCTATCGAAGACGAACTAAGTTATGAAGTCGTTGAAATGGATAGTCAGATTGATCTGGCTCTGGCGGCGGAACTGGCAGATATCTCAACCAAGGAACTGTATCAGATCAACCCTGCCTTTAATCGCTGGGCAACGGCACCCAACGGGCCGCATCGACTGCTGTTGCCGAAGGAAAAAACCGAACTTTTCAAGCTTAATCTGGCAGAGTTACCCAAAAACAAACGCATTAACTGGGTCAGATACAAGATTAAAAATGGGGATACCTTAAGCGAGATTGCAAACCGATACCGCACTACCACCACCTTAATCAAAAATGTAAACGACATCAGTAATTCACAGATTCGTGCAGGCAAATACCTGCTTATTCCGACCGCCACCCAATCGCTCAGCGCCTATACCTTAAGCGAAGGGTCTCGGCTGAAAAAAATTAAGAATACTGCGCATAAGGGCGAGAAAGTCACCTATACGGTTAAATCGGGGGATAGTTTCTGGACTATATCGCGTAAATATGATGTTTCCACCCGCTCTCTCGCCAAATGGAATGGCATGGCTCCGATCGATACCCTTAAGATTGGACAGGAACTGGTGATCTGGCAAACACCAAAAACTGAAGCTAAAGCCCTTAACGTGAGCCTGTTCGCCAGCCCACAACATCAGTTACATGCATTACGTTACACCGTCAGAAAAGGCGATTCTCTCTCCCGCATCGCTGATAAATTCAACCTGAACGTGGCAGACATAAAAAAATGGAACAATATTGGTAAATATCTACAACCCGGACAAAAATTAAAACTGTACGTCGATATTACCCGTCAGTCCGGCTAAAACACTGTATTCTCGGCTTTAACCCAGAACCAGAAAAGCAGATTAGCCTATTGATTTATGCCCTCAACGCCTACAAAATAGGCCCATAGATTTGCATCCAAGGAACAAGATTACCCGCTATGTCAATTGAAATTGATCCATCATCAATAAAAGAACTATCACCGATCAATTCATTAAATTCCGAAAACATTCAGGATCTGATTAAAAAGGTAAAATCGGAAGTTATCCAGACCGGCCATTACCTGTTCAAAATAGGTGACATGGACAAATCACATGTATATGTCATCAAGGGCGACATAGAATTGGTCGTCGACAAAAAAATTGTCAAAACCATCAGCGGCGGTTCCGCAGAAAGCAAACACCCCCTCGCCCACTCTTTTCCACGTACCGTGTCAGCACGAGCCAAAACACCTTCGGTCATCGTTCGCGTTAACAGTGATATGCTCGATATTATGCTGACATGGGATCAGACCGGCAGTTATTCAGTGGAGTCGCTGGAAGAGTCGGATGACAGTGACTCAACAGACTGGATGACTCGCATACTGCAGACACGCGCCTTTCATCGCATACCCCCGGCCAATATCCAGGCCATGTTTATGCGTATGGAAACGGCGGTTTACAAGCCGGGTGACATCGTCATTCAGCAGGATGATCCAGGGGATTATTTTTACATTATCAAGGAAGGACGCTGCCTGGTCACCAGAGCCACTCCGGCCAATCCAAAAGGGGTCAAGCTGGCGACGCTTTCAGTCGGTGACAGTTTCGGTGAAGAAGCCCTGATTTCAGACAGCAAGCGCAATGCTACCGTTACCATGCTCAGTGATGGACATCTGATGCGCCTGAATAAGGATGACTTTAATTCTTTACTGAATGAACCGTTATTAAACTGGGTCAGTTATATCGAAGCCAAGCAGATTATTGAAAATGGCGGCTTATGGCTGGATGTGCGGTTACCGGCGGAATATAAAGCTAAACATATCAAAGGAACCATCAATATTCCGTTAATCTTCCTGCGCATGAAGGCTAACTCGCTGGACACCTCAAAAAAATATGTCATTTACTGTGACACCGGGCGACGCAGCTCCGCGGCATCGTTCCTGCTGAATGAAAAAGATATCTCTTCCTACGTGCTAACCGATGGCGTAGATAGCGCCGATTCTGCCGATATAGAAGAGTAGTACAAAACGCTCAGTCCTTTAGAGGCTGACACCTCAGCTTTGGCGCAATACCACAACGCTGCTAGTTCAAGTAAGCAATCTCAATCGGCTCATCGATCGTATCGATCTGTTCAGGATCAAGAAATTCCTGGGCATATTGCAGATAGACCTTTTTAGCCACAAAAATATCGTATAGATCAGGGTCGATATGATTATCTTTTTTCATGTAGCCCATGATCTTAAGACATTCAGATAGTTTTTTACCCTTTTTATAAGGCCGATCGGAAGCGGTGAGCGCTTCAAAGATATCCGCTATCGCCATAATTCGGGTCTGAATCGACATCTGATCTTTTTTCAACCCTTTGGGATACCCGGTGCCATCCATTTTTTCATGATGCCCTCCGGCATACTCCGGCACTTTTTTCAGATGTTTGGGGAAAGGCAGCGACTCCAGCATTTTGATCGTAGCAACAATGTGATGATTGATAATCTCCCTTTCGCTGTCATTCAGGGTTCCTTTACGGATCGATATATTTAACAGTTCATCATCATTCAGTAAGCTCAGTCTTTCGCCAGCATGATTCGTCCACTGCTGGCGGGCAATGCTCTCCACCCGTACCACATCCTCATCACTCATAAATTCACCGCCCACATTCACCTTCTGTACAAAACTAAGGTCTTCCCGTAGCTGTGAGCAATTTAGTTCATAGCGGGCAGTTAACTCGTCAGTGGGACGATTTTGCTGCATGGCCAGCATACAATCTTTCAGATAGGAGATTTCAAGGTCGCGTAACACGATTTCAAAACGATGCTCAACCAGATGAATTCGATCATAAATGGTTTCCAGTTTGGTCGATTTATCCATCACATATTCAGGCGTAACCACCTTGCCACAATCATGCAACCAGGCCGCCGTCTCCAGTTCGTAGCGGTCACTGTTGCTGATGTGGAAATTCTTCATCGGCCCGGCATCCACCTGATCGACCGCCTCTGCCAGCATCATGGTTAATACCGGTATGCGCCGACAATGTCCACCGGTGTAAGGTGATTTATCGTCGATTGCACTCGCGATCATTTTAATAAACGCTTCAAACAGTTCCTGCAATTCATTCAGCAAGCGCTTCTGAGTTAACGCAACCGCAGCCTGTGACGCTAGCGATTCCGCCAGTTGCTGATCGAGGGCATTAAAACTGATGACTTGATCGGTAGCCGGGTCTGTCGCGTTGATTAACTGTAAAACACCAATTATTTCACGCTCGTGATCTTTCAGCGGAAAAGTCAGGATGGACTGAGTGCGGTAACCGGTGTTCTGATCAAACTTGCGCGCGCCGGTAAAGTCAAATCCGACTTCATTGTAGGCATCTTCAATATTGATGGTTTTTCCGCTCAGAACACAGTGACTGACCACCATATTATGGTTTTCTGAACCATCTTCGAGATATAAAGGTAACGGGGCAAACTCTATTCTGTTACCGGAAGTCCCTCCCATTTGTATACCCAGGGAGTCATTCGATATAATTTCAAAATTAAGCTTTTTATCTTTTAAAAAATACAGGGTGCCGCCATCCGCATGCGTCAACGTTTTCGCACCCATCATAATCAGTTCAAGCAATTTGGCCGTGTCTTTCTCAGCAGACAGGGCGATGCCGATTTCGGTCAAGCGATCGATTCTTTCAAGTAATGTATTCATGGCATCAAGTATTTTAAACCTATCTTAAGATAAATTATCTCATGCAAAACTAATCCTGATGTTGATCTACTTCTAGTTTTTCAGGCCACACAATTAATCCATTTTATAGATAGTAATACGACTCCACGCACATAGCCAAAATTCCTGAATAAATAAAAAGCCAAAATAGCCTTAATACTTATTTTAAGCTGGTAAAAATCCGATTATCTCCCTATCATCTCAGCAAGTTAATATAAATATTACAAATCTCACGTGGAGAGGGCATGAAATCCCGTTTCTGGAGCACCGACTGGTTTATAGGGCTAATCGTTACAATCGTTATTGTTTTTTCTTCTGGCTCAAGCCAGCTTCAGAGTCTGGAGCGTGAAGCTTATGACTGGGGTGTTAGATCCACCGAGCGTTTCCCCTCTGATAAAATTGCTGTCATCGCGATAGACGATGTGAGTATCAACAATATCGGGCGCTGGCCATGGCCGCGCGATCTACATGCTGAACTTATCCGCCAGTTATCCGAAGGTGGCGTCAAGGTAATCGGTCAGACCGTTTACTTTCTGGAGCCACAGAAAGATCCGGGAATTGTGTATATCCAGGAACTTATCAACTTTTTTTCAAACGCCAGCTTTAATGATATCCCAGCTGAAATAGACTCTCTATCCAGCCAACTGGAAGCTAAACGTAAAAATAAAAGCTATGCAGAGCTGCTCTCATTTTACCTCGAAAGCAATCTACATACCCGCCTCAATCAGGACCTGGAAACCCTCAAAGCCAAACTGTTTGAAGCGGAACAGGCTCTGGATACCGACAGCAAACTGGCGGCCAGCCTGGCCGCGTCTCAACGCGTTGTCCTCGCCATGCCTTTTATACTTGGTATACCGCGTGGAAAACCTGATCAGGAATTACCTAACTTCGTTCTACAGAACGCATTAACGACCATTCATGATCGAGTCCAGGCTCAATCTCAGGGGCTCTATCCAATAACTTCTGTCGATGCCATTCCACCGATCAACCCCTTAGGCTCGGTGGCTGCCGCCATCGGACATTTAAATGCTATTCCCGATGTGGATGGCGCGATTCGCTCCGAAGCACTGGTGATTAAACACTTTGACCGGTTCTATCCTTCCATCGCTCTACAGCTGGCGGCCAAAAGCCTTAATCTGAGCAATGCGGATATCAAGATTAATCTGGCGGAAAGTGTTGAACTGGGCTCGCTCAAAATCAAGACCGATAGTCAGCTTTTGATGAATACTTTTTATTACAGTGATATTGAAGGGATTCCCGCTTTTCAGGTCGATTCTTTCTACGACGTATTCTCCGGTAAAATTCCACTCGAAAAATACAAGGGCAAAATTGTCATTATTGGGGCGACGGCGGTCGGTGTTGGCGCCAATCAGGTAACCCCTGTTGATCCAGCCATGCCTCCAGCCCTGACGCTGGCCCACTCCGTTTCCAGCATTCTAAATGAAGATTTCTTCGTCAGTCCGGAATGGGCTTTCTGGGCTCGTCTGGGCGCCTTTTTACTGGTTGCTATCTATCTGATGCTGGTCATGCCACGCCTCAAGGCTGGTGTTGCAGCAGCGCTGACCCTGCTGATTCTGGTCGGTATCATCACCACCCACTACCTGCTGATGACCACCAGCACGTTGTGGATTCAACTGATGGGGCCCGCTGCTTTACTGGTTATCGGACATTTACTGATCACGACCAAACGCTTTCTTGCGACTGAGCGCGGTAAGCTTAAGTCAGACGAAGAGTCTTCAGAAAGTAACCGTATGCTGGGTATCGCGTTTCAATCACAGGGCCAGCTCGACATGGCCTTTGAAAAATTCCGCAAATGCCCGATGGATAATGCGGTGATGGAAGCCATGTATAATCTGGCACTCGACTTTGAGCGTAAGCGCCAGTTTAATAAGGCGACTAATGTGTATCAGTTCATTTCCAAACACGATGTTAAATTCCGCGATGTCTCTTCCCGCCTCAATCGTTCACAGCAAATGGAAGAAACCGTTTTACTGGGTGGTAGCGGTGGACATGCCGGAGGCACATTATTACTGGACGGTAATGACATAGAAAAACCGATGCTCGGACGTTATCAGGTTGAGAAAGAACTTGGTAAGGGCGCCATGGGTATAGTGTATCTGGGACGTGATCCCAAGATTAGTCGTGTGGTTGCGATCAAGACCATGGCGCTGGCACAGGAGTTTGAAGATGATGAACTGGTTGAAGTCAAAGAGCGTTTCTTTAGAGAAGCAGAAACAGCGGGACGCTTAAGTCACCCCAATATAGTCACTATTTTTGATGCCGGTGAAGAACACGATCTGGCCTATATTGCGATGGAATTTCTTAAAGGCTCTGACCTTTCTGCGAACACCAAGAAAGACAATCTGCTGGATATCAAGACCGTTATCAGTATCGTCGCGAGATCGGCCGAAGGTCTGGCTTTTGCCCATGCACAAAATGTCGTGCACAGAGATATCAAACCGGCTAACCTGATGTACGAACCGGAATCCGACAGCCTTAAAATTACCGATTTTGGCATTGCGCGTATCACCGACTCCAGTAAAACCAAAACGGGCATGGTATTAGGAACTCCGTCGTATATGTCACCCGAACAGTTAGCAGGCAAAAAAGTGGATGGCAGATCCGATCTGTTCTCACTCGGCGTCATGCTGTATCAGTTATGTTGTGGATCTTTACCGTTTAAAGCAGACTCCATGGCCAGCCTGATGTTTAAAATCACCAACGAAGATGCGACAGACATCACTACTTACCGCCCAGAACTACCTGAATGCCTGGTTATTATCATTAATAAAGCCTTAACCAAGGATGTTGAGAAGCGCTATCAGACCGGAACTGAACTCGCTAAAGAACTAAGGCTGTGCCTGAGCAAGATACAATAATTTTTTTGAGTTGTTGAATACGTTATGATTTTTTCGCCCTTTTTAATACTATTGAACACCTCCGAAATGACGGGACAACTACTCAGTCAACAGCGCTTATTAACGGCCAGATATCCTCCCTTGAGTGAGACAGGTGAATGAATTTACAGGGTAAAACTCAGATCGTTGGTCAAACCGATACCGGCAGAATTCGGCAAAACAATGAAGACAGCATCGGCTATGACAGTGCACTGGGACTACTGGTACTGGCCGATGGAATGGGTGGGCATCTCGGCGGTGAAGTCGCCAGTTCATTATCCGTAGACAACATCATCAAGTTCTCCCAGCAACACCTTCCCTCTATAAAAACTGGACAAATTGACTCTAAAAGCGGTTTCACGCTGGAATCACTCTGTGTTCAGGAGGCAATCGAATATGCAAACGACCTGGTCTATCGAAAATCTACCGAAGATGTCGAGCTTAGGGGCATGGGCACCACTCTGGTGGTCATATTGTTTTATGATAATCGTTTTTCACTGGCTCACATCGGCGATTCACGCTGTTACCGCTATCGCAACAAAAGTCTGAGCCAGATCACCAAGGATCACTCCCTGCTACAGGAACTCATCGACCGAGGTTTCTATACCCCTGAAGAAGCATCGAAATCACTCAACAAAAACCTGGTCACAAAAGCATTAGGCATAGACTCAACCATTTCACCGGATGTACAGGAGGATTTAGCCCTGAAAAATGATATCTACCTGCTATGCTCTGATGGTTTAACCGATTTGGTTGAAGATGAATATATAAGCTTAACTATTAAGAGATTTAGTGATAATCTAGAAGAAGCTGCCAAGCAGTTGATTACTAAGGCAAACCAGAATGGCGGTAAGGATAATATCTCGGTTATCTTATGCAAGATAAAAGAAGATTTTTCCGAATCTCAGGGCTGGTTCAAAAAATTAATTGAATGGTTTTAAAAAGGAAGAAAGTGAAGTTTTTGGTCTCCACTATATTTTTGTACAGGAATCAATAAAATTACCCTGATGCAATCTTTACAATAGTAAAACTGCTCAGACTGAATTTTTTGATAATATAGACGAAAAATAAGTATCTCTAAACTTTCACAGTAATAACAACATACGAGGCTGGACAAAACATGGTCGCAAAATTGGTAATGAAATCAACTACAGGGGAGCGTGAAGAAATCCCTCTTACCAAGGAAACTACAACCATTGGGCGTAAACCCAGTAACGATATTCATATCGATAACCTTTCGGTCAGCGGCAGTCACGCACAGGTTATTACCATTCTTGAAGACTCTTTCCTCGAAGATCTGGGCAGTACCAACGGCACCTATGTAAATGGAAAACTGATCAAGAAGCACGCTCTTGAGAACGGTGACAAGATCACTCTGGGTAAATACCAGATCTCCTATGAGAATTCATCTGCAGGTTCAGAGAAGGATTTCGAACAGACCATGATTATTCGCCCCGGCGAAGCGGGCATGCCGGAAGAAGCCGGTAGTAAGGAGATTGAAAAGTCGGTTCAAAAGATTTCTGCGGCTATCGCCTCTGAAGTAGCCTCCAGTAAAAACCAGATCGATACCAGTAAATCAGCCTGTCTACAGTTACTCAGTGGTGCCAATGCGGGAAAAGAGTTAATCCTGAAAAAAGCACTGACAACGATCGGACAACCGGGTGTTCAGGTCGCAGCAATCACCCGCCGTCCTCATGGCTATTTTTTAATTCACGTCGATGGCGGTCCTAATAACACGGTTCCAAAAGTGGCGGGCAGCCCGATCGGCTCGAATGCACACCCATTAAAAGATCACGATATCATTGAAGTCGCAGGCGTAAAGATGGAATTTTATACCAAATAAAACTCTGATCTGATGTATTTAAGTGAAAATTAATCGCTAACTTCCTGTCTTCACATCTGTCATCCTAGTTCTTAAGAGGGGAACGCTATGCAACTGCAACGCATTATAAGGCTGTTGCTTAGTCTTCTAATCCTGGCGTCATTACTGATCGACGCTTCCGGTCTGTTTCATTACCCTTTCCTGCAGAAGCTGGAAAACTGGACCTACGATTCTCGCTTAAACTTCACCCGACCTGACACTATCGATACGCAGGTTGTTATCGTCGATATTGATGAAATCTCTCTGACCAAAGTTGGCCGATTCCCCTGGAAAAGAGATCAACTGGCGAATCTGGTGAACAATCTATTCGATCATTACCAGATAAAAACGCTTGGCTTCGATATTGTATTTGCCGAACAAGATACCAGTTCAGGGCTCAATGCCTTCACCAAACTGGCGCAAAATGAATTAAAAGACGATCAGATTTATCTAAAAACCCTCGAAAAACTACGCCCTTCCCTGGAATATGATGAACTGTTTGGTAAAAGTCTGGAAAATAAGGACGTAGTTCTGGGCTATTACTTTAAATCGAGAGTCGAACAGGGTGATGATGAAAAGATAGGCCAATTACCCAAAGCCATCACCGAAATGACAGACGAATGGACTCAGCGCTTACCGATCTATAAAGCCGAAGGTTTCGGTGCCAATCTAGCGGTGCTGCAGACCTCCGCTAAATCAGGCGGTTATTTCGATAATCCCTCGGTGGATAATGATGGCGTATTCCGACGTGTGCCACTGATTCAGTCGTACAACAATCAACTCTACTCATCACTCGCCTTATCCACTGCCAGCCTTGCACTGGATAGTCCAAATTTCGAATTGATTGTAGAAACCGATGGTAAGAAAGATGGCCGGGACTATTACGCTCTGGAAGCGATCAATCTAGGAAAATACCGTATCCCGGTCGACCATAACGGCGCAGTGTATGTACCCTATCGCGGAAAAACAGGCAGTTTCCCTTATGTATCGGCCTACAAAGTTCTGAATAAGACTGCCGATCCAGCTGTACTCAAGAATAAAATCGTTTTACTCGGTACCTCTGCACCCGGATTGCTGGATTTACGATCCACCCCGGTTGAAAACATTTACCCCGGAGTTGAGGTTCATGCCAATATTATCTCCGGCATTCTGAACCAGACCATCAAGCATAAGCCGGCCTGGTCGATCGGTTATGAGTTTCTGCTACTAATACTGACGGCTGCCGCCATGTTTCTGGTACTCATCTTCCTGCCTCCCATACTGGCGGCCCTCAGCTCACTCATTATTACTGCCATCGTCGTTGCTGGTACGCTGCTGGCCTGGCAGAATTCATTGATACTACCACTGGCCTCACCGTTGCTGTTAATAGCCCTGTTATTCACCCTGCATATGACCTACGGATTTTTTATTGAATCGCGTGGTAAACGCCAGCTGGCGCATATGTTCGGCCAGTATATTCCGCCTGAACTGGTGGATGAAATGAGCGAAACCGCGACAGAGTTTTCGCTCGAAGGAGAAAGCCGAGAAATGACCGTACTGTTTTCAGATGTACGTGGCTTCACCACCATTTCTGAAGGCCTCAACCCCAAACAGCTAACTCAGCTGATGAATGCCTTATTAACCCCGATGACACGCATGATCCATAAAAACCGTGGCACCATCGATAAATACATGGGCGATGCGATCATGGCATTCTGGGGAGCCCCACTACAGGATCCCGAACATGCGCGACATGCCCTGTATGCCGCTTTTGACATGATGAAAGAGCTGAAGGTGATGCAACAGGAGTTTCGTGAAAAAGGCTGGCCTGAAGTGAATATTGGCATCGGGCTGAATACCGGCGTCATGAATGTCGGTAACATGGGCTCAGAATTCCGCGTTGCCTACACCGTACTGGGCGATGCGGTGAACCTCGGCTCTCGCCTGGAAGGCTTAACCAAAGCCTACGGTGTCAACATCATTGTCAGTGAAACGACCAAAGCTGCGGTCGATGAATTTGTGTTCAGAGAACTGGATCTGGTTCGGGTTAAGGGCAAGAATGAACCGGTGGCCATCTTTGAACCGATTGGTCATAAAAATGACGTCAGCAAGGAAGTGATTTCCGAGCTCTCCCGCTATAAGCAGGCACTGATGGTATTCCGCCAGCAAAACTGGGACAAAGCCGAGATGGATTTTTTCAACCTGTCGCAGTCCTATCCAGACTGTAAGCTTTATACCGAGTATCTGGACCGTATCAATGCCTTCCGCCAGAATTCACCGGGCGAGGACTGGGACGGCGTATTCACTCATACGTCTAAATAAACCTGTGTTAACGGTTACCACTTAAGCCTGTCAGCTTCGACGAATTTTTTTGATCAGGGTCAATGTGATGCGCTTTATCTCAACCTAGAATCGTGGCGGTTTAAATATAAAGAGAAAAAATTATGGAATTATTCAAGAATCTATTAAGTGACTCGGTTGGCCTGATGTCACTCGGAACGATCGTTTTTGTCATCATCATTGCGATTTATTTCATCATCATGTTCATCAAAAAATCAGCCCAGCCCGACCAATAAAGCGATGCCACGCAGATAGTCGTAAGGAGTGCTCTGATTCGAGCACTCCTTAACCGCTTTCTACCAGTAAGACTTAACGACACGCGCAAGAATATCTATCCCCTTGCGCAAATCCTGCTCACTTTGTACATAGTTCATCCGAATACAGCTCTCGGCATGCGCCCCCGGATCCACCTGACCCGGAAAAAAATACCGGCCCGGAACCACCAGTAAACCCTGCTGTTTCAACTCTTCATACAGGCGACTGGTACTGATCGACAACCCGTCAAACCAGAGCCACAGAAAGATGGCCCCTTCCGGTAAATGGATCTGCAGGCGATTATCATTCACCGCACTTTTTAACCAGTTGATGGCCAGTTCACAACGAGCCTGGTAAAACGGTCGAATCACTTCATCACACAACGAGGTCAGCAACTGTTTGCGTAGCAAAGCATTCACGATGACCGGGCCGACACCACCCGGTGCCAGACTGGTAATCGCGGTCATATTGGACAACTGCCGGATTACCTCTTCATTCGCGATCACGATACCGGTTCTCACCCCCGGCAGACCGAGTTTGGACAGGCTCAGACAAACAATCGTATTCTCATTCCAGAACGGTGTTACCTGATTAAAGATAATGTGTGGAAACGGGGTGCCATAGGCACTATCGACCAGCAGCGGTACATCATGCCGGCGCGCTAACCGATCCAGATGGCTACATTCCTGATCGGTCAATACATTTCCACTCGGGTTGGTCGGACGCGACACACAGATCAGCCCGGTGTCAGCAGTGACTTCAAGATCGCTGAAGTTGATGTGATATTTAAAAAATTGCTCTGGCAGCATTTCGATGCTGGGCATTTGACTGACAAACAGATCCTCTTCAATACCGACATCCGAATAACCGATATACTCCGGTGTAATCGGTAGCAGTACATGCTTTCTGGTGCCGTTACTGCGCCCGGCAAAACTGTTAAACAGGGCAAAGAAAGCGGACTGACTACCATGCGTCAGCGCAATATTTTTTCGACTGATACCCCAGCCGTAGTGGCGGTTAAAATACTCCGCCAGGGAATCCAGAAACGCCAGCTTGCCCTGTGAAGAATCATAATTCACAACAGCATTGATCAGCTCTCCATTATCCAGCAACTCCTGTGTGGTCTGCTCAAGCACCTGCAATACCTGCGGAATGGCGGCTGGATTACCACCACCCAGCATGATCATGTCCTCTTTTAACAGGCCTTCACTCAGATCGTCCATCAGGTGTGTGATGCCGGAGTAACGGCTAAAGCGTTGACCAAAGTCAGAAAAGTTCATGCGGGGTTCTCGGGAATTTTTACAGGCGGCTATTCTGCCACAAACAATACAGCTTTAGAGTACTGCTGATCTATTTGTGCGACAGGCGACCGGCAAAATGGCAGGCAACCCGATGCGACGGGTCTGAGCCATCGATACTGGATAATTGCGGGGTTTGCTGACTGCAAACCGCCTGTGCATATGCACAGCGCTCGACAAAATGACAGAACGGTGGCGGATTGAGCGGAGATGGCACTTCACCCTGCAACGGGGTGAAAGTTTTCCTGCGCCGTGGATCCGGCACCGGAATCGATGCAATCAGTGCCTGAGTGTAGGGATGTAATGGGTTTTTATACAGTGAATCACGTTCCGCAATCTCAACGATTCGGCCCAGATACATCACCGCAATCTGATCCGAAACATGGCGGATAACAGAAAGATCATGCGCGATAAACAGATAAGCCATACCCATTTCCTGCTGTAACTCCACCAGCAGATTGAGAATCTGTGACTGGATAGAAACGTCCAGTGCCGACACCGCTTCATCGCAGATGATCAGCTTCGGTTTCAGCGCGATGGCGCGCGCAATCCCGATACGCTGGCGCTGCCCACCGGAAAACTCATGCGGATACTTATGCACCGAATCTGCTGGCATACCAACCCGATCAAGCAGTCTGAGCACTTCCTGACGGCGTTCGAGTGGCGTTCCCCAGCGATGGATCTGGAACGGCTCCTCCAGAATACTACCAACCGTGTGGCGCGGATTGAGCGATTCAAACGGGTCCTGAAAAATCATCTGCATATCGGAACGCAATTCGCGCAGACTGCTGCCGCTCAGATGGGTAATGTCTTTCCCTTCAAAACTGATTCGACCGGCGGTCGGTTCGTATAAACGCAGCAGCGCGCGTCCAATAGTACTTTTACCACAACCCGATTCACCCACCAGACCCAGCGTTTTACCGGCCTCGATACTAAAACTCACGCCATCCACCGCAAAAACCCGTGCTATCTGGCGATAAAAAATGCCACCATACACCGGAAAATGCATCTTCAACTCTTCGACCTTGAGTATTTCCATGCTAGTGCATCAGCTCCCGAAAGCGGAAACAGCGCACCTGATGCTGATCGCTGTCGCCTTCCAGTGGCGGTGTCGTTGCCCGGCACTGCGGCTGCGCATACTCACAGCGATTCTGAAAACGGCAGCCGGGAGGCGTATCAAACAGACTCGGCACCATGCCTGGAATCGTACTCAGCACTTGTTTGGCCGGTTTATCCAGCCGCGGTATCGCATTCATCAACCCGCGGGTATAGGGATGTAACGGCGTATCGAACAGAGTATGGATCTCGGCCTGCTCAATGATACGCCCTGAATACATCACCAGCACGCGGTCACACACTTCCGCAATCACACCCAGATCATGGGTAATAAAAATGATCGCCATGCCGGTTTCCTGCTGCAAATCTTTCAGCAGCTGGAGTATCTGCGCCTGGATGGTGACATCGAGCGCAGTCGTCGGCTCATCGGCAATCAGGATTTCCGGTTCACACAGCAGCGCGATCGCAATCATCACGCGCTGGCGCATGCCGCCCGAGAGCTGATGCGGATACTCCTGCATGCGCCGTTCAGGGGCTGGAATGCCAACCCGTTTTAACATTCGAATCGACGCGGCACGGATTTCATCCTTGCTCATCTGCGGATTATGCAGGACCAGCGTTTCGCCCAGCTGCCGCTCCACCCGATACACCGGGTTGAGTGCAGTCATCGGCTCCTGAAAGATCATCGCGATACGGTTTCCGCGAATATGGTGCATTTCCTCAGGCGCCAGCCGGGTCAGATCCTGCCCCTGCAGCAGAACTTCGCCACTCACAATGCTCCCCGCAGGACGCGGTAACAGACGCATGATGGACAGCGATGTGACACTTTTACCACAGCCAGACTCACCCACGATGCCGAGTGTTTCACCGGCATTGATATGAAAGCTGATATCATCCAGCGCCCGCGCCACCCCCTGTTCGGTGATAAACTCGGTGGCCAGATGCTTCACTTCAAGCAATGCTTCTGTCATTAATTTTTCACTTTATAAGTATCATCGATTCGCGTCACAGCAGGGAAGGTTTTATCTTTTTTGCGGGCCGCCTCAGTTTCTTTCTTCATTTTGCTGTCGATCCAGAATAGTCCGCCGTCCGAGGTATCGAAGCTACCATTGAAATCGAATGGCGACAGACCTGTACCACCAATGCGGGTGCCCGGAACCTCCGGCAGGCGTATCCAGCGCCAGTAGGCTATGCGCTCATAGGGCACATCCAGACTCGGTATCCATGCACTCTGTTCATGAATTAGCTGTTGCAACTGGTGCGCCAGTTTGACTCGCTGTTCGGTGGACATGGCGGAGCGGTAAGCCTCGATCAGCCGATCCATTTCGGGATCGTCGGTATTGGTTATATTATTGGTCTGCGGTTTGTGCGCATTGACCGAATGAAACTGGCCCCAGTATTGCGGCCAGCGCCCCCCGCCGAGTGCGCCCCACCAGATCTCATGATTCTTTTCCAGCACCGACTTAAACGAAGCGGCACTGTCCATTTTACGTAGATTCAGTTCCAGTCCGGCACGTTTGAACTCTTCCTTCAACACCACCAGACGCGGGGTATGATCATCCACCCCGTAGGTCACCGCTAACGACAGACGCTGACCATCCTTGACCCGAATACCATCGCCGCCGCGTTCACCCCAGCCGGCTTTTTCAAAGTACATATTGGCTTTTTCCAGATCGAACTCGCGTGAACGGATATCCGGGTTGGTAAACGCGCCAAAACCGCTATGGATATTGTGCTTGCGTTCATAATCGCCACGCAGCACCTGCTGATTCACTTTTTCGATGTTAAACGAATGCGCAATACCGAGCCGCACGTTGTAGTCCTTCAGGATCGGATTATCCTGATTCAACCACAGGCCGGAAGAATACTGCGGCGACTCGTTATAAAACCACAGCTTGTGCACATAGCCCTGATCGAAGATATCGCCGGTGGCCTTTTCATGCCAGTAAACCGGCTGGGTGATACCGAACATATCCAGATTACCCTTCTTAAAGTGTTCCCACGCCAGGTTCATATCGCGAATCACCGTATATCGGACTTTATCGACATTAAAGCGATTCTTGTAATACTTCAGATCCTGCGCCCACCAGTCCTTTTTACGGCTGAAGGTAATGCTCTTGCCTTTCTTGATTTCACTAATCTGATAAGCGCCGGTATTCGGTTCGACTTCCCAGTTATATTTCTGCACATAACCGGTTAAATCTTTATAGAAATGGCGCGGCGTTGGATTCAATGCAACGTGGGATGCCAGCTCATTACGCGGACGCGGCTTGGCACTGGAGACCGAAAAGGTATGTGCATCATAGATCACCACCTCGCCCACTTCCTCGCTGTAGTAGGTGTTGTACCAGGGGGCGACGATCTCCTTGGAACGCATAAACTCCAGGGTAAACGCAAAATCATCAGGGGTAACCGGCTTACCGTCCGACCAGCGTGCCTTTGGATTGAGGCGGAAATACATGGTTTTATTATCATCGCTATAGGCCCAGTGGGTAGCCAGCGACGGTAACAGCTTGTAGGTATTCGGATGGGTCACTACCAGCGACATCTGATTGCCCAGAATGGCACTGCGAAATCCGCCGTTTGAATCCGGTCCAACATAACGCAGGGTTAACGGGAAACTGAGCAGCACCGATTTCAGCGTGCCGCCCTTGACCGCTTCGGGCGAAGCATAAACCGGATCTTCATCATTCGTCAGCCAGTTGATATTGGCTGGCAGTTCTGCATTAGCCAGTAGCGCAGACATCGAAAACATCAGCAGTAGAATGGAACTCGATAAACTTCTCAGGTAAGCAGACATAGTGATTACTCGTAGGTTGTGTGTTTTTTAGGATCGAAGGCTTCGCGGATCGCTTCACCGATAAAAGTGACCATCACCAGAATCACGGTCATGGCTACAATCACCGAAGACACGATCCACACCGACTCCAGGTTATTCGAGCCCTGACTCAGCAACTCGCCCCAGCTCGGAGTCGGCGCCGGCAGCCCGAATCCCAGATAATCCAGTGAGGTCAGCGCGATAATGCCATTCGCAATCGAAAACGGAATGAAGGTGACGATGATGGAAATGGTATTCGGCAGAATATGATTAAAGATCACACGTTTGTGTGAAGCACCCAGAGCACGTGCAGCCATCACATACTCGCGCGCCTTTTCCTTATAGGTCACGGTACGCATATACCAGGTCATCTGGATCCAGCCAAACACCAGGATGATCGCAATCAGGGTGTAGAAATTAGGGATCATGATGGAAGACACGATCATGATCACGTACAGAAACGGAATATTCGACCAGATTTCGATGATGCGTTGAAACAGCAGATCGAACAACCCGCCGAAGTAGCCCATCGCAGCACCGATGCTAACCCCGATCAGGTAGCTGACTACCAGCAGGATCAGCGAAAAAAAGATCGCGGTTCTAAAGCCATACACCAGACGCGCAGCGACATCTCGCCCGATGGTATCGGTTCCCAGATAATGCTGATCCTCAAAGGAAGGTGGAAACGGCGGAAACTGGTTGTTTTTCAGATCGGTTTCATACGGATTATAAGGGATCGGCGGCAACAGCACGAAACCGCTATCACTGCCCTGCAAGCGTTTTTTTAGCACGCGGTAGTTGGTTTCGTATTCATACTCAAAACCCAGTTGCGTGCCCGGAATAATGTCGCCATAGGTCGGAAAATACCACTGCCCCTGATACGCCACCACCAATGCTCGACTGTTCACCAGCATCTCGGCTGCACACGACAGCAACACCAGCAGGGTAAAGATAATAAACGAGTAATAGCCGCGCCGGATCGACTTGAAGCGCTTTATTTTATTTAACGTGAGGGGATTGAAGTTAAACACAGGCATCGATCGATTAGCGGAACTGCACGCGTGGATCGACCACCGCCACACAGATATCAGACAGAATGTTACCGACCAGTTGCAGAATCGCCGAAATTACCAGTACCCCCATCACGATCGGATAATCACGTTCCACAATCGATTCGTAACCCAGCAGCCCGAGGCCGTCGATGTTGAAAATCTTTTCGATCAGGAACGAGCCGCCGATAATCACCGAGATATTGTTCCCGAAATGGGTCGCTATCGGGATCAGACTGTTGCGCATCGCATGGCGCGTAATCGCTTCGCGAAAAGGCATGCCCTTGGCAATCGCAGTACGCACATAGTCTGCCGCCAGATTATCCATCAGCGCATTCTTCATCATGAAGGTCATCACCGCAAAACTGCCGGCAACATACGCCATCAAGGGTAAAGCCGCATGATAAAACACATCCGCTGCCTGCTCCCATTTCGATTCCAGATCATCGAAATCATCGCCATAGAAGCCGCCCATCGGAAACCACTCCAGATTCGATGCAAACACCACCAGCAGAATAATCCCGACCACGTAGGAAGGGATCGCGTAGCCGATAAACACCACCACAGAAGAGGCATGATCGAAATGACTGTTATGCCGGATCGCCTTTAGATAGCCCAGCGGAATCGAGATAAAGTAGGTAATCAGCATGGTAGTAATGCCATAAAACGCAGAAACCGGTAAGCGCTCCCTGATCGTATCCCACACCGGTTCGCTATAACGCGTGGAAACCCCCAGATCGAACTGCACGACCTTTATCAGCCAGTCCCAGTAACTCACCAGCACCGGTTTATCGAAGCCGTAATATTGTTCCAGTTGACGAATCTGATCTTCATCCAGGGTCGCGCCACCGATACCCGAAGTAGTCGACTGCATGGTGCCCGCACCGCCCTGCATCGCCGCCTGCTGCACTTCTGCAATCATGCGTTCGATTGGCCCACCCGGCACAAAGCGCGTAATCACGAAAACCAGAATGGTAATGCCGATAAAGGTCGGCACAATCAGCAGCAGTCGTCGAATAAAATATTGCGTCATCAGATCGGGTTATGGTTAGTTGTTATCAGTTTAGCGGAATGTCATGAATCGAGGCTGAATCAACGGATTAGCAGTCTGGTCAAAGGGCTTGCGCATCTCTTAGCCGTTTAATCAGACAGAAGAATAACATTCTCACAGTTTCTCACGATGCTGCTTGGCCAGTATTTCATCCAGCTCCAGTCCGGTCATTTGATGGATGCTGCGCCACAGATAATAGAATATGCCAATCATCATGATCATCGAAGGAATCGCTATCATCGGATAGCTAAGCAGGGTCATACGCCCCAGCTCTTCATTAAAGGCTTCACTGCCGGCAGCACTGGTCACGATCCAGCGCGCCAGTATGTAATTCATCACCGCGGAAAAGAAAAAAGTACCTCCCAGCAGATAGGTCGCTCGCAGCAGACGTCCCTCAAAGGCGGCCGTATTATCCAGGCTAGCAAGCTTCTGGCGGATATTCTCCACATCCATAATCGAGGGCGAATAGATCAGCGTTTTAATCAACGGATAAGGCGTCAGCGTAGAGACCAGTACCGCCACCCCGATCAGTGCAGGGATGGCCGCTTCTTTAACTGCCAGCCACTCTGGATCCAGCTTCAACAGCCCGATGCCACCGGTGAGCAGCACACTCACCATGCCGAGCAGGGCAATAAAGTTATACTTTCGATATCGGATCAGTTCAAACAGGCCCCAGCCCAGCGGAAAGGCCAGCGCAACGATCAGGGCACCACTCGCACCCAGATTATCCACCCCACTCATCTTCATCAGAATAAAGGAGGGCAGCACA
Organism: Gammaproteobacteria bacterium; assembly: GCA_014382695.1. Classification (GTDB taxonomy): domain Bacteria; phylum Pseudomonadota; class Gammaproteobacteria; genus JACNJF01. The sequence goes on along the minus strand of JACNJF010000141.1, from coordinate 19,890 downwards.
ATACTTACCAGCAGATCAATGAATGGCCGCGGCTTATGTACGGGGGTGGCCTGACCAGTCGCTTCGGGAGAATTCATAGGCTTTCTCTTGTATTTAGATTTAAACGATTACAGACGTACAACCTTCTGACGGTCACCGATCCATGAAACGATACCATCACGCACGTTATAAACTTTCGTGTAACCCATCTTTTCCATCAGATGTTTTCCCAGCACACTGCTGCGATTACCGGTACGACAGATCAGGATGACCGGGTCATCCTTGCCGACAGCTGCACTAAAGCGCGTGAAAAAATCCGGCATCAGGCGACCGCTGCCATCTACAAAGGTCAGACGCTGACTGCCCTCAACCACTCCGGTCTGACGCCATTCATCCGGTCGACGTATGTCATACACAGGCACACCCTGCTGTAGCAGCGCTTTTAACCCGGCATTATCGAGATTGGTATAAGGCGGCTCAGTACAGGCGCTCAGACTGAGAGCGATAAGGACCAGTACCAGTGCACGAAACAACAATGATCGGGCTGCAGAGAGTCTGACTGCAGAAAGCAGGTTTAACATAGGCTTGATTCCACGCAAAAAAGATTCCAAAACGGTAAATTAAAGACCGCCGTACTATACCTTAAGTTCCGCCCGGAATCGCCGCTGTAAAGCACAAAAAGTTCTTTCCAGCCGACCGTCCGGATAGCATTTGCAGAGGATGCGTGACGTTCGCTGCGACCGTAGAAGCTTGCGCAGAATGAAGTTCCACCTGATCTGTTCAGCTCGCTGCGGATATTCTCAAGCGCATTCATCAGCACTCACCCATGCTACTGAACTGCAGTTCTGGATCGTCCCACTACCGCTGCCGGCATTTAGATTCATCCAGACAATGAATCGAGTCTGCAATCGATTAATCGGCAGACTGATTTGATCCGGGATCCAATGAGGTTGAACTGTTCGCTTTATTTAACGTCGTAATGGCATGATATATATTAACTGGCTTTACTGACTCATCACCCTGATTACCCACACCCTTCCCAAACACCTCAAAGCCAAGGCTTTTGCCTTTTACTCTAGCCTGGCAGAAAACGAGAAAACCTTATTATGTCTGACCTCTTAACAGCGCCGAGGGATACCGGATGCGATCCAGATAGCCAATTATTTACTTTTGACATTCTAGTTTATTGGGATTATATTCCCACACATGCTCAGATTGACACCAGATCTGAACAACTAATTTTTCACTTTTTAAGGTATTTATCACATGAGAAACAATAAACTTTCGACAGCCATTTCAACCATCCTGATCACTTCAGCCCTGGCAGCCTGTGGTGGTGGCAGTGATAGCAGCGTAGATACACCACTGGCTACAGACGTAACATCATCCGGTGTCATCACCCAGTTTGGCAGCGTGTATGTCAACGGCGTACGTTATAAAACTGAAAACTCCACCATCATTTCAGCCGATGACGGTTCCGAACTGGCCAAAAATCCTAGCGATGATGTGGTCAAGAGCCTGCTTGGTCTGGGTCAGGTGGTTACGGTTCGCGGCACACGCACCGATGACAGCAATGGCACAGCCAGCACGATTATTTTTGATAACGAACTGGCCGGAAAGGTCTCCTCGGTTTCCGCAGACGCCAGCTTCGTAATCCTGGGTCAAACTATCTCCATCACCCCGGACACCATTATCGATGACTCACTGATCGAAGCCGTACGCCAATCTGGACTCCCTTCAGACCAGCGTCCAGACCTGCGTTTTGGCGATCCTCTTCTGACCGAGACTCTGGATCAGCTACTCCCAATTGACAGCACCATCATCGTGGTTAGCGGCTTCCCCTCTCAAAATGGATTTGAAGCCACGCGTATCGAAGATGGTACTAACACCGTCGGATCGGTAACACCCGGCACCTTTACAGCCGAAGTTAAAGGTCGTGTCAGTAATCATACCGGCTCACAGTTCACTCTGAATGGTTTAACCGTACAGTATTTGAGTTCTGCTCTGGATAGCGAAGACTTCCCCGACAGCACCCCTCTTGCCGATGGCATGTTTGTAGAAGTTCACGGCAGTGTCGATTCTGCGACCCAAATCACCGCAACCCGTATCGAACGTGAAGACCTTCTCGATAAACTGGTTGATAGTAGCTTCAGCAGCGGCGAGCTGGAAATCGAAGGTGTGATCCAGAAAGTAGTTGCAGATGCGACTGGCACTGGCGGCCTGGTCACCATTAACGGCTATGAGATTCGCGTTAACGATGTCGCCCAGTTCAGCCAGGGGCTGCGTATCGAGATCAAAGGACGCCTGCAGTTCGATGGTTCTCTCAGCGTAACGCGTATTAAAGATGAAGCCGAAGACAATGTGCGCACCGAAGACAACGTGGTCAGCGCCGATGCAAACAGTTTTGTCACTCGCCTGGGTCTGACCATTACTCCGAAAGACAGAACCCGCCTGGAGGATGACATCAATGATATTGACAATCCGTCCATCTCCACCTTCCTTGGTAATGTTGATGGCCAGCGAATCGAAGCACGTGGTTACCCGATTAATGGCACCACCACCTGGACACGCCTGGAGATTTCCAAGGACAACGACAACGACTGTCGCCTGAGAGGAACGGTTGCCGATAAGAGTGGTACCGATATCAACTTCACCTTCACCATCCAGGGTGTCACCATCAACGTCAGCCAGGTTTTGGATTCAAACTTTGAAGATGGCAGCAACCTGACAATTGGACGTACAGCCTTCTTTAACCAGCTGAATGATGGCGACATCGTGCAGGCCACCAGTGACAACGCCGGTACCGGTTGTGTAAATGGCACCCTGACTGCACGTGAAGTGGAATTCGAACCACAGGACAGTGTACTGCTCGGATCCTCCAGCTCATCGTCCAGCTCTACCGGCGGCAGCACTTCCAGCTCAAACGAACTGAACGGTCCGGTCAGCAATGTCACCTTGACTTCGTTTGTAGTGGCCGGTGAAACCATCAGTGTGAATGCCGCAACTGTGATCGATAATTCTCTTATCGAAGATGCTCGCAACGCTAACGTGGATGATGATGCCGCCTTCGGCACCCTGACCGATCTGACTCTGGACGACTTACTAGGCTCCGGATTAGCAGTTCAGGTTGTCGTTGATCGCTCAAGCGGTAGTGCAGTAGCGGTCAGTATTGAAAACATCTAAGTTCCGATAAGCTTTAAAAGTTATTGTTAGCGCAAGTTCGGCGGCGACCACCCCATAGGTCGCCGCTGTTTTTTATTTAGATCCGCATGAAATAGCGGTCGAGCTCAATGCCTGACCCTGTCACCAGCTCCAGTACAATCCACCACCTGCAGTAAACATTAGCGTACTATCAACCCCCTGTTGTATTCATATGCCGCATAATCACAGGCTGTAGTGCAAGATTAAAATTATGCCCCTGAGGTTTGATCTGCATGGCGTTTAACAGATCCTGCCTGACCGCTGCATCATCCAGCGGATGCGCTCTTAGTGAGCGGCGTAAATCGATCGAATGCTCCTGCCCCAGACATAGCAACAACCGTCCTTCCGCCGTCACCCGGACTCGATTGCAGGTATCACAGAAGTTATGACTATGCGGTGAGATAAAGCCCACCCGTGAGTTGCTATCCGGCATCCGGTAATAGCGCGCAGGGCCACCGGTCGATTCATTACTGGCCGTTAACTGATAATACTTGAGCAGATCATTCCGAATCTGTTCACTCGAATAGAATGCTTCGGCACGATCATGATCGCCCACGATACCTAATGGCATTTCCTCGATAAAGCTGATATCCATCCCGCGTTGACGCGCAAATTCGACCAGTTTATGCACCTCATCATGATTACGGTTTTTTAACACGACCGCATTCAGCTTGACACTTTGAAACCCGGCCTCAAGTGCAGCATCGATACCCTGCAGCGTTTTTGCCAGTTTCCCGACGCGCGTGATCGCCTTAAATCGTTCAGTATCCAGCGTATCCAGACTGATATTAACCCGCGTCACACCGGCATCTTTGAGGGCCTGTGCGTAGCTCGATAATAAAGTGCCATTGGTGGTGATGGTGAGATCTTTCAGGCCAGTCAGCTGGCCGAGTGATTCAAATACCTGCAGGATATTCTTACGGGTCAGCGGCTCACCGCCGGTGATACGGATTTTATCCACCCCCATTTCAACGAACAAACGCCCAATGCGACTGATTTCTTCGAGCGTCAGCAACTGCTCTCTGGGGACAAAAGTCATGTCTTCAGACATGCAGTAGACGCAGCGTAAATCACAACGGTCAGTAACCGATAGTCGAACGTAGTTAATCTGACGCCCGAAACGGTCAATCAGCAAAGAGTCGGATGATGGGTGCATTACTTCTCCAGGCTTCACAATACAGGAAGCCCATTCCTACATGAATACCCACTCCACGTCCAACACAATTCTCATCTCTGACTTAAAAATGGATACTCAGTCAAGCCATTTGGACTGGCAAGCCAGCAATCAGCTTTGCAGAATAATAGAGTGTATCCATTAAGTGGGCACCTGCGCACTATTACAGGAGGATTGATCTATGCAGAAATCTTTACATATCGAAGCGGCAAAGTGTACCGGGTGTCTTCAATGCGAACTCGCCTGCTCCTACGAGCACACTGGCGCCTTTAATCCCTCGCGTTCCTATATAAAAGTGTTTAACTTTCACCATGAAGGACGTTTTGCACCCTACACCTGTACCCAGTGCGATGAAGCCTGGTGCCAGCGTGCCTGTCCGGTGGACGCCATCAGCATCGATGTCAGAACCGGTGCCAAAGTCATTTCCGATTCCAGCTGTGTCGGTTGCAAGGTATGCACCATTGCCTGCCCATTCGGTACGGTGAACTATTCTCAGGTCACCGGCAAGGTGGTCAAATGCGACCTGTGTGGTGGCGACCCCGAATGTGCCAGGGCCTGCCCTACCGGAGCCATTACCTATATCGATGCGGACTGGACCGGTTACAGCCGAATGCAAAAATCTGCAGCTCGCAGCCTGCCCGCAGCCGAAGCTTCGGCTTCCTAATAGGAGAAACAAACATGTCCTGGACAAGAAAAATTTTACGCGTCAACCTCACCCAAGGCACCTGCACACCCGAACCACTGAATATGCAATGGGCCAATGATTACCTCGGTCAAAGAGGACTCGCCACCAAGTACCTGTGCGAAGAAATCGACCCAAAATGCGACCCGTTAAGCCCTGAAAATAAAATGATCATGGCGACGGGACCGCTCACCGGCACCATGGCCTCTACCGCAGGCCGCTATTCAGTGATTACCAAAGGCCCACTCACCAACGCCATCGCCTGTTCCAATTCCGGTGGCTTCCTCGGTAATGAATTTAAGAATGCCGGCTGGGATATGATTATCTTCGAAGGCAAATCGCCCGAACCGGTTTACCTGTGGATCTCCAACGATCAGGTGGAACTCCGTTCTGCCGCAGCGATCTGGGGCAAATCAGCCTGGGAAACCGATGATATCCTGCATCAGATACATCAGGACCCGCAGATTCGTGTCGCCTGTGTAGGCCGTACTGCAGAAACCGGTTGCCTCTACTCCGGCATCATCAATGACAAACACCGTGCGGCAGGACGTTCCGGCGTCGGCACAGTGATGGCATCGAAAAACCTCAAGGCAGTCGCCGTTCGCGGCACCCTCGGCGTTGGTAATGTAAGGGATTTTGGCAAGTTCATGAGCGCCGTGAATGACGCCAAAAAAGTTCTCGCAGATAATGCAGTCACCGGACAGGGCCTGCCCGCCTATGGTACCCAGGTCTTGATGAACGTAATGAATGGCGTAGGTGGACTGCCTTCCTACAATATGAAAAATGTTGGGTTTGAGGGTGCACAAAATATTTCCGGTGAAGCCATGCATGAGCCACGCGCGAGTGATGGCAAAGCCAACCTCACCACCAATGCGGCCTGCTTCGGTTGTACTATTGCCTGTGGACGTATATCTACCGTCGATAAAACTCATTTTACGATTGAAAATAAACCGCAGTACTGGGGTGCTTCCGGTGGTCTGGAGTATGAATCCGCCTGGTCACTCGGTGCCGATACCGGCATCGATGACCTGAACACCATTACCTTTGTCAATTTCCTGTGTAATGAAGATGGCTTTGACCCGATTTCCTATGGCTGTACTGTGGCAGCGGCGATGGAAATGTTTGAAGCAGGCGACCTGACACTGGAAGATACCGGCGGCATAGAACTTAGATTCGGCTCTTCCGAAGCCTTTGTGCAGGCCACGGAAGCCCTCGTCAGCGGCCAGGGGTTTGGTAAAGACCTGGGGCTCGGTTCCAAAAGACTGTGTGAAAAATACGGTCGACCTGAGCTATCGATGCAGGTCAAGGGTCTTGAATTCCCGGCCTATGATCCCAGAGGCCTGCAGGGCATTGGGCTTAACTATGCGACCTCCAACCGTGGCGCCTGCCATGTACGAGGTTACACCGTCGCCTCAGAGATACTCGGCATCCCGGTGAAAACCGAACAAACTGCAACCGAAGGCAAAGCGGAACTGGTAAAAGCTTTCCAGGATGCCACCGCACTGGTTGATTCGGCTGGTCTTTGCCTGTTCACAACCTTTGCCTGGGGCATGGATAATATCGCCCCTCAGGTGGATGGTGCCTGTGAAGGTGACTGGACCGTTGAAAAATGCCTGGAAGTTGGCGAGCGCATCTGGAACCTGGAGCGCCAGTTTAACAACGATGCCGGCTTTACCTCGAATGATGACAAACTACCCAGGCGTATGCTGGAAGAAGCAATCAAGGGCGGCCCGACAGATGGCCAGGTCAATCGACTGGGTGAAATGCTGCCCAAATACTACGAGATCAGAGGCTGGACCGATAAGGGTGAAATTACCGCTGAAACTAAAGCACGTCTTTCACTGTAAACAAATACCCTCTCCGATGTTACCGGAGAGGGTTTTTTCTTTTCCTAATACGAGCTTATATCATGCACTACATCATCATTGGAGCGGGTCCGGCTGGCATAGTTGCTGCTGAAACCATTCGCAAAAACGACTCCGAGGCCGATATATCTCTGATCGGTGCCGAATCAGAACCACCCTATTCACGGATGGCGCTACCCTACTTACTGGTTGGCAATATCGAAGAAAGTGGTAGCTATCTGCGCCGCCAGCAAAATCACTATTATGATCTGGACATCTCCATCATTCAGGATCACGTCGATAGCATTAACCCGCAGTCACAGATGCTCACACTCCAATCGGGTAAAGCACTTAATTATGACCGCCTGTTAATTGCCACCGGCTCTACCCCGATCAGGCCACCGATTCCGGGAATAGACAGCAGCTGTGTACACAGTTGCTGGACCCTGCAGGATGCCAGAAACATTATCAGTCTGGCCAGACCGGGATCGAATGTGGTGTTAATCGGTGCCGGCTTCATCGGCTGTATTATCCTCGAAGCGCTGGTCAAACGCGGGGTCAATCTGAACGTGGTTGAAACAGGCAATCGCATGGTTCCACGCATGCTGGATGAGCGGGCGGGTGGGTTACTCAAGCGCTGGTGCGAAAATAAAGGTATCAAGGTCAATACCTCGTGCCTGGTGAATGCAATTAATCCGGCAGAAAAAGGTGTTAGCGTTCAGCTCGACAATGGTAACTCGTTGGCGGCAGATCTGGTGATTACCGCAACCGGTGTAAAATCCAGTCTGGAACTGGTGCGGGGTAGCGGAATTATTACCGACCAGGGTATTCTGGTGGATGATTACCTGCAAACCAGTCAACCCAATATCTACGCAGCGGGCGATGTCGCACAGGGTCTGGACTTTTCAACGGCAGAGCATACGGTGCAGGCGATCCAGCCCACCGCCACCGATCATGGTCGTATTGCCGCGCTTAACATGTGCGGTAAAAAGACACGCCATCATGGCTCCGTGAATATGAATGTACTGGATACTCTCGGACTCATATCCTGTTCGTTTGGATCATGGATGGGGGTAGAGGGCGGAGATTCAGCTCATCTCTACAATGAAAACGATTTCCTCTATATCAACCTGCAATTTTCAGAAGATACCCTGGTCGGTGCCAGTACGGTCGGTAAAACCCAGCATATCGGCGTGTTGCGAGGCCTGATTGAATCGAGGATTAAATTAGGCGACTGGAAAGATCGATTGATCAAAGATCCGAGTTGTCTGATGGAAGCGTATATGGAATGTACTCAGGAAATAGGGTTTAGTTAAGATGAAAGTGTATATCGAACTGTATGCGTCGCTGATGGCTTTATTACCGCCGGGCACACAACGCTTCCGGCGTGAAATCATTATCGATGAAGGCAGTTCGGTACAACAGTTGATTGACCGATTCAGCATCTCGGCAGAACTTGCACATATCGTTTTATTGAATGGCCACTTCGTATGTGGCGACGCGCGCAAACAGCAAAAGCTGGCGGAGGAGGATAGCGTTGCTATCTGGCCTCCCGTAGCCGGTGGATAATAACTGCAGCATGCACACCGAGCAAACCTGTGTATTTGAAATGGGCTATACCCAGCAGGAGTTCGAATCGGTACTCAACAGCGGCTTCACTAACCAACGCTCACCCTATCGCTGTCAGGCTGAATCGGACAGTGACTGGCTGGTGATCCATCAACACAATCCATTTCAGGTATTAATCAGCCTGAAACCACTGCCTCCACGACGCCTGGGGGCGATAGCGTTACCGGTGTTAAGTGTGCAATTCACGGTGCTGCAAAATAGCGCCTTTCAATCGGATAATTTTTTTGATAAGTTCTTTAAATACTTTCATAAAGGCGGTGGTTAATACCCATGTTACCGGACAACGAAGCTCGCTACAGTCGCCAGATAAAACTCTCCAGCATCGGACCACAGGGCCAGCAGAAAATCCTGCAGAGCACGGCACTGATCATCGGTATGGGCGGCCTGGGTTCACCCTGTGCCCTGTATATGGCGGCTGCGGGCATCGGCAAACTGATAATCTGTGATTTTGATGTGGTTGAATCCTCTAACCTGCAACGTCAGATTATTCATCGACAGGATCAGGTCGGGGAACTCAAGGTACATTCTGCCAGAGCCAGCATTCTGGCCCTTAACCCGGAGTGCAAGGTTGAAACCATTGCGCATGAAATGGACCATACCGAACTTGAGCAACAGATCCACCAGGCTGATATCGTGATCGATTGCAGCGATAATTTTCCGACCCGTTTTGTGCTAAACCGTTATTGCGTGAGCACTAAAACACCGCTCGTTTCGGCAGCGGCGATTCGACTCGAAGGACAGATACTGAACTATATCCCGGATACCGATGGCCCCTGCTATCAATGCCTTTACAGCAGCCAGTATGAAAATGCACAGAGCTGCGAAATGGAAGGGGTACTGGGACCGGTGGTCGGCGTTATGGGCACATTACAGGCGCTCGATGCACTGTTGATTCTGACCGGAAATTTTCAGCAACTGGTCGGCAAACTGCTGTTATTTGATGGACTGAATATGCAATGGCAACAGGTTCAGGTTCCCAGAAATCCCAGTTGCCCGATCTGTAGCCACTGACTTCATAGACACATGTCAAATAGCTTACGCCAGCTAGTATTTCCTGAGTTGTATCGCGCTATGCCCCAGCAACGACTGATACTCAATCTGCTGCGTAGCGTACATATCCTGAGTTTAAGTATCCTGCTAGGTGGACTCTACTTTGAGCAGCCGGCAGAATTTTTATGGCCCTGGACACTCGGCGTCATTATCAGTGGACTGGGCATGTTCGCGATCGATCTCTACGCCAGTGCTATCGCTTTATTTGAACTCCGTGGACTGACCATTCTGGTTAAGATACTACTCTTATTGCTGATACCACTAACCACTGGTCACCTCCAGTTAGGCATACTATTCACGATGGTTGTAATTTCCTCCATCATGAGCCACAGCACACGAAAAGTACGCCACCACAATATTATGCCGATCAGCTTCCAGACAAAATTTACCCCGCAGGCTTACAACAGCAATCCAGCAAAGCGCTTGAGCATAACCAGGCTATGAATATTGCACGTGACAATTTAACCCAATAATAAAAATTAACTTTTTTGAGAAGATCGAGGTCCTATGAACAGAACGCAAGAGGATATTAACAGACGGAGGATGCCCACAAAGTTGATAGAAAACCGAATCCAGTTTGCCGGACCGGAGTCTGAAGTCAGTATCTACGATACCTATGAAAGCGTTTCAAACATTGCTCTGTACGCCGATCAAATTCTATATTGCGGCATGATTCAAGGCGAAAAAATCATGCATAGCCCGGGGCGAGAAGCTAAACCTTTTCTGCCCCATGAATCGTTTATAATGGCCCCCGGTTCCAGTGTTGAAATCGACTTCCCAAAAGCAACAAAAAATGCCCCCACTAGCTGCCTGACCATTGAAATTTCAAAGGAAAAAGTACTCTCCATTGCGGACTGTATGAACGAATCATTCCCCCTCGATTCATTACAGCGTGAGTGGAGTTATGACCAACAGGTTTTGCATACCTGCCACTCCAGCTCGACACAACAGTTACTCTCCCGCCTGCTCAACATTTTTATGGAAAACCACACCGACAGAAACCTGCTGATTGATCTGAATATTTCAGAGCTGATTATTCGCATGATGCGCAAACAGGAGCGTGATTTTCTACTCAGCTATAGCTCGGATGAGCCCGACGCAAACCACATGACAGCAGTGCTTTGCTGGATAAAGAAAAATCTGGCACGTGCTTTATCGATCGATGACCTGTGCCTGGTTGCCTGTATGAGCCGGAGTCGCCTGTATTACGAATTCAAAAACAAACTCGGCTGCTCACCGGTAGAACTGCAACAACAGTTACGTTTGAAGGAAGCCGCTCACCGCCTGCGCAAGGGAGACATCATTACGACAATTTGTTATGACCTTGGATTTAGCAGCCCCAGTCATTTCAGCCGACGCTTCAAATGCTGCTTCGGCTGTACACCGACTGAATACAGAAATAAATATCGTGGCCAATAATGGTTAGCTCACCCTGAAGCTGCTCAGCCAGGCAGGAATGGGTAACTCAGCAGACTCCCCTGAGACCCTCAGGCTTTTGATAATCTGCTTTTGATATCCTGTCGGGCCTGTTGCAGAATCGAGTCCCGATCCAGATTATCGAGTATCTTTCTGACCACATACTTTGGTCCGCCGTCACCCCATGATTTTCCATGCGCCAGATACTGTTCCGCCGCCTGACCCACGATATAGGTACTGTAATAAGCCACTGCACCCTGCGCACCACCAGTCACCAGTGCGGATAAGCCGGTCGAACCCAGTTTTAATACCGAAGACACAAAGTGTACCGCCCACACTGTCCCCATTAAAAGGATAACCTGAGCACCGATGGTTTTAATCAGGCTACCGGCTTCCTTGCGTGACAGCGGTAGCCCAAACAGCTGTGAAAGATGCACCACCATCGATACATCGACCATCAGTGCTGCCACCAGATCCGCCACCGGAATCGGATTAAAAGCGACTGCGACCCCTTTAGCGATACAGTAGCTGCGGATTATTTTTTGCCCGGCTTCGCGCCGCGCCAGAATAATCTTTTGCCCCACCTGATCGCTCAGCTGGCCGGCAAACAGACTCGCATTCAGCGCGGCCAGAGTCTGGCCTTCAGCCTGTAGTACATCCCACAGACGCGCTTTCAGGGCTGACACATCCACTGCCGGTCTACGCGTCGACTCCTGTTCTTTGCCCTGTTCATCGATGCGGATCACCAGCTGCTCAGCCGGATCGGCCGCAGCGCTGACAATATTCTGTGGATCCACCAAGCCGCTCGTATGCTGCTGCAGCGACTCCAGCAGCTGTGCCTGTTCGGCCGGGCGGTAACGATCCATCTTGTTCAGTACCAGCAGGATGGGGCGGTGCGTAGCGGCCAGGGTCTGCAGCGCGCTCACTTCGGTCTGGGTCAGGTCGCCATCCACCACGAACAGGACCAGTTCGGCACGCGCCGCCACTTCTCTGGCCAGTTGTTCGCGTTGCTCGCCTTCGATTTCGTTGATGCCGGGGGTATCGATCAGATAGATATTACCGGCCTGATACTCTATCCACTGGCCCTTATCAGCCACTTTGGTTTCACCGTGCAGCGCGCTGGTGCTGAACTTTTGCTCTCCCAGCAGCGCATTCAGCAGGGCCGATTTGCCCACACTCACGCGACCGAACACCGCGATATGAATCTGTCCCTGCTGCAGGCGTTGTAGCATCTGTTCTATCTCGGCGTAATCCGCCGCCAGCGATTCACGCACCTGTGCGGGAACGCGGCTGTCCTGCAATAGATCCTGCAGGCTTTCCCGCGCCAGATTGAGATTCTGCTGCCCGGATGAATCTTCCTCTAGCGTGTGTGTGTCAGTCTTTTTTGCGGAGCTGTCGGAAAGCCAGTGCGGCATAATACCCTGCAGACGTTTTAATATTTTCACCCAGATTTTCCTCAAATTGACTGGCGACCTGTAGCGGGTGCAATTCGCCCCGGCTATGTAATGAGCGGGCAATACTCTTGCCCAGTGTTTCAAACAGAAATCCATAGGCGATCGCATGCAGTATGCCACCAGTCAGCGTACCTGCGCCCGGAAAAGCCTTCAACGCATTACCCGCGACCGCCAGCAACAGCGTCACATGGGTTCGCACATGCTGCTGCACCAGCTTCAACAGCAGTTCTACATCCAGCTTACGTACCGGGATCTGATACAGCTCGGAAAGCTCCTTGATCATCTGCGTAGCCAGGTAGCCCTGAATCAGAATATCGGTGCCAGGAGTGATCGCCGCCACTGCAGCAACCACCGCTTTTGTAGAATAAGAGCGAGTAATATCCAGCGCCTGCTGTTCCCGTTGTTGCGCCAGAGCGGTATCCAGCTGACTTCCGATCAGGCTGAATACGGCGCTATCCCTGAGAGTTTCGAGTACCTGCGGATCGCCATCGATGATGCGCTGTATGGCAGCCTTCAACTCATCCAGCAGCGCCGGCTGCGCTCTTTCTACCGGTTCCTCACAACCATCCGCCGTGATGCGTATAACTTGTTGCGTGGTCGCACTGCGGATAGTGATCAGCTCGCGAATGTTCAGTTCCTTGACTCTTTGCTGCAGGCGCTCTTTAAGCTGTTGCAGTTGCTCGGCGCTATAACGATCGGTTTTATTCAGCGCCAGAATGAGCGGTTTTTTTAATCCGGCCAGCTGAGCCAGTTCATCCATCTGGCTGCGCGTCAGATCGCCATCGCAGAGATAGATCACCAGATGTGCGCGCAACGCCTCCTGGCGCGATAGCTGTTGCTGCTGCAGACCCGTTTCATTCAATCCCGGCATATCGGTGAGAACCAGTTGATCACCCGCTGCACTACTCCAGCGGTACTCATCGAGCTGCTGTGTGGTACCGCCTTTGACCGAGATGTTAACCTCGGCATGCGGTAGCAGGGCCTTGATCAGGCTCGATTTTCCACTGCTGATTTCTCCATACAGTGCGATATGTATGATGCCTGCCTGACGCCGTTGCTGGAGTTTTTCGAGTTCCTGTTCGGCCAGCGCAGTATCGACCCCGCTGGCTTTAGTCTGCGCCAGTTTTTCGCGCACACTGTCTTCATCCACAACCTCTGGTAAAGGCTGCGCTGCCTTTCTGGACGGACGTAAAATACGGATGATGAGCCAGCCGGAGAACAGAGAGAAAAAGCCGAAACCGGTGAGTACCAGCATCCACACCCAGTCAGGTGCCCGTTCCAGATTGTGGCGGATATTCAGCAGGGTATCGGTGAGTAACACCGCAACCAGTAGTAGCAACAGCAGCAATACCGCCGCCACCACCAGGGTGAGCAATCGGACAGGAGAAAGGTTTAACATTGGACCATATCAATAACCACTTGGACCCTGCAGCGAAATATTTTCAGTCAAAGACATCAATTGCAAAACTTAATCGTTAAACTAGGCTAAAATATTGATCATAAGATATAAAACCCCGTAAAACCATCCGCGATATAAATTTGGCACTAGTGTGAGGTATGTCAATGCATCTGGAAATCCTTGAAGCATTAAACCAAGACCTGGATCAGATTTTTCAGCAATTTTATGATCAACTGCTCTCCAATACGGATTTTGACAGCTACTTCAAAAGCCCTCAACAGATCGAACAACTGATAAAAAAACAGAAGGCTTACTTTATTTCTTCGTTACGCTTTAGCGACGATGAGTTGAGGACCCGTTATATCGCGCTGGGAGAAATGCATTACGATCTGCGCCTGCCTTTTGTCGACTTTTCATTCGCGCTGGATATTCTGCAGGAAGGCACCATACACAGTATCTATAAAATCAGCCACTCACAACAGACGTTGCGTTCCGCGTTTACTTTTTTCCGCCTGATCCGTGCGTTCACCGCAAAAGGCTATCTCAATCGTATTCTGGCCCAGGATTTAAAGGATATCGATCAGTATCTGGAAAAAATCAGTGTCACCAGGGAAACTCATAACGCGATCTCGGCAGGTCGTTTTATATGGTTAAAAAGTTTTATATTCGCGATTCAGAAGGAAAATAGAAGTCTGGCCCCCAGCTTTCTGATCGAGTCCGACATCCTGCTGAATATCGAATCAAGTCTGAAAGAGAATGAACCTTTTATGGAATACATTCATGAGATGGTTGCACGTATTCGTATTGATGCCTTAAACGTTTTTTACTTTCTGGAAAAGAAAGATTATAGCGATGTTTTACCGCTCTACCGTGAGTTGATGAGTATTTACAAGTTAAGCCTGATGCTGACTAATGTCATTACCATCTCCAATACCGATGTATTGCTGGGAAATATCGACAAGGACCCTTTGACCAAACTGTTAACCCGCAGCTCAATGAACAGTCTGATCAAAAAGGAGTTCGCCATGGCCGACTCACAGAATTATGCGATATCACTGATGATGATCGATCTGGACCATTTCAAGTCAATTAATGATACCTACGGTCACCTGACCGGTGATAAGGCCCTGATCGATGTCGCCAACATCATTCTAAAATCGATTCGCGCGACCGATTTCGCGTTCCGTATCGGCGGCGAAGAAATCTTGCTATTGCTTAAAGCCGCACCCAAATCGGTCGCCGTAAAACAGGCGGAGGACATTCGCCAGGATATTCAAAAGCATACTCTGGAGTATAAAGGTGAACAGGTAAAAGTGACCGCCAGTATCGGGGTGTCGACTTTTTCCAGGCCATTCAACATCACCGTCAACGAAGCGATTGCTCATGTCGATAAGTTGATGTACCAGGCCAAGAAGCATGGCCGTAACAACGTCACAAGTGGTTAAACGCGCGTTTCAGGCATGCTGGTCAAGCACCGAGAGCACGGTCTGCAGGCAATGAGATTGCGCAGGCTGCAGCTGAATAATATCATCTGCCGCATTCGCCGCTTCCACGCACAGCATATGCTGATAACCATCCTCCTCAAAATCATTCATAGCGGCAGATTTATTAACCCACGGATTCCATAGCACGGTTGAAAGACTACCGGATTTGGCAATTTTCAGCTGACGCTTTAATACGCCGTCATGAATGATGATATCGCTGCGGGTGTTTTGATAGATCCGGTCGAGCTCACCGCTAAAGCGCACATTACCCTGCTGCTCGAAGAGACTGAAGTCCTGAACTTTATCCATATAAGGGGTCTGATCCAGGCCGCTGATGACAATCTCGCGAATATCACCAACCTGCAGATAGGTGTGCAGCGCACTGGTCATCGTGCAGGGGTGATCGCTCAGATTGGTCATCGTCAGAGAGACCGATAACTCGGTCCCGACCACTACCTTCAGTTCCAGTTCGAATGGCTGAGGCCAGAGATTTCGTGTGGCATCACTAGCTGGTAACGTCAGTCGAACCAGGGTTGACTGGTCCGTCTGTTGTTCGATGGCTTCCAGTTGCCAGCGATGGTTACGCGCGAAACCATGAGCCGGAAAACTCTTTTCAGTCGGATGATCGGAAAACCAGGGCCAGCAGACAGGAATACCACCCCGCAGGCTCTTGCCCGGTTTATAGATGGCCTTTTTACTCAACCACAACACCGGTTGTTGAAGCTTTGGTTGAAAGGTCAGAACCTGCCCCCCATCCAGTGCAATGCTGGCATCTGCATAGGAATTGCTGATCTGAATTACAGGAAAGTCATCGCTGCAATTGACAATACTGGCAACGCCGTCGATCGAAAATTGTGACTGTAAAGAGGATAGTAGGCTCATCATGCTCCGTGTTAAGTCTTCAACTGATTAAACGATGTCACTCATAATAGACGAAATAGTGTGCGATGCCTTACCTATAAATAGATACTGACATAGATGGCTGGCGTCCCCTCAGCCAGACCTCGCGACCTCAGCAGAGACATTACTTAAAAAAACTTGCTGAGTCCAAACCTGATAACTGACTTGTCATAGCTGTAGCGATCTTCGCTTGAATCGACATTGGTAAACTGCAATTTAGCGGTCAGCTTAAAGCTACTGTCGATCCGGTAATCCGCCCCCAGTTCCAGCCTCAGCTGTTCATCATTACGGTTCATCGTGGCAGAGTCCGGGTAGTTGCTGAAGCGGTAGGACAGGTCACTGCTCAGGTGCCACCTGTCATTCAGATAGCGGATGTATTTTGCATGCACCGTATGGCGCAAGGGTGAATAATCATAGGCATACAGAGAGGTCACCAGTTCACTTCGATTATTCAATTCCAGTTCGTAATAGACCTGCCTGGAATCATCCCGGTTGTACTGCCGAAACTCCACCTTAAAACGCTGCCGCCAGCCATCAAGATAGTCATACAGCGGCTGATCACTGCTAATATCTTCCAGCCGGTAACGTAAATACAAGCGGTCAGTACGCGATAACACTTTACGTCCATACAAATCAATTTTGCTCGTGCTTAGATAATCGTCATCGCCGAATACACTTTTCGACAGGCTCAGCTGAGCACTGGTTTCCCAGTCATTCAGTAACAGCGCTCTTTTGATACCCAGCGAATACTGATATTCATCATAGTTATTGGTGTCACTATAATCGATGCTGTACAGGTTGGCATCCGCGACCCAGCCTTCGCGCCGTTTACCACTGATCAGGTAGTCTACCGAAGCATACAGATCATAAAAGGTATCCGAGTTACCAAGCACCGAATCAGATGAGGCCGAAGTGATATTATCGTCATAACCGAGATTAGCCGAAACATAAGCGGTAATCTGGTTCTCCTTATTTTTCAGGGCTTCCAGCTGTCGTTGCGAGAGTTTACTCAGCTTCTCGTCGCGACCGGAATCGATGACTTCATTAAAGTGACGCCGGGCCTGTCTCCACTGCTGTTGCCTGGTGGCAATCAGGCCAAGGTTATACTCGGCAAGTTCGTGCATCTCTGCGGTCTGATTAACAATCTGGAAATATTTTTTTGCCTCTGCGTAGCGGCCCAGCTTGTAGTAACTGCTGGCCAGATTATAGTGCAGTGCGACAGACTCCATTCCCTGCTCCAGTGCGGATTCAAAATAGCCCGCAGCAGCGGCATTGTCTCCACCCTTGAAAGCGTCAACCCCCAGATTAAAGTCCGACTCTGCGGTCGCCAGCAATGCAGGCGAAAACAGTAACAGCAGCAGGCTAAAAATATAGCCTCTGTAAGCTGAATTTTTCATGATACCTCTCCCTATAATAAGCACGTCACTCTAATATCCGTTAACGGCAGAACTCACACGAACAAAACCAGCCCGCAAAGCATTTGCGGGCTGGTCTATCATCCATAATAGTAATGCTCTATCACATATCCTTTAACCGCCAGAACCCTGACCATGTTGATTCTGTTGAGCGTCTCTATCCTGCTCCGGCAACTCAACAGGCTCATTATCGATCTGATTCTGCTGCTGCTCCATTTCCTGGATCATAGGAGGTTCCTGCTGCGGCTCCTGAGAGGCTGGCGGTTCATGATCGAAGACATGCTCAGTATCTCTAATCTGCTCTCGATCCTGATCCATGGTTCTATCCTGATCCTGATCCATGACCCGGTCCTGATCCATATCACGAACATGTTCCCGATCCTGGTCGCGGATACGATCACGTTGCAGATCACCTGCTTCGGCACCATTTCCAGCACCTTGTTCATGGCCAGGGCCAAAACCGGCATTATCGCCACCGCCTGCGGCAGGTCCGGGACCATATCCATCAGTCTCGCTACCATCACCGGGTGCAGAACCTGAACCAGGCCCCTGGCCAGTACCATCCGCGTTACGATCACGAACCTGAGTCTGTGTTCTTTGGAACGCATTCTCAGCTGCCTGCTCACTGGCTGAATCGGGCAGTTCTATATTCTGTGTAATCGCACTATTCGTATTCTCGTACATATTCATAACACGAATAGTGACTTCATCGTCTACAGTTGCGCCCATTGCCGCAAACGGTACGGCCAGTCCCAGTGCTAATGCTATCGCTATATTTAATTTTTTCATGACATCAATCTCCTAAATTAATCATGCAGGTGAATATTGATTCAGCGGGTAGCGCTGAACCCCATCTGCATTTGTTTTCATTACAATTCGGAAGGTTTTCACCTTATCCCCATAATTCAATTGAGCCAGCAGTTCACCCTGCCCGTAAGCGGTTGCGACAACCGGTAAGGCAAGAATATTCTGTCCTTTCTGTAACTGGGTCTGCCAGGACAGATTTTTTTGCCCGGGATAACCGTCCAGCTCTATATTGCGAGGTAGATCAATGCTTAGTGTTACCTGTTGAAAATCTTTCTGCGAATCAAACAGCAGGCGTACCGTCTGCGTCTCATGCATTGCTACAGATATCATCGGTGGTTGCTCAACGATGTCATCGGGAACATACAGGGTACTCACAAACCATATCGCCAGACTGGCTACCATGGCACTCGCAAAACCGGCTGCAAAGCGGAAACCCGATTCACGCGGCTGCTGATATTGTTGCCGCAGCTGTGAAAAAACTCGTGCTCTGAACCCCGCTGCAGGGGGTTCAACCGGTAACTGCCTTAAACCTGTTAACAGGTTACTGGCTATTTCCAGTTTATCGGCACAGACTTTACAGCCTGACAGATGACCTTTAAAAACCTTCAAATCCTCAGGAATTAAATTCTGATCCAGAAAGTCATCTATATAACGGTTAATATCTTCACATTTCATTTTAATTACCTCGCACTAGTATTAACGCTAGAGGAGAATTCCGGTTCCCAATCATTGCATGATTTCGCGTAATTTCTGCCGCCCACGACTTAATCGGGACTTGATCGTCCCGATCGGTATATCCGTCATCGAATTAATTTCCTGCAGACTATAGCCCTCGACATCATGCAGCATTACCAGCACACGATGCTCTTCACTCAACTGCTGCAGGGCCTGGTTAATCCGCTCATGGGTCAGCTCGATATGAGTAACCTCGGCCGGCCCGTCCATCGGGCTGGCATGGGTTTCATAGATGATTTCCTCGTCGCCCATCAGATCGATGGGTGACCTTTGCTGGCGCCGGATATTATCGATAAACAGTCGATATAAAATCCGCGACAACCACGGCGCGAGCTGATCGATCTGCTGCATTTCCTGCAGGCGGGGAAAAAGTTTGAGCAGTAGATCCTGCACCAGGTCTTCAGCATCGTCACGCTGACCGGTCAGGCGATAGGCCAGCTTATAAAGCCTGTTGAGATGAGGCCCGAGTAGAGACTCAAACTGTGAGTGACAATCTTTCCTGAAGGGCCAGTAATTTCGAATATCCATATTATTAAACGCTGTCGAAAATGATCCGGTTCCAATATTCTAAACGTAAAAAAATCACATCCTGCGGCTCGTCCTTAATACAACCTTGATGCAGGATACCTGCTGCGTTAAAGCGAGCTATATCTCATTCGTTCTATTTTAAAACAATGCGCTATGGGCTCCAACAATCCAGATCAATTAGTTTATTTTTTTA